>QQSI01000048.1 GCA_003602645.1 Candidatus Poseidoniales archaeon | reverse complement strand
TCCCAATCGAATTGAATCGAGAGGTCAAAGTCACCCAGCCAATCTGGATTAAATCCGACGCGTTCTTGCCATTCAGCGAAATTTGCTACCCAGTCTTCCCATGTGCTTGGTAAGTTGTCCATGTAACTCCCATGCTCGGGTCTACCTTATTGCCTTTGCGAACATGTTCGCACGAACATGTTAGGGGCTGCGTTTTCGAACTTCATCGGCGAATGCATGCATGACCGTTGATTCGATTCGTTGAAGTTGTGCGGAAAGTGTCGACTTAGCAACATCTAATTTCGCTGCGAGTGCTGTGAGTGAAATCCTTCTCGGCACGTCATAGAACCCTTCCTGAGTCGCTGCATCAAACACCAATCTCTGCCGAGGTGTGAGCATTCGTGATGATACACCGCGCGTCGAAAGCAGCCGATATGGGATGCTTTCTTGATCAAAACCTGCGATTAATGCTCGCACTTTGCCTTGGGCGCAGGCAATCGTCCAATCAACCCAACCGTCCCGTACCTCGAACGGCGTGTGAGGGATCACGCCGACAGTTAACAGGGGCTTCAGGAAACCGCCACCCCCTGCGATGATGTCCACGGCGAAGTGTTGTTGATCAAAAGAACGAACCTCCTCGATACCGGGGTGTTGGGCCACTGTCCTAGCGATGTCTTCACTGCACGCCGCTTTGGCAGTCCCTCGGCCTTTTCGAAGCGGCATGTGTTCCTCAATTCTCAACACTGCAGATGGGTGACTTCGAGTCACATCGCCCGCCCAGTGGCCCTCAGGCAACCGTACTTCAATGCGAACCTGTTGGACGCCCATGGAATGTTCTGGTGAGGCTACCTCTTGAAGGTACTCAAACGACTCAAAGGCTCCGAGTGGTTTCGATTTTGCGAACTGTCCCACTGGCCACATCGATCACTTCACTGAATGTCGTCGTGGTCTTTTCACCAAGGATAACACCAGGGAGATAACCATCACAAACACCAGAAGCAGCGAAAAGAGCATCCTCACTTTGGCACAAATCATGGGCTTGCCAAAGTCGGGTTAAATCATCACCGACCATCGTTCCTGCCCGGGCTTCTTCTTCATCAGAGCGGAACACAAGACGTCCTTCAAACACACCACCGAGACCACGAATGGCCGTCGCTGAAATGACGCCTTCTGGAGCAGCACCAATACCCATGAGTAAATCGAATGGCCCATCTGGGCGAGCTGCCCATATAGCTCCAGATACATCACCATCACCCATCAGTTCAAGTTGTGCACCAGTTGCTCGAATTTCTCTGAACAGGTCGGCATGTCGATCGCGGTCAAGAGCAACAACTCGAACCTCTTCGATCGATTTGTCCAAAGCAGAAGCTGTTTGTTCAAGGTTGTAAGCAACACCACCATCAAGGCTTATTTCACCAACCAGTTCTTGTCCGCCAGCAATCTTGTCCATGTAACAATCTGGGGCGTGCAGGAGAGCACCACGGGGGGCTGCAGCGAGCACTGCTATCGAATTTGGGGAATTGTCAGCACAATTGTTTGTGCATTCAAGTGGATCCACTGCAATGTCGATTCTTGGAGCGCCCGCAACGCCGACCATGTTGCCAATTTCTTCACCGATGTAGAGCATTGGCGCCTCATCCCGCTCACCTTCGCCAATGGCCACACGGCCGTCGAATGGGACGGTATCAAAGGTACGACGCATGGCTTCGACTGCAGCCTCGTCGGCCTTGTCTTTCTCACCTAATCCACGCCATGCTGCGCTCGAAATTGCTGCTTGATCGACAGCTTCGAGAAAGTGATGGTAAAGGTCGCCGACGTCGCCCATGGGTCCCCACGAGCGCGTCCCATCCATCAATGAAACGGTTGAATCAGAAGAAGAAAATCACCTGGGCATTGACATGGTTGCGCTGTAAAAGCGTTTTTCATTGCAAATGAATGTCTTTTTCCACAATCCAGTCATACATTGATTGAATGGTGGGTGCGAGTGACGAAGCATCTTGGGTGAGCGTGTACTGAACCATTGGTGGCGCATCGTTGACCACATTACGAATGACCAAACCATTCTGTTCCAGTTCGATCAGACGTCGATTTACTGTCGTTGAGGACGAGTCAACGCGCTTCTTTATTTCAGTGAAACGCATTGGAGCAGCGTGGTTATTCAAGACCATCATGATATGAAGCAATTTAGATCTGTTCAGAAGGGAAATTAATCTGTCAACTCGGGCAAAAACAGGGTCGCATTTACGTTCCATTGCGGTCACTTAACCTCCGAGTGTTTCGGTGTGTCTATAACTCCTCGCTTCTTGTGTTATTGGCCTTTGAATTTCTCGACAACCGTGATGTCGCTGATTGATGTTTGAGGGTATTGCCCATGTTCATCCTTCTCAAGTGACTTCACCATGTCTAGAGCGCACAATAACCCCGCAGCAACGCCGGTTAATGCTTCCATTTCTATGCCCGTTTTGTAATGAGCAGAAACATGGACTGTGCATCGCAAAGCATGGCCTTCCCACGACCAGTATATTTTGCAACCTTCGAGAGGGATTGGGTGACAGTGCGGGACAATTCGTGGCGTTTCTTTGACCGCTTGGATCGCAGCAATTGTCGAAGCCTCCAAAACATCTCCTTTTTTCACCGTCTTGGTTTGAATTGCTTCAACTGAGGCAGCGGATAGGTTCAGAACACCCGTTGCTGTTGCTCTTCGTTCAACAACGGCTTTGGCTCCAATCTCAACGATTCCTTCAATTTCTTTGTCCATAAAATCAACCCAAACCTGCCTTCCATGTCTCCCCAAGCGTCGTGACTTCTTTTTTCCACAAGGGGGCTTGCTTCTTGAGTTCGTCGATGAGCCATTCACATGCCAAAAATGCCTCTTTACGGTGCGGGCTTCCAACATGAATCGCAACAATTGGCTCTTCTGGTCCAACCGTTCCAGTTCTGTGAGCCATTGCAACGGCCAAAACTCCAAATTGAGCGATCGCCTGTTTGGCCAATTGGTAAAGAACCGGTGTCAATTGTTCTTGCCATGCATCAAATTCCAAACGGAGTACATCTGCCTCGCCTTCACGGCCTCGAGTGATCCCCAAGAAAGAGACGACAGCCCCGCAGCCATCGAGTTCTAATTTGGCTTTCAAGGCTGTTTCATCCAACGCAAGTGGGGCTTCTTCAATGAGAATCTGCTCCGCCATAAATGCACGAGAAGAGCGCATCATTCAAACCTCACCCCTGCATGGACCATGCCATGGGCATGGAGGAGGCCATCCATATCATGGGAGCAGGGCTGTCTGGTCTTGCTGCTGCTACAATTCTGGCCAAAGCCGGTAAGGAGGTCCATGTCCACGATGTTCGAGCCGATTCAGGGGCTCGATTTGACGGTGATTTCCAAGCTTTAGAGAACTGGAGCATGGACGTTGATTTCTTCGAGCAATTGGCAGAATGGGGCTTCGACACATCAACCTTCAAAGCAACTGAGTTCGACGTTGTCGATTTGATTCACCCGGATGATGTCATCACTCAAGCGACCACACCTAGCGTTGCGTATCGAATTGTTGAGCGGGGGACTTCAGACCATACGATTGACCAAGGATTCAAGCGCCAAGCGTTAGAAGCGGGTGCGCAAATTCATTACAACTCAAGGGTCAAAGAAGAGAATTGTACCATCATCGCCTGTGGCCCCAAGGGCACTTCAGCTGTTGCCTATGGAGAGATTTTTCATACCGACCACCCCAACCACATTGGATTTCAACTCAACGACAAACTTGCACCTGGGTCGTATTCCTACCTCATCATCATTGATGGAGTCGGTTTAATCTGCACGTGTCTTTGGCGAAAGCAAAAGAAAAGCGAGCGGTTTCTCAATGAAACAATCGCTTGGTATGATGCCCATTATCCCAATCTAAACCGAAAACCGATCAAGAGGGTTGGCGGCAAAGGGGATTTCACCATCAATCGAAATTACAAGCAGGACGGTCGTTATTATGTTGGCGAATCTGGAGGCTTGCAGGATTTCATGTGGGGGTTCGGCATGCGAATGGCTGTTTGGTCTGGCGTGCTTGCAGCCAATGACATTCTCGGCAAAGGAGACTATGAACAAGAAGTTCGTAGCCAATTGATGCCCTATGTGCGCACAAGCGTTGCCAACCGTTGGCTCATGAACCGCGTGGGAGATCGCACGTTCAAACGAATGTGCAAAGCGTGGATGAAGGATCAATCAAAACGAGGGGACGGACTCGTTTGGATTGGAGGTTTGTTTCGGCCAAAGTGGTACAAATCTCTGCTGTATCGAATGGTCAGCCCATTCATGCTGGAGAACGATCCCAAAGCGATGGGCCGAGGTGTGAGGCGCATGCCGTTCCGTAAGGCCCTCAAGCGCGATGTGTGGGAACAGTCAGAAGCAGCAAAAGCTGTTGGAGAGCAGTGGGATGTTGCTCGACGCAAAGGTGGAAAAACTTCGTTCGCAAATGACACGGAGACCAGCAAGGACGAGCAATCCGAGCATGCGATTTCTTCTTAATACGAGTCCGTGTGGCTTGACGCATGGACGACCTCCACGGATTGACCCTTGAACCCATGCCTAACCGACTTGTGAACTACGGTGTCACGAACAACGGTATCGCCGTGATTGAACTCACCTCTGATTCAGCAGGTGCTCCAATCGAAGGCACAAACGACCGCTCACCAAACACCTACACCCACGGTATGATGCGAGATATCGACGAAGCAATCGTCAAAGCAAGGTTCGATGACAGTGTGACCTGCATCGTCCTGACTGGAAACGGTGCTTCCTTCTTTTCCGCTGGTGCATCCATCCAGATGCTCAACAGTGTGACACCTGGCTTCAAGTACAATTTCTGCCTTCACGCCAATGAAACTCTTTCTCGCCTTGAGCAAACTTCGAAACTCGTCGTGTGTGCAATCAACGGACACGCTGTCGGTGGTGGACTCGAAATCGCTATGGCTGCTGACATTCGAATCGCACGCAAGAACTCTGGAAAGGTCGGCCTACCGGAAATCAACCTCGGTGTGCTCGCAGGAACCGGTGGGACCGCTCGTTTGACCCGCTTGATTGGCAAGGCAAAAGCCCTTGAAATGATGGTTACCGGGGAATTGATGTCTTTTGAGGATGCACATGGATGCAACCTCATCAACCACATCTGGGAAGGATCCGCTGAAGACTTCCGCCGAGACATCCTCGATTGGTGTGGCCAATTCACACTTCCTAACAAGGCAGTCAAGGCAGTTGGAAACATCAAGCGTTCGTGCCAAACTGGACCAGAGATTCCATTCGAATACCACTTGGCGCTTGAGCGTGAACTTCAGGCATCGCTGTTCAACAGCGACGACGCCAAGGAAGGAATCGCTGCCTACGTCGAAAAGCGTGTGGCAAATTTCACCGGACAATGAGTCTGCACTCCATGGCCTGAGGCCCGTCGTCAAGTCGGTGGATGAACGATATTAGCGCGCAATGTGAACGGATTTTTTCACACCCCCTGGCATCACAAGGGGAAACGGCTTCCGCAGTCTTGAAGTTCCCCTCGCCTCTCGGACAAATACAGGTGAGCCAATGGCGAAGTACAATGTCCCAGCAGACGTCCCTAACGACTTGATTGAAACCTATGAGGCAAACATGGATGCAGCGACTGCAGGTACTGGAAAAATGAACCTGTTCGCATGCGACCAAAAAATCGAACATCTCAACGATGATTTCTACGATGGTGGAGCAAAAATCCCCCTCACCTCGAACGATCCAGGCCATCTCTTCGAAATTGGACAGCGATGCCACGACGCTGGAACCATTGGTGTCCTTGCTGGACAACTCGGCCTTATCTCACAATACGCTCGAGATTATCCCGACTTGCCTTACCTTGTCAAACTCAACTCCAAGTCACACATGGTGAAGACCGCTCAACGGGATCCAATTTCACAAGCAATGTGGGACATGGACGATGTGATGGCGCTTTCGCATAATGGCATCAACGTTGTCGGTATTGGCTACACCATTTACATTGGCAGTGAGTTTGAACATGAGATGCTTTCCGAAGCTGCACAATTCATTCGCCAAGCTCACGAACTCGGCATGATTGCGGTTGTTTGGATGTATCCACGAGGGCAAGCAGTGTCCAATGAAAAAGACCCACAATTGATTTCTGGGGCTGCAGGCGTGGCTGCTTGCATTGGTGCAGATTTCGCCAAGGTCAACTACCCCGCTGCATTTGATGGCATGACTCAACCAGAATCCCTCGCTATCGCCGCTGAAGCAGCGGGTCGAACTGGAATTATTTGCTCAGGCGGGGGATCCCTTCCTGCGGAGGAGTTCCTACAGCGACTGCACGATCAAATGACCGTGGGTAACTGCATGGGTGCTGCAACAGGACGTAACATCCACCAACGCCCCACTGAAGAAGCCGTGCGAATGACTGAAGCTTGCCACGCAATCATCTGCAAAGGCGCATCAGTGGCAGAGGCGATGGCTATTTTCCAAGGCAACTAAGGTTGCGGCCGTGGAAACCAAACTGAGGCTTTGTCAAAACCCACTGCAGGTTTTTTGATTGAATAATTATCATTCAGTCTGTGCATTGACTCCCTGCCAAAATGCTCGACTGGTCGAATGAAGTCTTGGATTGCACGACCGACGCTGTATACTTTCCAACCCGACCGACAACCAGTCATATCGGAAACGATAATAGGAAGCGTTCCGAGGAAAAAATATGGCAGTTGAGCGAGTTTTGGGAACTCCGCGTAAAGTGGGATTGTACACTCGCTTCAAAAATCGGCTCTTGTCACTTACAGAAGCAAAGCATTCCCCAATGTCAGTCACTCATAAGGAAGCCATGAAGTGGTTTAAGCACCGAAAAGCAGGATATGAAGAGTTAGTGACAGCAGTCACTCCATATCTTGAACAAGATTCAATCATTTTTGATGTTGGGGCAAATGTTGGTTACTTCTCTTTCTTACTGGCTAAGAAAATTGATTTTAAAGGATCAATATACCTCTTTGAACCTCTTCCTAACCTCGCCAACCTTTGTGAAGAAACCTTCCGAGGCAGCTCCTACGAGGCTAAAGTGTTCAATTATGGACTAAGTGATGCGGATTCAGAACAAGATATTTTTGTCTCTACCAATGGCAACTTAGGATGGAATACAATTGTCCAATCGAAGGCATCGGAAGATATGGAAAAAGTCCGCATACAACTCAAACAATTTGAAAATTGTCAATTCGATGCCATACCGACATTCATCAAAATCGATGTCGAAGGTGCAGAATATTTGGTCCTTCGTGGCATGCTTGACTCATTCAGAAAGTGGGCTCACCTCCCGGTCATTCTATGCGAGGTTGGCTGGGGTAATTCCCACCCCAAATGGGATGAAGAGATTGAAGTGTTCAAAGAACTTAGGAAAATCGGTTACTCGATCTGTGATTTGAACGGTCTGGAGATTGATGAAACATCCTTAACAAGCACAACTGATGTTCTTATGATTCCAAAAAAGTCCTGACTTGAACACATAGATCCAGAGGACCCAAGAGGTGATCCTGTGCCCTTTGAGTTTGTTATCCGCTACTTCTGGAAGTAAAATATTCATCACCTTCAGCACCCCCTATTCCTTCATGGACATGGATTATCGGAACGAACAGGTCTAAGCCTTGAGTGATTATGAAAAAATCGCAAAATCAGTGGGCAATCAGTGTTCACCTAATCACAGGGTGTCGCAACTGAAAGAAATCCAAAGCAGTGTGGAATTAATTTCGTAGACGTGGTAGATAATTGTCGAATCGTTGTACCAACAATGGTATAAAGCCCCCAATTTAAGCAGAAGATATGTGGACAGACGAACAATTACGCGAACAAGGATGGACCGATGAGCAAATTGCAATCCGCAGAGTGGAACAAGCCGCCGAAATCGCAACGACCCAGCCTGAACTATCGGAAGTCAGCCCCTCAATCCCAATTGTGGAGGAAAAAATTGAGCCTCTGGGTAACCCCCTTGAATCATCTGGATTCGCTTCTTCAATGCCGGTGCCAATGACTGCCATCCTTTTGGCAGCCATGCTTGT
>QQSI01000047.1 GCA_003602645.1 Candidatus Poseidoniales archaeon | reverse complement strand
CCAAGCATGATGATTCCCATGCCACCAAACCATTGGGTGAGCGATCGCCACAAAAGGAGACCTTTGGCTTGACTGTTGATGCAATCCTCAGTGACACCTGGGATACAATTTGGACTCATGTTTGGTGCAATCACCGTGGCTCCTGTGGTGGTGAAACCCGACATAGATTCGAACCAAGAATTGATTGCACCGCGGCCGATGTCCATGACGCTCGGGTCAATCATAAATGGTCCATTGAACATACCTCCAAGCCAATATGGTAGGGCTCCAATAAACACTGCAATTGGCCAGACCAACGCTACACCAGCGAACGCTTCTCTGTCTCGAAGCCGTTCGCTTGTGTTGGTGCGAGTACCAAAGCTGAGCATAATAAGACCCAAAGAAAATGAAATCAGACTTGGTAGAGCGAATGCTCGTAATGCTAATTCAATCGAATCAAGCACGCATGTGATGAGACCACACAGCACAAGCGGAATGGCAAGGGCGATAAGGGTCCACCCTAGAATGAGGTACAAGACGTCGGAGCGCATTGTGATCACACCTTGAATCGCTTTTCGATGTCTTGCATTCGATCTGGCGTCGAGAAGATGATCAACCGGTCACCGTTGAGCAATGTTTTGTCGGGTGATGGACGTAAAGATTCCCAAATTCCATTGTTGTTTTTCCTCTGGATGAAGGCAATTCTCATCCATTCAGGCAAATTCGCTTCAACCACCCGCTTGCCAGAGAATCGAGCACGCTCATTGACTTCCATGCTGATGCCAACGATGTTTGGGATGTTGGTCAGCAGGGCATAAGCACCTGCGGCCTTGGTATGAATTTGTGCAAGCATGTTATCCACTGCAACACGCTTTCGGTCAACGGCGAAGGTAATGCCCATTCGTTGGGTGACTTTCACCAGATCTGCATCGTAAAGCAGAAGCCCTGTTCGGTCGACGCCCATGTCACTGGCCAATAATGCAGCAGCGATGCTCGCGAGGTCGTTCTCGAGAGCAGCGATGGCAATATGATGGTCTGGAATCCCAATTTCGGTCAATATGTCTCGGTCGAGGTGATCGCCATGAATCACTTCGAGGTTTGGATTGGCCCCAATTTTTGAACCCGACAAATCATTCGCCCGTTGCAGATCACGTTCGATCACGGTGACCTTTGCTCCTGAGCTGAGCCAATCATCAGCGATGCGTTGGCCAATTTTAGTGGCACCAATGACTGCAACCTTTGGATTGACTGGAAAATCGGTTGCTTCATGGCCAAAAATATTCAGGATTCGATTAAAACTTGCCAATCCAGTGGTTGCTACAGCAATCCTGTCGTTTGGCACGAGCATGAAATCACCATCTGGCACAATGCTTCGCTCACCTTCGCGTTTCAGTCCGACAATCAGTGGCATGCCACCTTCGATATGGTTTGATGCCTCCCTCAGCGTTTGGAACACCACGCTCTTGGCTTGGCTTGTGACGTCCAATTCGATGATGAATGCATCATGACCGAATGGAATCACCTCTTCGATGGAGGAAGAACGAAGTCCTGAGTGCAGCCTCTGAATGGCGCCTTCAAGGGGATTGATCACATGGTTGACTTTTGCCCATTCTCGCAAATGGCCGTTGTTTTGCTCCTCGAGGAAATTCATGCCTCGCACGCGACAAATTGACAACAATGGCTCAGCATTTTCGCCGGCGATTTCACTGTGAGCGTGTTCTGCAAGTGCACAAGCCAAGAGATTTCGCTCATCTGAATTGGTGGCGGCAACGAACACGGTGGAGATGCCAATACCTGCCTCGTACAACTTTTCTCGGGTGGTCAAATCTCCATGAATCACGAGCACATCGAGGTTCTGAGCGTTCTTGACCGCCCTCGAATCAGAATCTACCAAAACGACATCGATGTCTTCAGCGCGCAGTGCTTTCGCTAAATCCGTTCCAACCCGTCCGGCCCCTCCGATAATAATTCGCATGTTGTTCACCCTAGATTTTCCGCAAGAACAGGGACTCTGTAACTTCCGCCGTTCATTTCTGAGACCACACTTGTGTAGACCGGTGGGGATCGATCAATACCGGATGTGTACCACCCTGGTTGGTAATAGGCATTTAACAGATCACCGCTCGAATCTGGTTGTTCAATCCATGCCAGATAAGCGGTTGGAGTATGCAACAGCCACTTGTTGTTGACAACGTCAACCTGCGCTTGAACATAACATTGCGAGAGAACGATGCCATGCTCCAAGCAATATTCTTCGCTGAATGGAAGTTGAATATAGGCCCATGCGTGCGCTTCCCATTCGAGGAAGTTCGCATCGGTTAATGCTCCGAATGCATACCATCCTGGCATGCCTTTGACGCGCAAGAGCGACAAGAATGCATTGGTTTGTTCATCGCAATCTCCGAGTCCCGCTGCGAGGCATTCTGGCCCACTACGAGCGACAATTGGTGCATTACGATCGTATTCTGCATTGGCGTGAAGGTAATCAAACACCGCACGCGCATACCCGTATGCGTTTTCGCTTTCCCCTTGGGGTAAGGACAGAATAATTTGGCTTGCCAGNGCTCTAACATCATCGTTTTGAGCGTTGATTGCCCAGCCACCCAAGGAGCGNGAATCTAGGATTGGNCTGACGCCTCGGTCATACCATTTTTGCCCTCGGTAGGATTGTGATTCTCCAAAGGCATCACGCAGGGAAATGTCATCAAAGGTACCGCTGGTGTCCATTTGGATTCCTTCTTCGATGCCATTGATTCGAGAATCAACACGTCCTGAGTCCCACCAAGAATAAGATGTGCTTTTGAGTCCAACGGTCATAGCAATGCTTGCAGATTCCCCTGGTGCAAGATTAAGTTGAACCTTGACACATGAACTGACCCCACACTGCTCACTCTCCGGTCCGTACCCTGGCCACCAAATTTCATGCCCTGCTGTTGTGGTGATCTTATCATCTGCAGAACGAATTGGTACTCCATTTAACGGCACTACAATGGGATCATCACCGCTGATCACGACCTTTAGTGAAATTATAGTTTGCAAATTCGTAGTCAACATGGCTGTTGAATTGTCGGTGTAGGCATATTGCTGTTCAGAGCCATTGAGCGACGCAACATCACTCGGTATAATCAGATTTTCAACTAAATACCCCTCAGCCCCATTATTTTGGGCATGGATTGTCTTTGTGACTTCGTATTCCACTTCCATTGGGTAAATGCGGGCGGGAGCTGCTTTCAGGTAGAGGGTTTCTTTGATCGATGCAATTTGTCCCATGGTAGCTTCCTGAACGGCGGGTGATGTGAAGACGAACGCAAGAAAGACAACCACAACGACGAGCCTCGATTTGTTCCATCTTCGCTTCATGATGTTTTTTGAACGTCCGGTATGAGTTTGGATGACGCCTCTCCCTGTTGGCTTCTTCGTCATTTTGTAGGTTGTTTCCTTTGATCCATGATTGAATTGTTGCTCCATTGCGAAAGATTTGGAATGAAGGTTTGCCAGCACGCGCCCGCATGAATAGCAAATCGTGTCACCCGGATAGGTGACACTCCGACAATAAGGGCAGGAACCCATACATGTTTGGCTGGGCGGGCGTTGTATAACCGTTGTGTGCGGA
>QQSI01000046.1 GCA_003602645.1 Candidatus Poseidoniales archaeon | reverse complement strand
CCTTCACAGATGGTCACGTCAATGCTGTCAGAAGCGAGCATTGTGCCCGAAACATTCCAGTTGAGGACGATTGCCCCACCCTTTGCAGCCGCAGCGCTGAATGCAGTGATGCTCGCATCAGGAACATCGGCTTGGGCGAGTGAACCGCCCATGAGCACCAATGCTCCAGCAGAGAGCACAGGGCTGTCTGCAGGGATATCATAAGCGAACATTTCAGTTGTAGCATCAACATCCGTTGGCTCAGCAACAATCAATGTCCAAAGGCCAGAATCTGTAACGTACCAAAGGGAAGTCGCTTCTAGGCTCTTTGCCAGTGTAACTTCCATCGATTGTTCGAGGACATCCGATGCAGAGTAGGTCGTGCTTGGAGCGTAGTCAATGGCTCCGACTGCAGAGTAGGTACCCGAGTATCCAGGGAGTTCCTTGTTCTCGTAATTTGAGAGATCGGCATCGGTAGCTGTTAGAGAGAACGCATCTGGTGCTTTGTACTTGAGAGCGTATGAAACTGACAATCCGGAGTCAGTGGTTGCCGAGGCACCGCCATTGTTCCAGATGAACAGCATCATTTCTTCGCTGGTTGAGCCACCGTTTGAGTCGTAGACAGTGAACGAAATCGGGAAGTCAAGCACATAGGCATCAAGCACTGGAATTGTGCAGGTTTGTGATGTGGTTGAGCGCTCGCAACCAGGTAGAGCAGCACCGCTGTAGGTCCAGGAATATTCGAGGCCGAGACCTGATGGTTCGTCAACGTCAAACACTTGAGCAGACAATTGCAGTGGTTCTTCTTGATTGGTAAACAAGTCGCCCTCGTTCATCAGGTCCAAGGATAGAATCAACGGATTGTTGTTTCGAACATTAACGGTCATGGTTCGATCGTTGTTGGATGGACGAGCATCAAGTGCATCCTTGTGAACGAGTTCCAAGTCAACGCTAAAGGTGTGCTCACCAGAATCCAGATTGACCATCATGCAGGCGTATCCTGTGAGTTCTCCCGGTTGGTCGGGGTTACCATCGCCATCGGAATCATACAAAGCGGTTCCAAGTTGCTTGTATGTGTAAGCAGGTTCAACACCGGCCTCGCAAGAATTTGCGGTCACGGTTTGGCTTTGTCCAGCTTCATCAGTCACGGTCAGTGTTGCATTCCATGCGTAGTTCTGAGAAGGATCGCTACCACGGTGTTCGACTTCAACGTGGAAGTAAGAAACACCGACGTTCAAATCACCAGGAGCATCGTCACTCATCATGCTGGTAGGGTTCCCGGTTCCATCTTCGTTGTAGCCTTGAGCCACAGTCATACGAGCAACTCGGATATCGTGGTAAGTTGAGGCGCTTCCAAGGATTTCGTCCTCATTGGTTTCTGGATAGGAATCCTGAGTGAATTCTTCTTCACAGATATGATTGAGCGTTTCATTGGTTGCTGGATCAGTTTCGATACAAGAATCCCACTGGCTGTATTGAGTGTATGACAACAACTGAGCAGTTAACTCATAGGTGGAATCGGATTTGTTTGAATCAAAGGTCAATTCCCCGGTGTATGTCCACTCGGTGTTGTATGCCAGAACGTTGCGTGTGGCGTTCGTGATGGTTGGAGGTTCAGTGGAAACGTTGGTGAATGTTTCCACGGTTGTTGAGGTGCCAACGGTCACATCATGGAAGGCGCCACCATAGATGTCGCCATCCACAGTCGATGTGAGAGCAGTGACATCGCCGCCTGCCTTCAGACGAATGACAACTTCACGAGGATTGAATGTGTCCGAACCGTTTGCGAGAACAGAAAGCGTCCATGCTTTGACACCTGGGCCAGATTCTGCGGTTTCTCCGCTGTCCCAAGAGAGGTCGACTTGGATGTCGTACCAGTTGACGACGGTGACCTCGATGGTTTGAGCATCGTTTCCAGCATCGACATCGCTTGGGGTGTCAGCTGAGATTTGGATAATGTAATCACCGGGAATTGGCGTCCATACGATTGGGTTACCGCCGTACATCAACGTGTACTTTCCGCCGCCCAAGACACCGCTTGCAGCAAGCGAAGTGAAATCACAGAGACTTGCAGATCCGCAAATGACATCCGTGTTTTCCCAGTGAAGGTCGTTACCAGCGCTGTCCTTTGCAATCATGGATTGGCCGCCAGTCCCATCGTCGAGGTATACGGTTACGCTGTACGACATTTCTGTGATGTCGACATCACCGCTGTTTTGAATGAAGGCTTCGAAGTTTGTTGCTTCGCCGGCGTTCAATGTGTTACGGCAGCCTGCTTGAGTACAGACAGTTTCTTTCGGGTTTGTTATGGCGATGACTTCAGCATCTGCGCCAGCACGGGCGCTGCTTTCGTCAACATCAATGGTTTCTTGCAACTCGGCAATGTCAATGCTAGAGAGTAGACTTAGCATCAACATGGCGACGAGAATCATAGGGGTTGTTTTCTTCATTTCAATACCTCCGATGGTTCGGTACTCTTCTCCACGGCATGTGTCGTATTTATACTATAGGAACAATGTTTGCGTAACTTAGTCCGTAAAACACCGTGATTTGAGACGTCGTCAAGGGCCTCAAATTGAATTATATTCAGTGCATAGCGGTCCACTTGGAATGTTGTCAAGCCCTCGTCAGTTCATTCGAAAACGAAAATTATTCATGGAAGTGGATGAAAATCCAATTCAAAAAACAACATTATGACTCTCTGAGCGCCGCTGAAGGGGGAATTATCGAGGCTTTCCGGATCGGATAAGCCGTCGCACAAACCACCAACGCCAAGCCTCCCAAAAGCACTGCGAAAATAGTCCCATAAGGCAGCGTGAAAGCAGCACCTTGCGCCTCCCAGAACGTCTCGTACAAAGCCCGGTGGAATCCAATCGCAATCAATGCACCATTGATCATTCCGAAGACAGCCACCCAGACAACCTCGATGGAGAAGGTTGCCATGACCATGCTGCGCCGATACCCGAGTGCTCGCAGAATTCCAATTGTCTTTGTGCGCTCAGAGACCGAACGGACGGTCACAACCCCGATCCCAGCAATCCCTACAACCAGACCGAGGGCGAGGTAAGCTTCGAAAATAGCGAGTAAGGAAAGCACAAGCGATTGAATCACCATGACGTCCTCGGCGATTATTGAGACTTGGACTCCTTTGCTGTTCAGGGTGCCTCCTAGGTCTTCTGCTAATTCCGCAGCTGCCGTACGTGCCTCTCCCGGTTTACCCATTGGCGGCATGGGTTCACCCAAAACAAAACCCTCACTGGATTGAGCCTCATCCTCGACGCTGATGTACATCCGTGTCAACCGCCCATCGAATTGTTCCGAAGTCACATCGTCTGAAATCCAAACGCCTGCCGAGAACAAATACGAGGATTGTTCCATGAACCCAGCCACCTTCACATTCCGGGTGTTTCCAGGGTTCGAAATATCAATTAGCGAAATTGATTCTCCAATTGAAAAACTTAGCATCGATAAGCCGCTTCCATCAGCGACTGACTCAAGGCCAAATGAAGCATCGACAAACACCAAATCATCCCTTGAACCAACCGTGATCCAAGCTTCCCTTTGGGACTCACCGAGGCTCGGGTCCCACTGGTACAATGGCAATCCTCCATGGGATGAAAAATTCTCATCAAAACCTCTGAGAATGTAGGGCATTCTCTCGCCTTCAGCGTTTTCTAAAAACACTTGACTCCGCTCAATACGGGCAACGGAATCAATGGACGACGCGACCGACGAGGTTAGATTCCATTCCGCTGGGTCATCAGGCAACTCGATTGGTCTAGACATTGACCCTGTGAGGAGAAGTTCGTATTCTCCTTCCGCGTCTTCCACGAAGGAGCTGGAATAATTGTCAAACTGCTCGGCATACCCACCAAGGACCACCACCGAAAACACGGTGATTGAGAACATTCCCATCACCACAGCTGTTCGAGCGGGTGCTGCGAGTGGATGGGCGAGAGCAACTGGCAAGACTGGACCAAAACGTTTTGTCAATCGTTTTGATTTTCCAAGGCGCCCAACGAGCAATGGTGCTGCACTCGTCAGCAAAAGCACACCAGCAAACACCTCCACGAGACCGAGTACGATGAATGACAATTCATCAGGCGTCATTCCTTGACGTACGGGATCGATGCCGTGCAGGCCAACAGTCCAAACCAACAAGGAAAGCCCGAGCACACCCAGTGTGTTTCGGCCTGCGTGGCGGTGAAGGTTGGCCCATGCTTTGGAACGTTGACGCAGGAATGTTGGCACTTCAAACGTCAATCCTGGAACGAAGGCAATCAAGAAACAAACGCCAGACACAACCCATGTGAAGTATGCAAAGGAACTGTCTAGGCCAACGACCGCTAAGACCGCGAGGCAAAGCGCTCCCGCCCCCGCAAAGAGCACTTGAATCAACACTAGAAGCCAGGACACAGTTCCCGTAGATGGTTCTCGGCCACCCCGCAATGCCACTACAATATTTGTTCTTGCCGTCCATACAGCAGTGCACCAAAGGGTCAGCATCGCAAGTAAAAAGCCCCAGGCCCAACCTGCGAAAACGGAACCGAGGGTCCATTCGAAAACGAATTGACCGGAACCTACTGAACTGAACATTTGTTGGAATCCAATGCTGATGAACCACGCCAAACCAAGCCCAAGAACCGAACCAAGTGCAGCTGATACACTCCCCACGAGGCCACCTTCCATGACGGCAAGTGCGCGTGCATCAGATTGTGACAATCCAATTGAACGGAGGGTGCCAAACTCACCCCTTCGTGCTTCAGCAAGCATAAGGACGATCGTGAGTACCAATAGTACGCCCGCTGCGATTGTGAATGAGCCAAACACAAGGAACATTGCAGCAAGAACACCCGAGGATTCTGCAGCCATTGCCGCAGCCTCAATCTTTACAGCCTGTACGTTGAGGTTGAGGTCTGAACCGGTCGCTTGCTCATCAAACCAAGACTGAACCGTGATGGCTGTTGCGGAACTGTTTCCATCAAGAGATGTCAAAACAAGGAGATTGCGCTCATCCTCTGCTGCTGAGGCTAGCCGTTCTGCATCCGTCAAACTCACCAATCCAAGAACCACTCCATCCAATTCAGAAAGGCCTTCTAACCCGTCAATATCGGTATAATATCCTTCGTTGGTTAATCGGTAGGCTGTATCATCACCAAAGGCATAGGGAATCAATCCCTTCAGCCAAAAATGAGTTTCATCCTCAGAGAGATTCAGAACACTGAGCCGTTGACTGATCAACATTGACGAATTTTGAACTTCAAACGGCGCATCTTGTCCGCCAAAAGCAAGCAGCAATTGAGGCATGGTCCCAAACCCACCAGCAGAAGAGAGAACAGGCAATCTGATTGATTCAATGGTTTGGTCTTGTGCGTTCCAACGCATCAGACCTTCCTCAAAACTGCACCAATGTTGAATGGGTGTGAAACCGCTCACAGAGACGCCCCCATCGCACCGTTGATGTTCAGCCACTGTGGAAGTGCTTGGAACAAATGAAGGCCATTGATTTCCGTTGTAGACAATGAACGTGCTGTTGAGGTCGACCGTTTGAGACGTGTACCTTTCAATCGAAAGCAAGCCCTCAATTTCAAGGTGGAAACCACCATCAATGAACAAATCCACGTTCAAAATCTTAGAAGGAATATCCACGGCCAAAAGCCGCTGTTCGTGCGTGGAAAGATCTCGAGAAAAATGATGCAGGAGAAGCGCTTCCTCGGAGGCTTCAATTGCCCACCAGCCAGAAGAATCTCCAACGATGGTCCGCATAGAGGCGTCAGAGGTGTAGGACGCCCACTCCTCTGCATCGAGATCTTGTTCTGAACCAATGACCATGCCTCCTGCGTGAACTGCGCCCCCCAATTGCCCATCGGATGAAAGGGCGAAATCATACAATGCCCCCCCATCCGGGACCCTCCAGACCCATGCTTCGCCCGACCCGTCAATTTGGACACCAAAGCCCGAAGGACTCGAATGCCAAAGCCCACGCTCCCCAAGGACCAAATCATTCGGTTGGTTGTCTGCAAGCGTTAGCAGTGATTCATCCTCAAGGCTGAGGTCGATTAATGGAACCTGCAGGACCTCCATCATTGTATCAATGCCAAGAGATGTTGTGTTTTCTCGCAAAGCCGCCACATCCATTCCTGAAAGACGCCCAAGGCCAGAAGTGGATGAAACGCTGATGGTATCGGTTGAACCATCAACATCAAACTGTAACCCAATAGATTCAGCGGTGAGCGCCTCATCAAGATGGAGTTCGAGCGCCTCAACAATCGGTTCAATACCTGCTGCGTGCTCATGGCTTGTTGCAACGGCATAATGCAGGGTATTCACTTGGCCATCGAGTTGTTGCAAACGTTGAGCAGTGTTCAGATCGGTGAACAAAGCGGGGGTTGAAGTTCCCGCAGCAGCGCCTTGACCTATGTTTGATACCACTTTCAAAACAGATGCATTTGCAGTTAGCCGCCGTCTTTCATTGTCATCAGTGACATACCAGCCCAACTCGATAGAATCGCCCTCTGTGAGCGTGAGTTCTTCCGCTAGCACAGCATTGACCACCACCATGAGTGGCCGTTCAGGGCCGTTTGATGTTGCGATTTCAGCATATCGAATCCCGTTTTCACCACCGATACCGGGCCAGACCTCGTTTTCGTCAATTGAGCCATCAAAGGCCAACCAGGTGACGCTGGGGAGCGAGCGTTCCTGCCCCTCAACACTGACACCTGCGATGAGGCCCCTCTGCTGGCCGAGAAGTGTCTTTGAAAGTTGGAGGTCAGCCTGTGATTGGTTCCATATTGAAGCACTCACATCTTCGCTAACTGTGACACGCTCACCTGTTGAGAGATCAAATCCACCAATGGTGATGTCTGTTTCACCCCAAGCACCCTCAACTTCGTATTGGACAGTTGCGTCCAGTGAATCACCAACCACTAGGGAAGAAGTGATAATGGCAGAAGCGATAATGAGTCCGAGCATGAGCAAGGCTGCTTGGCGTTTGCGTCGCATTATCGTTTCACGCGCTAATCGCCAGACAACGAGCCGTTGGGGAATCAAAAGTGGTTGAATAAAAACAAGAGAGATCACACCAAAAGAAATGGCCCCCACCAAACGCGTGGCCCCGTCAATTAACCACCAATCAAGAAGAAAAAAGCAGAGAACTGCGTCTGCAACTGGTACAACGATGAGGGCAAGCAAGTGCATCCTTGAACTCGAATGGGCGCGCCAGAGGCTCCACGCTGAAACGGTTGCCAAGAAGGCAACAATCATCATAACGAGAGCGAGCGAGAGAAGCAGATTCATTCCTCCTCGGCCTGTGTGGGGTGATCGACAATCAAACCGTCTTCCATCTGGAGGACACGATCGCAAAGGTCAGCAATTTTTGCATCGTGAGTCACGATGAGAAAAGTTGTTTGATGCTCCTTATTGATTCGCTTCAAAAGCGTTAGGACTTCTTCGGAAGTTTTCGAATCAAGATTCCCTGTAGGCTCGTCACACAGGATGACTGCAGGGCGGTGCACCACAGCACGAGCAACGGCAACCCGTTGTTGCTGCCCGCCAGAGAGTTCAGCGGGCCGATGTTGACTGCGTTCGGCCAAACCGACGTCCGTGAGGGCTTGCATGGCACGCGCTCGAGCCTCGCTCGCAGCAACGCCAAGCAGGAGCAATGGCAATTCCACATTCTCCACCGCAGAGAGCACGGGGAGGAGATTGAAATCTTGGAAAATAAATCCAAGGTAATTGCACCGCATTGTCGTCCTCTCATTGTCGCTCACACCAAACAATGGTTTACCATCTACGAACACCTCACCCGCACTCGGAACATCAATCCCACTCAGCACGTTGAGCAAGGTGGTTTTACCACACCCCGATGGGCCCATAATCGCCACCATTTCACCGACCTTCAGGGTGACATCGACCCCCCGAACAGCTTCAACGGTTGAGGTCCCTGAAGCATAGAGTTTCCATACACCAGTGGCTTGCATTGAGGTGCTCATGCATCTAGGACAACCGGGTGCGTTGATAAACTACCGCTTGGAACCCATCGACATGGAGCATGATGGCCAAGGATCTGTTCGTGTCATTGTCTTTGGGCCTTTGATTGATGTGCTTGGTTCTCGCAGTCACAAGGTTCCAATTGGAAGCAATACAAGCATCGAAGACGTCCTCGTCTACTTAGAAATTGGAGATTGGATCGCAAAAGGTATCACGGTCGCATTAAACAACGAAAGATGCCCCATGGACATTCATCCTTCAAACGGTGATGAGATAGCAGTTCTACCCCCTGTATCTGGTGGATGAACACCACCCCAAGTGCCACTCAAGCCGAAGCCTTGAACAGCCCCCGCCCCCACCAAGGGTTGAGGAAGCAGCATGATAGGTGGCTTGGGTCCGTTGGAAATGTTCATTTTGGTCGGTATTTTCTTTGTTCTTTTTGGAGCAGAGCGCTTACCAAAAATGGCCAATGCA
Source organism: Candidatus Poseidoniales archaeon (assembly GCA_003602645.1). Taxonomy (GTDB): domain Archaea; phylum Thermoplasmatota; class Poseidoniia; order Poseidoniales; family Poseidoniaceae; genus MGIIa-L1. The sequence goes on along the minus strand of QQSI01000046.1, from coordinate 4,027 downwards.
TTGGGACGCTCCAAGGGCGAGTTCCAGAAAGGGCTTGCAGACACCTCACGCGCTCTTGATCCATCAAAGGCCATTGAAGACATGGAAGCAGGTGGACGAACTGCCGAGCAACGCTTGTTCGAACGGGCCAAGGCCGTTGGCATTGCACCCGCTGGGATGGAGATGGGGCAGCTGGAGAAGAAAGTCGAAGCCCTCGAGGCGCTTTCTTCCGATGAATAAGTTCACCTGGCTCGCTTGATGTTCATTGGCGAACCGCAAATGTCACACTCTGCTACAGTTCCTTTTTTCGAACGGTCAACATTCGAAGGCACCGGCGTTGTGGCCCTGCACCCTGTGCATCTTAATTCCCAGCGCCATACCTTTTTTGCACCCGAAGTACCTACCGACTGCGTGTTTAAATTCATTGATTGCATTACGTTTTGAAGGCGGTAATCGTCTGTGACAAGGGTTGCATCGAGAGCAAGGGCAAGAGCAAGGACGTCCAAATCAACATCCGAAAGGCGGGGGAGATCTCCACTTGCTGCAGCCGCTTCTCTGCCATTTTCCAACCAACTGGGTGGGACCTCGCGCCATTGAATCGTGTCAAGGCTTTCAATCAACAGGGAGCGTTGCGGGCTAACGCGTTCCAATTCAGCACGTTGACTGAAAGCGCATACACCATCGGCCAATTGGTCAACTGGCCAATGAAGCAAAGCCGCCGTATCAAGCACCCGCATGTGATGCACGACCGAAGAACATACTCAATGAACTCACCGCTTGCCCACATCTTCATATCGAAGTGCATTGAGTCCCCTGTATGGCATGGAAGGAGGCAATTGTGGACGCCTTCGATGTCTTTGGTCCAGCAAGTTTGGCTATGGTTTCACTCACTGAGGCAATCATTCAACCCGTCCCTCCAGACGTGGTATACATCCCTCTTTTGCTAAATGAAATGGGCAATCTGAATGTCGTTGTTTGGTTGTGGCTTGTCGTCACCCTTTCATCGGTTGCTGGATCCTTCATCGGCTACCTGATCGGGCAACGATGGGGACGAACACTCATCCAAAAATTTGGTTCAAGCGCCCACGTCGGGAAAATCGAAGCCCTCACTCAGCGCTACGGCACGTTTGGAATCTTTATCGCCGCCTTTTCCCCAATTCCATACAAGGTGTTTGGCTGGATTGCAGGAATGGGTGAGATGGAAAAACGCCCATTCTTTGCCGCCGGGTTGGCTGGACGCGGCTTGCGATTTGGACTTGAAGCGATTTTGATTGGTGTCTATGGCAGTCAAGCCTACGATGCCTTGATGTGGTTCTTGGACAATGAGATTCTCCTTGGTGCCTTGCTCATTGCCCTTGGATGTCTGGCGTTCATCGGCCTACGTTGGTGGAACAACTTGAGTGTTGAAAGCAAGCCTCAAGCCTAACCGTTGCTCAAAGAGGGGCAAAGCGGCGAACGCATGCGAGCGAATCATTATCAAGGGGTGGTCGGTGGCTTGGCTGTCGCTCGTGTGGTGTAGCTAGGTCCATCATAGTGGGTTTTCATCCCGCCGACCCGGGTTCGAATCCCGGCACGAGCATTCTGACAAAAAAACAGGCACCCAATGGCCTTTTTACAAAATTTTTCACACTCAAGTCTTGGTGCGTCGCCGATCAGGCAAGTGTGCCATTTTGGTAGTCCATCACCGCTTGATGAATTTCTTCACGGGTGTTCATGACAAATGGACCGTAGCGTGCGATTGGCTCCCCAAGTTCAGGCCCCGCTAGAATCAAAAATTCTGCATCGCCGTCACGCGCTTCAAGCAGCACCTCGTCGCCATCGGTCATCAGTGCTAACTGTCCGTCCTGCACAGCACGACCTTCCAAGTGAACCGTCCCGCCAAAAACGTAAATCATGCCGTTGAGTCCTGATTTGATGGTTTGGAGATGGGACGAGCCATGGTCCATTTTGATGTGCAGGTAGGTGATTGGGATGACCGTATCTATCACAGCTTTGACGCCCATGGTCTCTCCTGCAATGACGTTCGCCCATACACCGCCATCTTCTGAGCGCACACTTGGAATGTCTTTTGCTGGAATATCTTGGTACCTCGGTGCCATCATTTTGTCCTTCGCTGGGAGATTCACCCAGATCTGAAAACCATGAGTTGTCCCCCCAGTTTTGTAGAATTCGTCCTGAGGCAATTCGGAATGAATAATGCCACGCCCAGCCGTCATCCACTGAACGTCCCCCGGGTTCAAATCCCCTTTGTTCCCCGCACTGTCACGATGTTGCATCGCACCTTGTAGCATGTAAGTGACCGTTTCAAACCCGCGATGGGGGTGATCTGGTGCACCGATTGCCGAATACGGATCCCAATGAACTGGACCCATCTCATCAAGGAGCAGGAAGGGGCTCATCAGCGAGCCCATTGCAGCCGGGCGGCGGACAGGGAAACCCCCTCCTTCGAGAACGGTGTGAGTTGGAACTGTGGTCTTCAATGTTCTTCGCTTCATGCCATCACCCCGTTGACAAGTGCTTCAATGGTTTTGAGGTTGATGGGTTTGCTTGAATTGACGATCGCCACTCGACCCAGAACATTCGCTCCAAGGTGAGAAAATTGAATGCGCATCGAGGTCATCAAGTTGTGCCCCCCCCCACCACTGTGGGTGGCTAAGGCGACAAACTTCCCGTTGAAGTGTTCACGGAAGTCCTCAGTGCTTGTCGAAAGCCATGCTATGAAATTGTTTAGCACAGGCGGCATCGAACCGTTGTACTCTGGAGCGCAGACTATCAGTCCCTTTGCGGCTTTGATTTCGTCAGAAGCAGCTTTGAAGCCTGGCATTTCGATCCCCTTTTGTTCTTGCTCTGTGGTGTACATTGGGAGGTCTAAATCACAAAGATGAAGCGTACTGAATGGAATGCTTTTCGAAGCAAGTTGTTGCTCGAACGCCTTGGCAAGTGCTACGTTCTTTCCTGATGAGGCCACGAGGATGGTCACGCTGTCCATGTTACAACGAGTGACTGGTCCTTCTTCAACACAGGGGTATCAAATGAACTACCATCTTATCCTGTATGCAATCAATAATCCGCCAAGGATGGTTGGCACAAGGGCCATGGCCAACAAACCAAGAATCAGGCTCTGCACTTCACCTTCATTGTCCTCTGCTTGGGGTTCGATCTCATCGGATGCCGTTTCGTTGCATGTCGTCACAAACGGATTACATTCAACACCGTTTTCTTCAGTTGCGGGCGTCTCATAATCCAAATCTTCTGTCAGGTCCTGGCACCCATCTGCATCTGAATCTGTCTCGTTGAATGATTGCCAATCCAAATCACCTTTTTGACACGAATCTTCGAGATCCGTAACACCATCATTGTCGTCATCGAGATCTTCTGTGGCATCACGGCACCCATCACCATCGTAATCGAGCACGGGGTCTGAAATCCAGTCCATTTCCCCCATTGGACAATCATCGAACAAATCTTCAACCCCATCGTTATCATCGTCAATGTCTTCAGTCAGGTCCTGACATCCATCAGAATCATAATCTGTAGCCAAGGTTGATTCCCAGTTCAATTCCCCATCGAGGCAGAAGTCAACCGAATCCAAGACAAGATCGTTATCATCATCGAGATCTTCGAGATCGTCTTGACATCCGTCCTCATCAAAATCTGTTAAGGAATTGGAAATCCAATTCAGGTCTCCTTTAGGGCATTGATCGGTCAAGTCCAAAACAAGATCATTGTCGTCATCGAGGTCTTCGCCAGAATCTTGACAACCATCGCTGTCATAATCTGTTGCGGGGGATGCAAGCCAATCGACATCCCCTGCACGGCACTGGTCAAGGAGATCGAGGATTCCATCGTTATCATCATCTGGGTCTTCGAGAAGGTCCAAACACCCATCTGAGTCCTTATCCAAGGTCGGAGAGGGAACCCAACCAACTGTTCCAAGAGGACATGTATCTTCCTCATCGGAATATGAATCATTGTCATCGTCTAAATCTTCATCAGAATCTCTACAGCCATCGCCATCGTGGTCTGAAGAGTCCGTTGAACTCCAATT
>QQSI01000045.1 GCA_003602645.1 Candidatus Poseidoniales archaeon | reverse complement strand
GAACTCTTGGCCTGCCGTTCTCCTTTTCTTCGCCGACGCCTTTCATCCATTCGCGAGCGCTGGTACATCAGCGACACGGAACCCAATCACACCGCACACCGCCTTGCGTTGCAAAGTGCAACCCACTATGTTCTGCCAACTCACTGGGATTCGACCATTGATGGTGGACTCTTGGCTAAAATCTCATCAGCAACAGTCCATCGAATCGATGGCTTACATGGCCACGTGCACCTTCGCCCCAGCCTTCGTCCACCAGCCGTTAGTGACCCTCCAAGGGTTGTGGTTCGCCGTTTGCTTGGCAACGGCGAACACGATCAGCGGGAAGTGATTGCTATCCCCGAGGCGGCATGGGATGGTCTGATTGTGACCAAAGCAGATGAACAGGAATACCAAGGCAACCCATGGGCGCTTGTCCAAGAACTTTCAGCCCACGATGGCGTCATCACACAGTCCGTCACCATGGCAAGTGAGGCTGCTCTTTTGGGCGTTCCAACCTTGCTCGTCAGTGCCGCTCAGCGTGGATTTCTGACCAGACTCGAAGACGAAGGATACCCTTTGTTTCGATGGGGTGAGGCATGTGAAGGTGAGGCATGGCATTCATTGCACGCTCAGTTTTTGACCGGTTTGCACTTGACCGAAGCATTAGAGCCAGCAGCGTGGCCAGATGCTCGCGCTCAGTTGGCTCAATGGTTTGGCATGACGCTCATCGATTGAGCCAATTTTTCAGGATGGTGAGGTGGTCACCAGCAAATTCGACTTCACCTGAAAGTAAAGTTTTGATTGGCCAGAACCTTGCATCCTGTGCATCGTCACCAGCCATTGGCTCTTGGTCTTCCGAGACTTCAACTTCGTAGACAATCGAAACGATGTGTTTGCGTGGGTCGCGTTCAGGGTCGCCCATGACCATCAGCAAAGTTGCGCTCTCACCGATCATGCCCGTTTCTTCCTCGAGTTCACGCAAAGCTGCCATTTGAGGGTCTTCTCCCCGTTCGACAAATCCTCCCGGGAACGCCCAAGCACCCTGCATTGGAGGAAACTTTCGTTGGATTAGCAGCACTTCATCCCCGCGTCGAACAGCAGAATCTGCAGCCAGTGCAGGGTTCAACCAACCGTTGCACTCGTCGCAGACCACCATGGACTCACTCTCCAAAGCGCCGGCGGCGATCTTGGAAGGTTCGCACTGCTTTGAGCAGGTCTTTCTTTTGGAATGAGGGCCAAAACACATCGGTGAAGTAGAGTTCCGAATAGGCCATTTGCCAAAGTAAGAAATTGGAAATCCGTTCCTCTCCACTGGTTCGAATGACCAGGTCTGGATCCGGCATGTCACCGGTGTACAGGCGATCTGAAACTGCTTGTTCGTCGATTGACTCGAGGGGGAGGTTCCCATCAGCGTGTTCTTCAGCGATCGATCGGATTGCGTCAATCATTTCTTCTCTTGAACCATAAGCAAGGCACACTGTGAACACGAAAGCCTCGTAATCTTTGGTCTTCTCTTCAGCGTATTCAATGGCGTCGTTGACGTTTTGAGGGAGCAAATCACGCCGTCCTATGACTTGAACTCGGACGTTGTTTGAGTGGATTCGAGGGTCATCTGCAATGTCCTTGAGTCCTTCCACATACAGGTCAAACAGCACATCCAATTCATCCTGTGGGCGATTGAGGTTCTCTGTCGACAACGCATACACGGTCAGCCAAGGAATGTTGATGTCGAGAACCCAATCCAAAACCTTCTCGAGTTTTTCCTTTCCAATGCGATGACCAATGCCTGCAGCCACATTGCTTTTCCAAGCAAATCGGCGGTTGCCGTCCATGATGATGGCGAGGTGCTGGACGCTAACTGGGTGTTCAGAAATCTCACGCATGAGCTTGGATTCCACGGCCAAACCGAGGACATCACCCATGCGCTCTGAGATCCCCATTACTCCACCCTTGTCCCTTCCAACCCGACATGGCGTTTCATTTCATCGCCTCCTCATTCCGCCTCATTCGTCATCAAAATCACCAACGGCACGCTTGAGAACCTGAAACGATTGGCAACCTCATGGAGGAGCCTGCATGGTGGCCGTCAGGGATTGCACAGCAATCCATGGAGGATGCTCAACAGACAGGCGAAGTGCGCACTTCGTTTGGACGGGCCCAATTGTGGGACATCTCCAACGTGATCTCGGCTGATTGGTGGAACTCTCCACCAGGAAACGGAGTGCTATGGGGCTCTTGGCCGGAGTCGGTTGATGAGGTTCGCCTTCACTCAGAAGATGAATTTGGCATGCTGCTCAACATTGACGACCGCTTTATCGCCCGTGTGTGTCCTTTTCTCGTCGGAGAAGATGTGTCTCGCATGGCCAGGTTTGAGCCGTGGGCGACATGCGTTAACGGCTTACCATTGCTGTTACCAAACGGTGGATGGAACGCCGGAGCCCATGACCGAATTTTGCTCTATGAGGCCTACATTCCAAACGCCTCATTACCGGATTCAATCGATGGGTTGATCAAAGCCATGGGGCAGACGCATACTGCACTCGCTGCCTTTGAAACGCCCAACACTGAACGCCTGTGGAACGACCGTCTGAAGGCGATGGAAGATGAGCTGAAACCACACACCTTGTGGCGAGCCCCACACACCTCAGCAACCGTCGGCTTACCATCGGTCAACTTTGATCTCAATCACACCGTTCAGGGTGAACATGGAGCGGCCTGGATTGCTATGCCCCGAACGCTTGCGGATCACCTGGTCTGCCAGTCAGCACGCCTTCCATCGCTTGCTTGCCTGATGCGCTTGGAGCGTCAGTGGAGTTCACACGTGACGATGGACTCGACTCAGCGCCAATCCATGATCGAGGGATGGTCGCAGCATACACCCCCGGCTTGGTCCAGCGGCAAGGCCCTCTCGACCGCACGAGGTGGAGCATGGGTGTGGCGCTACAATGCGGTGCTCGAACAGTTGCTGAAGGCCAGAACCTACGGTGATGTTCAGCTTGAGCAGGAAAGCCTCGACTGGCTTGGTGAAGTGTCAAGGCTTCAGGCTCGCTTGGGTTCCTTGCGCATGTGGAAGTCCGGGGTGTGGGTTGCGCTCACCGGCCTGCTTGTGGCTTATTTTGGCAACGACTGGGGCACATTTACACCAACAGGCTCAGTCTTGATCGCTGCTGCGAGCGTCGGGTTTGGAATATTCACCAACCGCTTGTACTGGTCAAAAGACCCTCCGCCCTACTGAGACGTTTGAACCATCCGTGGGTCGAAGAAAGTCAAACCGTTGTCCTTGGCCGTTTGCATGATGCTGAGCACCAATTCTTCCTTGGCTTTTCGTTCTGGAGCGCCACCTGCAACGTCCCAATACAGATTGACCGAGATGTCGAGTGAAGTTGCCGTTAGGGTGCTGACTTGACACCATGAGGATTCAGGCTTGACCGTAACGGGGCTTTCGTGGATGGATTCGAGCACTTGAGCGCAGAAATCGGCAACTTTTGCCGGGTCGGAATTGAGTTCCAAATGGAGCGCTGTTTGCCAGCGTCGCCAGCGCCGCTTGCCGAAGTTCTCCACTGGAGTGTTGACGAGGTTTGCGTTTGGCACGGTGACGATGGTGTCTGCTGCTGTTCGAATCAGCGTGGTGCGCAGGCTGATTTCAGTCACCTCACCTTCCACTGAATCGATGATGACCCAGTCACCGATTTTGAATGGGCGGTCCAGCAGTACGGTGGTTGCGCCGAACAAGTTCGAGATGGTGTCCTTCGCCGCCAAAGCAAGGGCCAATCCAGAAATTCCAAGACCCGCAACGAGCGATGTCAGATTGAATCCAAGAGCGTCTGCAATGAACACTGAACCTATGAACACGATGGCGAACCGGAGGATGCTTTCAATCGCTGAAATGAGCGTTCGTTCGGTGCCGTCTAACTCATCATCATTGTCAAGTAAGCCAACAACATCTTGCACGATTGAGACGAGTCGGAAGGCCCATACGACAAGCGAGATGGCGAAGATAAATTGCAACACATTAGGGATGATCCGGATGGCAAGATCTGGCAATTCAATGCCCGTGTTTACATCGCCCATCATGTCGATGAGTGTGTTGATCAGAAACAATGCCACACCTGCTCCAGCAGCCGTTCCCAGTGCCTTGTCAGAATCGCGAATCGTCTTTGCCTGAATGGAGTCTGATTGGACGATTTTCCGTAAGATGCGCGGAGCCAGTGCCATCACGCCGATGCGGGCGAACACGGACAAAGTGAGGATACCAAACAGCATCACAATGGTTGCGTTGTTCATGAAAAAAACTTCGTCAGCCCAAAACGAACCATCCTCAGGATTCAAGATTCCACTCATGGTTCTGCGAGGACTTGCTTGCCTTGGTTGTTTTGCTTGATGTTGTCCCCTACGGGGACATGCCAACAACGCGAACGCTTCAAGAAGTCGAGCGGTTTGGCTTGGGTGATACCATGATGCAAAATGGCAAGGTCATTCGCACACGCCCATCCTTCGGAGTCCTCATTGTTCTCCCGTTGTTGCTCTCCCTCGTCGCACCGATTGCGAACGCAGGAGCCGCTCAGGAACAGCCAACTGGATACGCACCGGAGGACATTTGGTCGGACGATTACAACAACATGATTTTCCCTTGGGCCTCGGCGAATGACCGCGTGTTGCAATTCAAAGAATACCACTCGTACGAGACCATGAAGAACCGCATGCTCCGTCTCGCAGAAGAGAACCCAGACATTTTCGAATTCCATGAGGGAATGAACGGCGGAACAAACGCCCGTGGTGAAGAAGTCACTGCAAACGCCTACGAAGGCTGGTATTACGGCCACGCCTCGCCTTGGATGAAGATCACCGCAGACGTTCAAGGCGGCGATTACAACCCATTTGTTGGCGACAATGGCAACTACGCTGATCGTCACGATGTGATGATTGTCGGCAACCACCACGCCCGTGAGTGGATGTCCTACACCGTGGCCATCATGCAGTTGGAAGTCATCGCGTTCTCTTACGGCAACATCGGCTACGACAACGACGGGGATGGCCTGGTCGACGAAGATCCGTGGGGCGATGCAGACGGTGACGGAATTCTCGATGACGATGGCGATTGCCTTGGATTGGACGCCTCTTTCCAAGATTCAAACGGTGACGGTACAGCTTGCGGTCCGGGCGACCTTGGTGTCGATGAAGACTATTCAGAGCAGTTCATCACCGACCTCGTCGACTCCCGTGAAATCTACCTCATTCCAATGTTGAACGTGGATGGCAACATCTACGATCGTGAGGTCTTCTGCCCAGCACCTGCTTGGGAAACATGCCCGTCGGGTGGATGGAGAAAGAACCTCCGAGACAACACTGCGACCGGTGTGACTCCCTTGCCAGATCTTCAAGAAGAAGTTGATGAGGACTGTGACGGCGTTGACTTGAATCGAAATTACCAGTTCGAGTGGGGTGCACCACTTGGCGCAACTGGGCCGCTGATTCCGGGCACCTGTACGCCAGCAGAAGGTGAACTGGATGGATCGAACAACGACGTCTACAACGGACCGGTCGATGATCGGGACAACGACGGCGATGGCCAAATCAACGAAGATCACGTTGACGGCAAAGATGACGACGCTGACGGTGTTACCGATGAAGATTGGTGGGGCGGCAACTCTGAGCCAGAAACGAAGTTTATCCAAGACCTGACCGAAATGAACGACGACACGGGCGATGGATCAAGCGAATTCAAGGCCACCCTTACCCACCACTCCTACTCAGAACTCATTCTCTACCCGTGGGGACACTGCACTGATTGCCAAAGCCCAGACCATGAGCAACTCAAGTACCACGGACAACAGATGGCAGATATGACTCAATACGCCAACCTTCAATCATCTGACCTCTACCCAACCTCTGGTGATTTCTGCGATTGGCATTACGGTGTTCACGGTTCATATTGCTACACTTCTGAAATCGGAACAGCATTCCACCAGCACGAAGACGACATTGACCACATCGCCGTTCGAAACTTGGGAACTGGGTTCTACATCGCTGAGATTGCAGACAGTCCACGGGAGCGCGCAGACTTAGAAATCGCCAACATCTCTCAACAAAACTACCTCGCTCCAGGCGACAAAGTCGAGATTCCT
>QQSI01000044.1 GCA_003602645.1 Candidatus Poseidoniales archaeon | reverse complement strand
TACCACACTGAAATCGTTGGCGAAGTTGCAAAACTCAACGGATATCTTCCAGAAGGCTCACCACAACTCTACGTACCTCACGAAAACTTCAACAGAGATATTGGTGCATTCAAGAAAACCAACTGCACTGTTGATGGTGAAGAATTCCAAGGCACTGAAGAAGAATACCAGGCTTACCTCCACACCATTCTACCGACCGCACAAGATGAAGAAGACCTCAAGGAACTCTTCAAGCAAGAATGGGTTGCCAACAAGCCAATGTCTGCTCGCCAAATTGCATCCGGTATCGGTGCAAAAGCTTGAGTGCGCCACGGGGGCCTATTGATGATCCCAGTTTCGCTCTATGGCGTTGATGTCGACATGTGTGATGCGTTCTACGCAGCGCTCCCCGACCTCGTTGCGGACAGCGTTGATGATGAAGCGTATTCTAATGCCCTCTTTTCAGTCGAGAGTGAGGCTTCGTTAGAACACATACGTATTGCCGATGTGTGGGCGAATCACTTGCCCTTCGCATGGCCAGAGGACATCACCAATGAGGTCGAGATGACCTTGCGCACCACGACCTACCCCGACGTCTCGATGCTTGAACACCTCTTGACACTCGATCATATTGATGCGCAGCGTGTTTCTGAATGGATGCATTTTAGCACCAACCTCTTCCCCATTTATTCTGAAGCAGCATGCGCAACCCTCACACGAATGGGTGTTCCAACGCCCTATCAGCCTCACGACATCGCTTCGTATGGCCTCTACGTGTCTCGCCTCGAGGGCCTGAAGATGTACGCTCCTGCAGCAGGTTTACCCGAAATCGGTTTGCCCCGCTCCCGCATGCTCCAACTTGGTTTGGAGCGGTTTGAATGAAGCATCTCTTCATTCATCTCAAGCTCGTCATCGTTGCCGCGATTTGGGGCCTTGGTTGGCCAGCAGGCCGAGTTTTAGCCAAGGAAATGGCACCGTTTGCAGCCGCATGGTTGCGCTATGTGGTCGCCATTGTTTGCTTTCTGGTGTTGTTACAGGCCACCAACAACTGGGCCTTGCCAACTCGTGGTGAATGGAAACGCATTGCGCTCATCGGTTTCTTTTCCACAGTCGTTTATCAGGCATTTTTCATGTTTGGAATGCAGTACACCGCTGCAGGTGATGCGTCGCTCATGATCACCTTCAATCCCTTTTTTACTGCCTTGCTTGCCATCGTTTTTCTCAACGAAAAGATGCATTGGCGTCTTGGCACGGGTATCGCTTTGGGTATCAGCGGTGTCACCATTTTATTCTTGTATTCGCCAAATGTCGACATACCGTTCAATGAGCGGGCTCTAGGCGATCTCCTCATTGCAGCAGCAGCATTCTCTTGGGCCTGCAACAGCATCCTGATGAAGAAAGCCATGACCACGCCTGCACCCGATGCAACAGAATCGATGTCGCCTTTGCATCTTACCGTTTGGTCTTCAGTGGTTGGTTTTCTTCTTCTCACACCAGTCGTGGCGATTGAAACTTGGCAGGTTGGCCTACCCGATTCTAACATGAACGGCTGGATTTCGTTGGTCTTCCTTGCCGTGTTTTCAACCGTGATATCCTATGTTTGGTTTGCCGATGGCATTCGTATAATCGGTGCAGGAAAAAGCGCACTCTATGTCTACTTAGTACCACCCTTTGGGATTCTAAGTGGTTGGCTTCTGCTCGATGAGAAACTCGGTGTACCTCTCTTAATTTCGTTCATCCTCATCGTCGGCGGTGTGGCATTGGCTCAAAGTCATGAGTCAAGCCCCGAGGAAGCATCATGAAGTTCGGCCCCTTCGCATGGAGCATGGAGATTCGAGAAGTCGCTGTGATCGGTGCGGGAACAATGGGTGCTGGTATCGCTCAAGTCTGCGCTCAAGCTGGTTGGAAAACCAACCTCTTCGATGCCTTTCCTGAAGGTCTTGATCGCGGTATGGCTCGAATCGATGCGTTCTGGGACAAAGGCATCGCTCGTGGTAAGACCACGCCTGAACAGAAAGCAGAATGGTCTGCTCGCCTTCATGCAGTAGGTGACATGGCTGAGGCCGTTGGCAAAGCTGACATGGTGATTGAGGCTGTTCCAGAAATTCCAGATTTGAAGCACAGCATCTTTGCTGATCTTGACCGCTTAGCACCGGCTCACGCCATCCTTGGCACGAACACGTCTTCGCTTTCAATCGCCGACATTGCAGCGGCTACGAGCAGGCCCGAACAGGTCATAGGCATGCATTTCTTCAATCCCGTTCCAATCATGAAACTGCTCGAACTTGTTCGCCACGACTCAACCAGTGATGCAACTGTTGCAGCCGCAGAAGCGGCAGGTGTCGCAATGGGCAAAACCACGATTTTAGTCAAAGATGTACCTGGATTCGCAACAAGCCGCCTTGGAGTTGTGCTCGGTAACGAAGCAATTCGCATGCTTGCAGACGGCGTGGCGAGCGCTGAAGACATCGATACGGCGATGGTGCTTGGCTACAAGCATCCGATGGGCCCACTCAAGTTGACAGATCTTGTTGGCTTGGACGTGCGTCGGGATATCTTACTCAATCTACAGCGATCATTCAATGACGATCGATATGCTCCACATCCGCTGTTGGAAGAGATGGTAGCTAAAGGCCATCTTGGACAAAAATCCGGTCAAGGGTTCTTTGAATGGTAAAATCCTGACATTCTTTATTAGGCGTTGAAGGAAATGCTCTCCTATGTATGTACTAAGGGGATATTGCGCAAAAGAAGGAACATTGTGGTACAGTGAAAAAGTAACATCTGACCATCAGCGGCCAACCGACCCGTGCCCAAGTTGTGGACAAATCCAGACCTGTGATGTCCATTGGGAAGAACCCCGTCCTTTCGATGATGGCGACATCGATCGAATCGCTTCAGAATATGGTCCTGATGGTGGGTGCAATGTCTTTCCAGGCGGCGTACCTGGGCCGTTTAATCCACGACTGGTGATTTTTGTTGATCACCCTGACATCGAATTAGAAGACATCATTCGAAAAATTCGAAGTCGAATCCGAAAACACATGCGTGGAATAAGAACGGAAGAACTGATTTTCGTATCTCGTCATCAATTCACCATGCAGAGGATGTTTGGGCTTCGTGAGAAGTTTGGCATGCTCGTTCAACAATGGCGGTTCATGGATGCAAGTTTCGCTCCATTGATTCAATTTAGAAATGAATCCCAAGGATGGCAACGGACTTACGTTTCGAATGAGCATTTTGCGATTCGAGCCTGTGGGGGATTTTCTCACTCCCGGCTCTGAGTGAATGACACCATTTACTTCCCAAGGAAAGTGGCCACGCCTGCTTTGAATTCGGGTGTCGTTCCCGCGGCTTCAATCAGTGTTTGCTCGTGCTTGAGGTGTGTCTCGAAATCATTCTGTGATTGAACGTGAAGCAAGTGTTTGGTGGCTTCTCGGAAATGGCCACCCCATTTGCTCCAGTTTGCGGCAATCTCAACAGACCGTTCAAGCAACTGCTCTGTTTCAACGACCTGATCGAGGGCCCCTGCATTGAGCGCTTCTTCTGCCGACCAAATTTGATTTTCAAAGAAGAAGGTACGGCTTCGCTGTTCACCGACCAGTCGAGGCATCAACCATGTTGTACCACCGTCAGGTGAAAGACCGATGCTGGCATAGGATGCAGCAAGTTTTGCTTTTGATGAGCCGATGCGGACATCACACGCCAAAGCAAGGCCAAGTCCCCCGCCGGCAGCCGCTCCATTGATGGCGCCAACCACGATGGTTGAGGATTGTCGAATGCGAATCAAAAGGGGATGAAGGATGTTGGTGAGGTCTCGAATCAACTGAGGCGCATCGTTGGCATCAATCGCTTCTTGGAAGGCGTGGATGTCTGCTCCAGCGGAGAAAAATTTGCCTTCTCCAGTGATCACCATGCCTTTGATCTCGGGATTAGTTAGGCCCTGATCGATGGTTTTAGCGATGATTGGCAACGATTCTCTTGAGAAGGATTTGCTTGCTGAAGCACCGGTCAATCGGACAATTCGAATGCCGTTTTCCCTGTCTTCAACTTCCACAGTCATGCATTCACCTCAGAGTTTGACGTTGACGTTCTTCACCTTGGTGTAGAAGCGCATGGCGTCTTGGCTTTGTTCAACACCAATACCGGATTGCTTCCAACCAGTAAAGGCGGTTTGTGGGAAGGTGATTGGGTATTCGTTGATCGAGACCATGCCGCTTTCCAAATCGCGAGCCATCGAATGGGCTCGGCTGAGGTTATTAGTCCAAATACCGTTGAGCAAGCCAAACGGAGAGTCGTTAGCCAAAGCGAGGGCTTCTGCATCTTCGCTGAACTTGGTGACGGCCAAGACAGGTCCAAACAATTCATCATTGAACAACAGGTTGTCTTTGTCAACTCCAGTGACAACAGTTGCTTCCATGAAGGCTCCGTCGCCTTCAATGGCCTTTCCACCACAGACGACAGTTCCACCCATGGCGAGTCCTGCCTCGAGTTTCTCAAGCACTTCTGTCCGGTGAGATTGGTGAACAAGGCTACCAATTCGCACGCCTTCTGACATACCAGGCCCGACCTTCCACTTGGCCACTTCCGCCACAACGGCTTCGACGAGTTCGTCGTGCACATCTTCGTGGACAATAAGGCGGGATCCCGCCCAGCACATTTGTCCTGCATTCATGAAAATCCCAAAGCAAATTGCCTTTGCAGCGTATCGAAGGTTTGCATCGGGGAAGATGATGTTTGCACCTTTACCGCCCAGTTCAAGGGTGACGGGAGTGAGGTTTTCGCTTGCCTTTGCCATCACAGCTTGTCCAGTTGGGACACCGCCGGTCAAGACAACACCGTCAACGCCAGTGTGGCCTGCGAGTGCGTCTCCAATCAGTCCGCCAGAACCAGTAATCACTTGGAGCACACCAGACGGTAGGCCGACGTTTGCTTCTTCCATGGCTTTGGCCCAGGCAATGAGCGAAAGTGGGGTCCATGATGCTGGCTTTGCAATCACTGTGCACCCAGAGGCGAGTGCCGGTGCGATTGAGCGGAGGGCCAACTGCAACGGGAAGTTCCACGGAACGATGTGTGCGGTGACGCCAAGGGGTTGACGAAGCGTGTAATTGAGCCGGTTCCCGGGGACAGGGATTGTGGTTCCTTCGATTTTGTCCGACAAACCAGCGAAGTATTCGAGCGTCCAAGCGCCATAGCGAATCTCAGAGAGTGCTTCTCGGAAAGTCTTGCCGTTGTTGTTGGATTCGATGGCTGCGAGTGCCTTGGCGTTCGCATAGGTGGCTTGGGCCATTTTGTTGAGGATCCGTCCACGCTGTGCAGGATCCATTGCTTTCCAAGAAACGTCGTTGAGAGCGGTTCGAGATGCTGCCACACAGCGTTCGACATCGCTCAAGGTTGCCTTGGGAGTTGTGGCCATGACTTCACCTGTTGCGGGATTAAGAATATCTGCTGTTGCTCCATCTTCTGCGTCACACCATTCACCGGCAATCCACATCTGTTCTGCGCTCATGTTCAACGCCAAGTGCTGTCCCCTCAAAGGCATTCGGTTGTCGTCAAGTCGGGTCAAATCCGTTCATCTTCGCAAACATGTGCGCAAAGACTCATCAATGCACCATCCCCACACATCCTCATGGCTCGTAAAGTTGGTTTGGGGCAGGACGCCGCCCGTACCCTTGCTGACCGGGCGCCTCGCCTGCTTGTCATTGCGGGAGCAACCGGCACAGGCAAATCGACCGCATCGGTCCAACTTGCTGCTGAGTCTGGCTTCGCCCGCCTCCTTTCGACGGATGCGATTCGAGAAATCATGCGAGCGTGCGATGAAGATCGGACACAGGCGAATCTCCATCGTTCCTCGTTCTCTCGTGGCGATTCAGGAGAGCCTGTCATCGATTGGCTTGACACCTGTCAAGCGGTTGAGCGGGGTGTTGTTGCAACCATTGACCGGGCCCGACGGGAAGGCATTGATCTGTTGATTGAAGGTGTTCACATCAATCCAAGCGAACGATTGCTTCGAAGTTGGCGTGAAGCCGGTGGCATTGCTGTTGGTGTGGTTATGGCGGTCAGTGAAGAAGAGCGTCACAAAGGCATGCTTCGCTCGAGAGACGCCCATTCGTTCCGCAGAGCGGATCGGTACCTTGCTGGATTTCCACGGATTCGAGCCATTCAGAACGGCCTCATGGACAGAGCTAAAATTGCTTCATGGCCAATCGTGGATCTCTCGATGGTGAGCAGCGACACAGATCGAATCAAGCATCTGCTCGATGTGGCTTGGAACGATCACAAGAAGCGCTGATCATCCATGTGTAATGTCAAAATTGATCACAGTGGTGAGCATTGCATCACCGTCAGAAACACCCAATTCTCCAGTCACATTGATGGTGTTTGAATCCACTTCTGAAATGACGATGTTGATCATTTTGACTTCGATGCCACGGACTTCACCATGGTGCAACATATCGTTGTGCACGCCGTCCATTGCCGTTTCAGCTGCTTCGAGGGGTTCAAGGCCGCCCTCAATCCAGAGCAGGGTTCGAGATTCAGAAAGTTCAGGAAGACCATTGGTAACTTCTTGGGCGGTCACAATCACACCGTCCGAGGCTGTATCGTGTGGTAGAGTAAGTCCGGCAACCTTGACGCCAAAAATAGCCATCGAGAGCAAAGACATGAGCAGCACTACGCCCGTGGCCAACAGCATTTGTGCCGCATCACGGTCGTTGGAACGGTTGAGTTCACTCGTACGCATCAAGCAGCACCTCCACGCGCCCACACATCGAGGGTCACTGTCCATGCGTCAGCGCCAACAACGACGAGGTGGTGAACAGTCACAGTCCCGCCCGCAGGAGTGCCTGTTGGCCCGTAGGGCGTTGCGACCCCACTGTTTTGGGTGAGCCAGCAATTGGCTTCCTTCCCGACAGCAATGCTCTCTTGAAGCAGGATGCATGCAGCGTCGAGTTCTCCGTTTCCAAGCACCTCCTCCAGTCGGTTTTCACCTTCTGTGACCGCCTCGAGTCCAAGTGCGTAACGAATCGCATCATCGCCTGCAATTTCCAGTGACGCATCATGGGCAACAGAGGGTGCATCAGGTACGTGAACCCGAATGAGGAAGGTTGCGGACATGAAGAACAACCAAAACAACGTCAACATCTCAAGGATGTGCACTTGTGCTTCTTCATCGCGCTTCATTCAACCACCGAAATAGAGTCCGGAAGGTACGAAAGCACCTGAGGATGGGTTCAGGCCTGGTACCTCAGTGATTCCAATCAGGTTCGGTGTGAACGCTAGGAAGTTAAAGACCAACAGAGATACGATGATCATGCGTCCTGAGTGCTTGAATCCGGTTGAGAAACGACCGGTCGACATCAACCCCGCCATTGTGCCATTACCGACCGCTTGCATCGTTACGCCATAGTAAAACACGGTCAAGAAAAACAGAGGGTCAATGTTACGGATGGTCATGTTTCCAATCGTTTGACCTCCACTGTCTCCACCATCTTCACCACCGGAGTTGGAACCGGCAATTGCTGGGATAAAGACGACAGCAAGCGTGACAATAACGCCAAGGAAAACGAAGTATGAGGTCCAGATGACCGCAATGTAAGATCCGATTGCACGGCGCCGCTCCCCTTCAAGGAACTTCAATTCCCTCGAGTCATTCGCGGCCGTCACGAGAATATCAGAGATTTTTCCACCCGCTCTGTCCGCTTCAGCAATGAGGGCAATCGCTCGTTGAACCAATGGTGTTCCGACTCGGTCTGCGAATTGTCGAATCACGTCGCTGAATTTGATACCCCAACTGAGTTGATCTGACATTTTCTTGACTTCGTCATTCAGTGCGCCATATTCTGAACTCGCGAGGGTTTGGACAGCTACCGTCATGGAAAGACCACCTTTCCAATACTCGGCAAGGTCTCGCAAGAAATCAGGGAACTTCTCTTCCACTTCGTTTTTCGCAAACTCAACCCGTTCCCAATACCAGGAAGCAGGATAAAGGAAGAAGAAGAAACTCATTCCGAAGAAGTTGAGGAAAATGAACGGGCGGAAGTCCTTCGGTCCGAGGGAGACTTCAGGGCCGATCCAGTATGATTTGTTGTTCATGTTGGCTGGGATGCCATCGAAGTAGTGGACAGTGACATCGAAGGTCACCTTCGATAGTTGCTTGCCCTCTTCGTTTGAGAACACGAGGAATTCATACCGTGTATCCGCTGGAATGTTTTCAATCATCATGTAACAATTGTCGTTGTCGGGGTTGTTGTCGTTGTCGGTCGTACCGTTGTGGAAATCGATGATGTCACCGTCTTGTGACCGTATGGCAATGGTGTACTCCGTGGGTATGTCTGCACTCACGCTGCAGTTGGCCCATAGCGGCTGAGACACGACAACGCCACCGGTTTGCGATGAATCGACACCCGGCACGTCGAAATTCTTCCCTCGTTTCGAAACAGATGTCCATTCTTCATCAACCCACTCGACAACATCAGGTTCGTCTTTAAGGATGGCACAGGATTCATTGGCGGCGTAGGAAGGTTTCTGGTTGGTTTGGAATTGTGCTCCCATGCTGTTGCCTTGACTGTCTTTGGCAGTGGCGCCGCAATACACATTTGTGAACATCGGCTCGCCGTTGGCTGTTGGAATAAATCCAGAATTCGTGGACCAAATGATGGCCGTGCACAATCCAAGAAGAATCGAAACGAACAAGATGGCGTATAACTTTGTGAGCGTTGAATCGTCCTTGGGCAAATCAAGTTCGACAACGATCTTGTTCTTCTTTTTCTTTGCCATTCTCTCTCACCTCCTCACATGTCTTGCTCTTTGCTGCTTGTCCATACCAGAATGGCGTACGAAATGTGGATCATTGGAATGAAACCAAGCACGATTCCGTACAGCATGCCTTCAGACATCTGGGCGCCAGAACCTGAAACCCAGAACATAATGACAAGCATGACAATGAGGAACAGGGGCATAGCGACAGCGACCACAATGTAGGATTCAGCCAGCAAGGCGATCGATTCCAAGAACATCTGAAGCCGTGTTCGGTTTTCACGCATGTAGTGCTCGGCTCGGTTCAAGAAGAAGAGTTTCAATTGACCACCCGCAGTGAGCGTTCCAACCATGCCTTGGAAAAACTCGGTCAACCAGACTGAAGCGGCACGATCGACGCTCATTTTCATCGCTGTAATCAAGTCGTAACCAAGCAATGTGACGTCGCGGTAGACCATTGCAGCGTCATCCGCCACGTCCCCGTAGATGTCTTTGTTCATCGCAAGTGACCTGAAGATTTTCGACGGGGTTGCGTTCGCTGCGGACATAGCGGCGGTGTAGGATGCAGCGTAAGGCAAGTACTTCTCAATCATAGCACCTCTGCGGTCAGCCTCTCGCTTTGCTCCGCCTTTGTTGTACTTGTACGCGGCGAATGGAATAATGACGCCTCCTAGGGCCACAATGATTGCTTTGAGCGAGGTAGGGAACACCTGGTAAGCAAATTCATCACAACCATTTCCTGGTTGGGTTGGATCGACAAGGTCTTGGTTCCAATATTCCCATTCGAAGCAGTAGTCGAGGGTCGCTGGATCTTGAATTGACTCCCAATAAGCGATGATGCCAATGTCGGGGATGAAGAAAAGTGAGACGAACCCCCAGCAGATGAGCGTGATGGCAAGGGTTGTCATAATCGCCGTTGCCAAGTAGACCTCTGGCATCATCTTCATCGAGCCTTTGACAAGGTTGTCGGCGAGTTCTTTGTCTGCTCGAGCACGTTTCTTGACGACGCGACCAAGGATTCGATTGCAAATCCTTTGCCATGCGGTCAAGTCCATTGATGCTCCCTCCTTGTATGCGGCTTAACGCAATCCGTCAACTCTTGCCAGGATTTCATTTGGCCGTACGTAGTATTCAGTGACGATTTGAGACACTTGGTCTGCTTTTCGAATGTCATTGAGGACCATCCATTCAAGGATTCGCTTTCGTGTTCTCAATTCTCGGCGCATATCGTCTTGTGAGAAGTTAATCTTGACCATGATTTTCTCGAGAACATACGATTTACCGCTGAAGATGAAGTCGTCGGATGTGACGTCCCAGCGGAACACTTCGTTGGTGATGATTTCCAATGAATTCGGATCGATTCCAACAATTTCAACAAGTTGTTTGGTTCTTCGAACACGCTTGCCGTTGATACGGGTTTGAATTTGAATTGAACATGCTTCCAATGCGGGCAAAAGAACACGCGGGATGTCAATTGGTTTGTTCTCGAGACGGTGAACGAGCGATGCAACTGAGTCGGCGTGAACGGTTGAATACGCACAGTGGCCTGTAGCCATTGCCTGGAACAGAACATAGGCTTCTGCACCACGAATTTCACCCACAATAATGTATTCTGGTCGTTCACGAAGAGCAGCCTTGAGCAGTTCGAACTCACCGATGACACCATCCGTTGATTCACCACCAAACCCTTGCCGCGTTAAACCAGGAACCCAGTTTGGTTGAGGGATGTTGACTTCACGCGTTGATTCGATTGAAACGATTTTCATTTGCCAAGGAATAAAGATGCACATGGCGTTAAGGGTGGTTGTTTTGCCCGAAGCCGTACCGCCGACAAACAGCATTGGTACTTCATTCTGGAACGCAATCCAGAGGTAAGCGACCATGAGCGAAGACATGGTTCGGAACGCAACAATATCTGCGGGGGAGAACGGATCGTCCTTGAACCGTCGAATACAGAACGCAGAACCACGGGTTGAGACTTCACGGCCAAGCTTCATAACGATTCTTGAACCATCCATCAGCGTTGCGTCAAGCAATGGGTCCGCAACCGAAATGTGCTTTCCACATCGCTGTGCAAGCTTGATGACGTAAGATTCGAGTTCTTCATCTGTTTTCCACACGCAGGTTGTTTCAACAGATTCGAACTTTCGGTGATAGGCAAAAATAGGTACATTGGTTCCATCAAGGGAAATATCTTCCACGTTGATGTCGTTCATCAGCACGTCCATTTCGCCATAGCCAATGAGGTCCCGGCGCAGGTAGTAGAAAATCTTGGATTTTGATTTCTTATTGATTTTCATGCCGTAGGCTTTGATGACCTTGTCCATAGCCGTGCGGATGTAGGCTTCGGGGTTTGCATCGATTTCCTCGATGTTTGCTGTGAGCGAACGAATGAAGATGTCAAGGATTTCATCGCGCTGCTCTTGCTCTTTTTTGGTCATCGGGGGCTCGATGATTTGGTAAATGATGTTGAGCGTTTGCTTGTCACGAACGATGCGCGCAAAGGCATGTGGTGGCAGAACCGGATACTTGTCCAATTCGTCGTACTGAGCGCGTTGTTGGGCTCGCTGTCGCTTGCCCCCACCTTTCTTGTTTTTCCTCGCCATGTGCGCACCCCTTGCCGAAGCAATTTATCACAGGTTATGGCTGACTATAACACTTGGGTGAACAATCAACCCGAAACCGCCGTCCTGCGTGGCGAATATAGGTCGCCAAATCACGAAGTTCATGCCGTGTAATCAAGGTACCATTTTTGACAATCGTGTCGGAAAGACCTGAGGTCCTGATTGTTGTCTATTTTGTAATCTGATTCAGCAATAATGAGGTCGAGGCCCCAGCCAATTTCTCTTGTATCCCGGACCTCGAATGCGGCTCTGTCACCGTCTTCAGATCGGCCCCTGTGCTGAATCCTTTCAAAGCGAACATCAGGTGATGCATCAACAGCTAGGGAGGCAAAATCTTCGCCCCACCGTGCTAAAAACACCGTACGTTCGGCAGTCCCTCGCATGCCTTCAATGAGCACCACAGGGTGGTTGGTAAGCAACTCATCCACCGCGTCCGCTAATCGAACGGCCAACACATCTTCACCGTATTGAGCGCGAAGTTGAGCAGCAATTTCTCCGAAAATGCCGGGGCTTTCCGCCAATTCTTGGCGCCGTACTTCGGCACGGACCATGTCTCCCATTGACAAAACTGGTACGCCATGTTCAGCGATGACAGCGGCGAATTCACCTTTGCCCGAGCCTGGCATTCCGCATACGGCGACCACTTGACCCATGGACGATGGGCGCTGCCCACCGCTCATCAAGATACCTCAGCAAAAACCGTGTTCAACTTCAATTCGAGAACTCTGCTTTGCCCCATCGGCGATCGATTAATTTCCACAACACAGCAGAGGCGAGCAATAAGCCAAACGAAATCAAAAGCATGCCCTTGTACCCCTGTTCAACCATGGT
The DNA here is from genome assembly GCA_003602645.1 of Candidatus Poseidoniales archaeon. Classification (GTDB taxonomy): domain Archaea; phylum Thermoplasmatota; class Poseidoniia; order Poseidoniales; family Poseidoniaceae; genus MGIIa-L1. The sequence goes on along the minus strand of QQSI01000044.1, from coordinate 36,377 downwards.
TTGGTCGTACATAGAGGCGGTNGCTGCCAATCCATCTTGACTCGCACGCTCCCACCAGTTNCCATANAGTGAGACGTCNCCTTGGGTGAACGAAAGCAAGAACAACCCAAGCAAAGGAAGGACCGTTCCNATCCAGAACCAGATCATGATCGACGCATCAAAGATTGCTTTGTTTGGCCGCAGNCCCATCAGGAACGCCGTGAGNGCAACGATGTAGATTGAGTTTGCAAACATGACTATGATGCTGGTGGGNAAGGAGGCCCATTCGTNGAGCTGCCACGCCATNAGGACAATNAAAATCAGTGAAATCCAGGACGTTGCCAAAAAATACACAATGACCTTGGCGCGAATGAGTTGTGGGACTCGTAAGGGTAATCCATTCATGAATTCGGGAGAATCAAGAATGGTGAGCCATGAGTAAAAATTGAAACCAAAGAATCCCAAAAATGGGGCATAAGACAAGAGGTTGATTGGAATTGGAGCTTCAGCAAAATCCACCAACCACGCCATGCCGAGCAACACAAGAAGTGGAGCAGCATAGGACACAGTCATTTTTTTGATGGAGCCAGAACGGAATAAATCGACGAATTCTTTTGCAACAATGAGACGGATTTCTCCATCGCCAAGGAAGCCCAGCCGCTTGTGAATTGGCATGAACATCTCCTTGCGTTGAACCACGGAAACATCAAAATCATCGATGATCAAAGCGCTCGCAACCAGTCCGATGAGCACACATCCACCCAACGCAGCAGCAGCCACTTCGATGCTTTGATTGGATTGCACATAGAGGCCCCAAAGGACACCATCAAGGTTGATTTGCCCGAGGCCTGCGGCCACGCCAAACAAAACAACGGCCATCGGTCCAATGATTGTGAATGGCCTTCCCCTCATCCAGAGCGAAGATCCTAGGAAGGCGACAGCAAGACCTTGGCCGAGCGTGATGATCATGGCAATCCAGGTCCATGGGAGGCTTGTCCATTCGAGTGGTGTGTTGATCCCATTGGCGAATTCTAAGGTGATGCCTAACGCCATTCCGGCGATCACAGGTGTGAGAATGAGCATCACATAGAAACACAAATCTTTGATGAAATACGCAAAGTGGGCCACTGAGTTTGGTAGCGGTTGGAGGGCTGGTGCGGCTAAAAGATAGTTCTTGGTACCTGCTCTGTGCACAATAGCATCATGGCCAATAAAGGCGAATGTCCCCATTCCGAGGCTGAACATCAGCAAAGGCAAATGCAATGCAAACCGTAATTCACCCCAGGTGAAGGTCTTTTGATCGATATCACTGACCTGAGCGGATGAGTCACCCACCAAGAATTGCAGCCCGATTGTGGTCAACGCTGTGATCAAGGTCAGCAACAGCGGAAACAGAACAATCTGCCGTTTTTTCGCAAATTCAATGCTTTTACGCCCCTCTTCTTTGAACATCACCCGGAAAGTAGCCGAAAAAGACGCCCAGCCTCGCAGGGGTTCATGCAGCACTTGGCCTTGAGGAGAGGTGCCGAGAGTGGTGAATGCGGGAGGTTTACCTTCGGCCACATCATTCCAATCGCGGGAAACAATGCTGGCGCCTGGCACAGGTCATTCCTCCTCGTGGTCTCCGTCTGAATCTTTGGTTCCGGCGAGGCGTTCCACATCTTCGATTGAACGGCCAACAAGGCGAATGAAGACATCTTCCAATGTTTCGTCTTGGTTTTGCTTCAGTCCTTTGACCGTACCCGCTGCGAGCACTCGTCCATCGTTGATGATGGCCATTCGATTGCACATACGTTCCGCCATTTCCAAAACGTGTGAACAAAGGAAAATTGTTCCGCCCTTTTTGACGTGATCGAGCAACCATTGCCTGCATTTGCGCTGATAAATCGGATCAAGGTTGGCAAAGGGCTCATCGAGAAACAGCAGTTTTGGCTCGTGGATGAAGGCCGCCGCAAGCATCACCTTCTGCCGTTGTCCTTTAGAGAGGTCTTTGCACATCGTATCTCTTTTCTCGTCTAGACCAAACCAATCAAGCCAATGTTCAACCTTGGTTTCAATGTCTTCAACTCGACGCAGCCGAGCTACAAATTCTAAAAATTCAGTCGGCGTTAAGAACGAAGGTGGTGACTCGGATTCCGGAACGATACCAATGTTTGCCTTGACTTTTTGCGGGTCTGAAACTGCATTGACGCCAAGCACTTCAATTTGGCCTTTACTTGGTCGCAGTTGGCCGGTTAAGAGTTTAATAAAAGTTGACTTCCCTGCTCCATTCGGGCCGAAGACCCCAAAAAATTCACCAGAATGAACTTCCACATTGAGCGGATGAAGGGCGATGAAATCCCCATACTTTTTGGCCATATCTTTGGCCATGACGAGCGGGGCTCCCGATTCAACCATAGTTTTCTCACACGGTCATGGTCTTTGTATTCTTGGTTTTCAGTTCATGGGCCAATCCTTTGTGCCGGTCGGTGGACTGATGAACCACAGGGGCATGGCCAACCCATGAGCGCCCCGACAAGTCAAGTCATCACCATCGAAGAACACCCGATTCATGCGGATCAAGATTTAGGTACAATCGCCTTGGTGACCATCAATAGACCGGATAAACTCAACGCTTTGAACGCTGAAGTGATGACGGGCATCAAAGCCATGGTCAAGTGGGTGGAATCGACCCCTCATGTTCGAGTTGTGGTGCTCACTGGGGCCCAACCAAACGCCCCACCTGAAGGAAAGCGGGCAAAACCCAACGCCTTTGTTGCGGGCGCAGACATCACAGAGTTCGTTGGAAAAAAGAGCGAGGATATTCGCATCATGTTTGCCAACAACGCGGTCGAAGCATTGTGGAATTTGAGCAAGCCCAGCATTGCTATGGTTGATGGTTTTGCATTAGGGGGCGGCTGCGAGGTCGCCTGTTCATGCGATATCAGAATCGCTAGTACTCGCTCAAAGTTTGGCACTCCGGAGGTCAACCTTGGTTTGATTCCCGGTTACGGAGCAACCCAACGGTTAGCCAATTTGGTTGGTTACGGGAAAACCATGGAGATGATTTTCACAGGAGAAATGATAGACGCTGAAGAAGCGCACCGTGTTGGCCTTGTGAATCAAGTCTGCGAGCCAAGCGAATTGCTTGANTCGACCATGGCTATGGCGCGGTTGATTGGGAGCAAGTCTTCCAATACGCTGAGGGTTGGAAAGACGACGGTACGTGCCGCCCTTGATGTTGGTTTGACAGAAGGTGTTGCGATCGAAGCGGAAGCATTCGCCTCGCTTTTCGATTCAAAGGATAAAGAAGTCGGGGTTCAAGCGTTCATCAACAGAGCAACACCTGAATGGCAGCATGAATGATTGAGATCTGTGTGTGGGAGGGACGGGGGCCGAAGCCCCCGACCTCCGGCTCCCCCATTTAGGGTAAGTGATGCCTTTCGACATCAGGTGGTGTCCTCACCAATGGCGAGTGTAACCTGCCTTCTTGGCCACCTTTGCAAAGTGACGCATGTGAGGCCAGACATCAGATCGACGCTCAAAGCTGAGCGGGATGACACGACTGACTTTTACCCCGGTTTCTGCATCGACAATCGTTTCGCAACGAATCGATTTCAATTGTTTCATCAGCCATTTGTTTTTGGCCTCACAATCTTCATCGGTCTCACAGCACGGTTTGGCAGGTCCTTGGCGCTGACGCAGCCATTCTTGCCGGACGAGGTTTGCATGTTCCGCTCGTTTCTGCTTCAGCAGGTTCCGTCGTTCTGCCTCATCAACACTGATGTCCTTTTTCGGTTTGTTCTTTTTATGCCCATCGCCGGGTTCTAAGGCCCGATTCAACGAAACTCGTTTCCGTGTTTTCCGGTTTTTTCCGTTGTGGTTGGGCTTGTGGTGGCTTAGTTTTTTCTTTCTATTCATGGTTCCTCCGTTTGCTTGTTTCGCAATGTGTCAGGATGACACACAGCGCCCTTCCAAAGCGCCTCATCACTCAGTAAACTGAGCAAGTTCTACGCTCTGACGCTTTATTCGCTTAGGGCAAGCTGTCGGGGTTACTTTTCCATGAAATTCACTGATCCAGCAGTTCCTGCGCTTTATCTACAACCTCACAGTATATAAAAAATAAATTGGGAGTGCCCGCTTAAGGCGATTGTCCACTGTAACAGTCGATTCAAAAACCGATGACAAGGTGCCATCCAATGCCAAACACAGCAACATCAGCGCACGCATGTGCAATCCAAGCAACCCAGACACTTCGGTATTGCAAGTAAATCCATGAAAAGATAGCGCCTCCAATGAACACGCCAACTGAGGCTATGAGTGTGCCCAAGGGACTAATGAACATCATCAATGCGATGGAGTGGTGGAGGGTGAAAATTCCCGCTGAGAGCAAAATTGGCTTCCATTTCCCTTGAACAAGTTCCTCGATTTTTGAAGTGATAAACCACCTGAACACATACTCTTCCATTACGGAGTTGATGAACACCCAGAAGAAAATAGCACCTGCCAGGGTTCCTGGGGTGGTGAGTCCTACTGGTTCGAGCAGTTCAACCAACGTTTTTTTGTCGATCATCATGTCTCCGAGCAATAGATATGCACCGACGATGACAATGATCATACCCACTCCCAATAGCAGGGATACGCCCCAACCGCCATCTGTTGGTTTGGACCATGAAATCGGTTTTTTTTCAACCTTCAAATGCCAAAATGCAGGAAGGCCGTAAATCCACAATTTAGTGACAATAAACACGATGACAGCGATTGTTCCAGCCTGAAGAATAAAGCCAGTGGTGACGGATATGGTGGGTGCAATTGAAACCAAAAGAAGCCCGAGGAGGGCTAATCTACGGTTGACTTGTACGTTTGAAGTCAAGTCTTCCATGAGAGGGCTATGTTTGTTCAAGGCTTGAACATTGACCAATCAATTCCGATTAAGAATTCATTTCATCCTTGAGGGCTGCAAGTGCGCCACTTGCGGCAGGGAGAGGGAGAGGGAGTGGGCCTTCACCTGGCAGTGGCAACGGTGGGAGGGGGTTTCCATCAGGGTCCAGGAGCACCGGTAAGGCAGGTTGTTCCTGTCTCTTCACTTTCTCAAACCCACTGTCGAGTGGCGTTCGGAGTTTTAGAATTCGGGATTCATCAATCCGAATGAATGTGGCACCGTAGATGTGTCCAGCCTCAGGATTTTCAGGCTCGATCAACACAGAATGACCGTGCCCTGGTGTTTGGAGCAGGGCCACGATGTCTTCGCCAGCCGTCTGATCCTCCCACATCTTAGCGGTTGAAGCGCGAATCTCAGCAAGTTGACCACGTCTTCGCTTTTCGATGCGTTCCCTCACAGCATCGTGAGTGATACGACGTTGCTTTACTGTGGCCTCGATATCGGCGTCTTCAACAGATTCAGGGGACACTTCGACAACAAATTCGTCTGCTGTGTGCACATCCTCCATCTCGAGGGTGACTTCAACAAATTCTTCTTCGCTTTCCTCATTTTGAGAGGCCGCTGCTAGTGCTTCAGCCTTCTTGGCTTCAGCCGCTTGGATTTTCGCAAGTTTGCGCTCCCTCAAGGTCGCACCATCCATTGGTGCCTCAGTGACCACTTCAGGAATATCAAGTTCTGTCGTTTCCTCTTCCTCAGTCTCCACCATCGCTTGAGCTGTTGGAGCACGAGCGCGTTGTGGGCGATTTTGTGGTACTGTCCCAGTTTGTGCAATGAAAATCAGGCACGCTAGAATGATTGAAGCAACAAGGCCCCATCCAACTTCATCGGTCCATTCACTTGCGAATGCAATGTAAATTGTCGTGGCGGCGAGGGCATAGAATCCCGATATCCATCTCAGAAATACCATGTGCCTCACCATCTCCAAAGTGCCCTAACTTATCATGCTGATGGCAATTGCCGCAGCAAGTCTTCAAGTGCTCTTGAGCGATGGCTGAATTTTTGTTTTTCATCCATCGAAATGCCTCCAAAAGTCATTCCGTGTGTGCTGACAACGCCGTACGTTCCAGGCGGCAGGGGTTGATTGTCTTCATCAAGATCCGACGGGATAAAAATGGGGTCAAATCCAAATCCTTCACCTTCGGTCTTTTGATTCGAAATCCAGCCAGGGCAAGAGCCGTTTCCAATCAGCACCTTGCCATCGACCCACATTGCTGCCACGGCTTGGAATGAAGCTTTTCGCAATTTTGCCGACTGGACAGGGTCGACTGAACCCAGGTGGCTGAGAAGTCGCAAAACACCTTCACAGCGTAGGGTGTGAAGGGCGTAGGCGGCGTACACACCAGGAAATCCGTCAAGGGCATCAATGAACAGTCCAGCGTCTTCAACCAAAAGCAGATCGTCAGGGTTGGCCAAGAATGGGATTGCTTGTTCGATTTTAGCCATGGCGACATCGACCAATTCGTGTGCTTGGGGCTCGACAATGCTTCCTTCTGGGACCACCAATTGCTTGACATCGTACCCAAGCGGCTCAAGGTGATGCGTTGCTTCCTTGACTTTTCCAAGGTTCCCGGTGAGAAACCAAACCGTGCGTCCCATGCCATGCCGATGCGTTGTGGCCTTTGAGGTGTGCGCCTGAAATCAAGGTTTGAGAAGCCTTCTTGCCGGTAGGCTTGTTAGGTGAGAAGCGGTCCTGACAACATGCTCCAGCAGATTGGTTTCGTGGCCATTGGGGGAGCAATTGGCGCGGCTTTACGCTATGCTGTGGGCGAGTGGTTGAGCAGCGAGGGTTTTCCCATCGCTACCTTAACTGTGAATCTTGTCGGTTCGCTTGCTCTTGGTTTCCTTACGGTGGCCGTTGCTCAAAATTTAGTTTCAAGCAATGTAGCCTTGATTGTGGCTACCGGCGTTTTGGGTGCATTTACAACCATGTCGACTTTTTCTGCTGAAACGATTGACCTCTTCGATCGAGGCGAGAGCACATCAGCGCTCATCTATGTCGGCTTGACGATGGTGTTGTGTCCACTTCTTGCGTTCATTGGGTGGAAGTCTGGTGAAGCCTTGTGGATCTAAGCGCCGTGCAGTGCCCAGCATGGGTTTATGTAGGCCATCTTGGATGGAATGGCAAGGATTGAGGAAGACGCAAATCTTTCGTAGGCCCTAAGAGATGACACCATGACGACAAACGCCCTCATTGACAAGTTGAACGAAGCCCTCGGTTGGGAATTGCGCGCCATCAACATGTACGCTCATTACGCAGCCAACGTCAAAGGAATCCACAGACTACAACTCGCACCCATGTTTGACGGAGAAGCAACGGAATCATTGGAGCACGCCAACATTGTACGAAAGTCAATCGTCAAACTGGAAGGTATACCGGTCACAGAACGCAACCCTCACCCCATCACTCACACCACGAATTACTCAGAAATGCTCCAGTATTCTCTTGAGACCGAAGCTCAGGCTGCAGCAGTGTATGGCGAAGTCATGATTCAACTTGAAGCGGCAGAAGATCAAGACCTGAAAGACGCCATCGAACAGATTTATCTCGCCGAGTTACGAAGCGTGGAAGAACTCAGACTTTTGATGGAATGAACCTATCCGTGGTAGCGCACTCGGGTGCGAACATTCTCTAGACGGCTCAACACTTCTTTCGCTGTCGGTACTGCACCTCCGGTTTGCTCCCCAGCCGGCCCGAGACGCATCTCTTCCGCCAGATAACCAGCCAAGAGGTGGTCAATAGCACCAACAATGTCAGGGTGCGATGCACCGAGAATTTCATCGATGACATGCAAATCAATGCCAAACCGCTCGACCTCATAATCAATGACGGCCAGTCCAAAATCGATTAACACCGCATTGCCTTCTTCGTCGATAAGGACGTTGTTCGTTGAAAGGTCACCATGAGTGATGGCAAGTCTGTGCACATTGCGGATGGCTGCACCGGTGCTTTCCAATGCACGCTGTAGAAATTCTCTCGAGGCTTCCGGGTCGCGCAAGACTTCGATTAACGGCCTTCCAGGAATCATTTGCATGACCATTACGCCTTGCTCAGGATCCAAATCAAGAAGCGCAGGGACAGGGAGGCCTGCTCGATGCATCCGTACGAGAAGCCGAGCCTCACTCATCATCCGTCGGTGACCTAATCGGTGGTCAAGATCGGGATGTCTCCACGCCCTTGGCCTTCGTAACTTGCGCACTGCCGGCCGGCCCATCCACTGGCCTGACCATACTTCGGCCTCAGCACCGAGGTGCAAGCGCTCGCCCTCTTGGAAGACCATGTGGATGGGTTTCGCCGCTGGTTTATGAATTCTGCAGATGTGGATTGATTCAAAAGGGAACACTTGGTGGCGCGAATGAGTCACCATGACCGTGTCCTTGCCAATGTGTTCCGTGGATTTCATGGACACGTCTCTTTCTGTTGAAGAACAAGCAATTTCTGATAGAATCTCCGAACTACGGCAACAACTTGGCGAAGACTTGCTCATTCTCGGCCATCATTATCAACGTGACAGCATCGTCATGCATGCTGATTTTTTGGGCGATTCCTTCATGCTCAGTCAAATGGCTGCGGAATCGAAAGCCAAGTACATCGTGTTCTGTGGGGTGCATTTCATGGCAGAGTCAGCTGATATTCTCACATCAGATGACCAACACGTCATCCTTCCTAACTTGAGGGCTGGATGCTCCATGGCGGATATGGCAACGCTGAGCGAGGTCAAGGTGGCTTGGGATGAAATCATCGAGCAAACGGGTCTTGGCGATCCAATCGGCCGTCCAGATCCAGTTGCTCTTGCAGCAGAAGGTGAGGCGTTTCTTGTGCCAGTGACTTACATGAACAGCAGTGCAGATCTCAAAGATTTCGTTGGCCGCCACGGTGGCATCGTTTGCACTTCGACCAATGCCTCAGGTGCGCTTGAATGGGCATTTGAACGAGCAGGTCCAAACGGCTCAGTGCTGTTTTTCCCAGACCAACATCTAGGGCGAAACACCGGGGCAGCAATGGGAATTGATGAACAACACATGCCCACTTGGACGCCCGGAATTGGTGCGATGGGCGAACTATCAGGCAGCCGAATCATTCTTTGGCACGGCTTTTGTTCAGTACACAAACGGTTCACCGTTGAGCAGGTTGAAGAATTCCGTTCTCGAGAGCCCGAAGGACTTGTTGTCGTCCATCCCGAATGCCCGAAAGCAACCGTCGACGTCAGCGACGCAAATGGTTCAACCCAATACATTCGAAATTATGTTGCTCAACAAGCACCAGGGGCACGAATTGCTATTGGTACTGAAATCAACATGGTCGCTCGTTTGGCTCAAGAACACCCAGACAAACACATCGAATGTTTGGACGAGGAAATTTGCCCTTGCTCAACGATGTACATGATTCACCCTGCCTACCTGATGGATGTCCTTGAACGGATTGTTGACGGTGAAGTGCCAAACAAAATCGAAGTTTCAGAAGCGATTCAGACCGGATCCCTCTGGGCGCTTGAACGAATGCTCTCAATCAAAAAGTGAGCGTTACTCCTCTTCATTTGTTGGCAAAAAACTTCGTTCAGATTGCCGTTGATAGGCATACACAAAGGCCATCAAGAACGCTGAAAGCAAGCCGATTTGCATAATGATGTTGGAATACACCGTCAATTCAGGCTCCCAGTTGTGGACATGAACAGTGACCACACCGTTTTCATCCTCCTCGAAATACACGAGGTGTTCAGGAAGCACTTGAGGGCCAAATTGGTGCAACTCATCTGATGTCAGCAGCATGGTTTGATTCTCAGTGAAGTTAAGGAACTGAATTTCTCCATCCATATACTTTGTTTGCGGGCTGGTTGGATTCAAGTGGTCACGTATGGACCAGGCAAGAATCCCGCTGTTCATTGACGGATCACTCACTTGATACTTCGGATCGCTGGCCAACCACTGGGCGTCACTGCTGCGGTTGTACACTACGAGTCGATCCGTTGCTGTCACATTGACCGTTGCTGCTAAGAATTCATCGTCGAAAACGATGTCAACAATCGTCGCGTTGGACATGTTCACCTCAGTCCCCCATCCAGACAAAATTTCATCTTGTTCGGCTGACGCACTTGCGTTGATCTCTTTGATTGCGATTGAACCGGTTGTTCCAATTCTGGCAAAGTGAACTGTTGTTGGTTCGTCTTCATAGACCACTGCAAGTTCTAAATCATCGGCTTGGACATGGAGAATCGGGCGTTGACTGAGGTTGATGTCAACTTGGGCACCGCTGAAATCCACCGCACTGAGTGATCCATTGGAGAGCATCACCACATAAGCACTGGTTTGGGACGAGGTGATGAGGATGCGTTCAGGACGTTCCATTGTCTTTGAAAGGATCATTTCAAACTCATTTGTTGATGTTTGATCACCCAAATCAAAAATCATCAGTGCTGTTTCGTTTGCTATGGCGAGATGGTCATCTTGAACATCAAAAGGCGAATCAAGATCGATGGTCCCATTTAGGACTTCATAGGGCTCTTGATCAAGGTTGCTTAGATCGTGAATTAAGAGCACTGCGCCGGCGTCTTTGTTGTCAATCGTCGCCATCCATCCGTCTGCGGCAGCGACATCTTGCGGGGCTTCTACACCTCCAGCAGGAAGGCTCTGGTGACTTAACTCCCATGTTAAGAGGGCAAACAATACGACAAAAATGGCCAAAACAATTGTCCCAGTTTCCTTGCTTGTTGGTTCGCGGTAGCGTCTGATAACGCCTTGAATTCGGTCAAGAACAATCCCAAATGCCTTTTTCGGATTGGTCAGAACGGTAACGACCCTCGAATTGATGGTTCGTTCATCGAATATATTCCACCAAGGTCCAGAGGTCCGACCCGCTAAACTCACAGCCAGGCTGGCGACAAGGACACCACCGATAATGTCGACAAACCAGTGAATGCCGAGGTAAATGATGGCGAATGCAGTCACAACGATGTAAACCAACACCAGGTGCCTGTAGCGGTCCCAGCGGCGATCTTCATCAAATCGAGTCAAACAAAGCCAGACGGCGAATGGTATGCCGATGTGGAGGGATGGGAAGCCGTTTGTGAACGGGTCAATTCTTCTGAACCAATCGGCTATTTCAGGCGTTAAGTCGTAAGCTAGTGTCTCCATACCGGGAATGTAATCGCCAGTGACCCTGACGTTGAAAAAGAGATAGAACGGAATGGCGATCAAATAAACCCAAGCCAGTGAAAGTGTCATCCGGTCTGCAATCCACCGATCGTCAAAGAATGCGAAGTAGAAAATCGAAACATAGCAGATGAACATGTAACCTGCTACATAGAAATGGGTCAAAACCGATGTTAACCATGGTGCTTTGAAAGCCTGTTGAACATCGTAAGCAAGCGAGCCCTCAACAGCAAAAATCCACGGTGTCATGTCGAGGCCTGTGTTCGCCATGATGAGCCGATCGAGTTGGTCCAGTGCGTCCTTTGAATTGTAAATGGTGAAGACGATCAGAATGTGAATCCAATACCGGCGGACAAAATCGATGAACGTCGGTAATGTGACTTTCATCCACGGTTGCTTGAAGACCGGCAACAACACGACGCCAAGCGCTAGTGCGCTCACCATCCATGTGAGGTAAATGCCGTCCAATCAGTGACCTCCAAGTGTGCTGGGGTTGCATTGGCTTCATGAAACCCTCGTCGAAGAGAAGCAAGAAAGGCGGGTTGTCGCACTCACCATGCACCGTGGACGTATGGTCGGCCATTGTCGGGGTCTCGACGGTTGGCAAGATCCCAAATTCTTTCAAATCTGTAAATCCCACTTGAGCACCCAACGGACCATTCAAATCCTAAAGCGTAATTGCCTACCGTTCGAACCTGAGGCTTTTCTTTTGGATGGGCCTCAACTTGCCTGCGGAGTGTTTTGCTTGCTTCATCCTCATTCCTCATCGGGGAACATTTTGCACACGGGCAGGCATGTCGCAAATCGTCGTAGGTGATGACAAATTCTGATCCGTCATCATAGGTGAGCGCAACGTCAACGTCCCTTCGCTCAAAACGTGTGAGGTTCGGCATTTCTTCGCTCATCTGGTTCGCCTCAAATAATTTCCAAACCAGATCCTGAAGAATCAACAATTTGGTCTTGGAGAGCAGCAACGACCTTTGCAAAGGCAACTGCAGATGGGCCCTCAGGTTCGCTCACAATGCGATGAACGCCGTCATCGCCACCGCGGACAAAGCCGGGGTCGAATGGAAGCGCTCCGAGGAAGGGCACGCCAAATTCATCTGCGGTTGATTTGCCACCGCCTTCCTTGAAAATATCAATGGTAATCGAGAAGTTTCCTTCACCATCGGCTGTTGCCTTCAATGTCTTTCCAGCGGGGCCAGCAATTTGGACTTCTGAATTTGCTGTTGCTTTTCCATTGATGGTGTAGCCACTCATGTTCTCAACAACGCCAAGCACGGGCACCTTCAGCGACTCTGAGAAGGTGATTGATTTCCTGCTGTCGAGGAGAGCCACATCTTGCGGCGTGGTCACGATGACCATGCCGTCGATATCTGGCAGTGATTGTGCAACCGTCAATGGCTCATCCGAGGTGCCAGGTGGGAAGTCAATGATGAGGTAGTCAAGGTCACCCCACTCCACATCACCAATGAATTGTTGAATGGCCCCGAGTTTGATCGGGCCACGCCAAACCACAGGTGTGTCTTCGTTGTCCAACAAGAACGCCATGGAGATGACCTTGACGCCGAGATGGCCTTGGGCGGGGTGAATGCGACCGGATTCGACATGAAGTCGACGACCGTCCAATCCCATCATTTTCGGAACATTAGGTCCTGTGATATCGATGTCCAAGATTCCAACTTTCAATCCTTGTTGGGCAAGGGCCAGTGCTAATCCAGTGGAAACAGTGGATTTGCCAACCCCTCCTTTTCCAGATAACACCATGACCTTGTGCTTGATTTTTCGTCCGATTTCTGCCATGGACATCTTGCGCTTCATTTGAGCGTAAGCCTGTTCCATTTGTTTCTGTTCTTGCGGCGTTGCCTCGGCGGGTACCTCACCGCTGTTGGCGCCGTGCTGGGTTACCGGAGAATCGGCCATGCCCTTTGGATTGAAAGGGGCTACTTCAACCCACCTTCGGTTCAATGAAGATTGAGCGGCCGCGCAATGTGAGCCAATGGGTCAGTACGGTGACCGCTAGGAACCCGATTGAATATGCTGCATCAAAGGTCTGATCCGCATAGGCATAAGCCAAACCAACACTCAGGGGAACGCTCACCCAAAAACCAACGCGGTAGGCAAGGTTGTCCAAGCCGTCTTTAGGTTGGGAAAGAAACCAAACAATCGGTCCCATGAAGAAGGTCATGAGCGTTATGCTGAAGGCGATTGCACGGAAGAGAAGCGTCAATCCATTCGCTGCTGCAAGGATGTGGCCAACGAATAAGCTGGCATAGATCGCTGCAGCGATGCCAACCCCGCGAATGAGTTTGGACTTCTGCCCCATAGCAATGGGACTCCTTGCAGGTTTGAGAACACTCTCACGTAAATCAATAGAGATTGCTTATTACCCTCGCCATTGTCCAGGTTCCATGCGTCTTCTCTTTGTCTGTGTTGGAAACTCCTGCCGTTCGCAAATGGCAGAAGGGCTTGCTAAAGCAATGGGTCATGAGGCTGATTCAGCAGGAACCTCTCCAGCATCTTCGATTGCGACACACGCAGTGACTGTGCTTGAAAGTCGCGGCATATCAACCGATGGAATGCGTCCGAAAAGCGTAGATCAATTTTCGGCCATTGACTACGATTATGTTATTTCAATGGGTTGTGGTGTCCACTGTCCTACCATGAAAATCGATGAGGATTGGGGGCTCGAAGACCCTGTAGGGGGACCTCTTTCCCTCTACTATGACACCGCTGAGGAAATACAACGCCGACTGAATGTATTGACTCAAAACAACTGAGCATTGAGACAGTTTTGTGGGGTTTTGGTGCGAGCGCCGGGATTTGAACCCGGGTTCAAGCGTTGGCAACGCTCGGTGATAACCGCTACACTACGCTCGCAGAGGTTTCAATCCACCGAGCGGGGGTATAAACGGTTATCGGCCGTTGGTGATGCTTATTGTGAGCCGAACATATCTTGCCCATCGCCACGCTTAGGTCCATTGCGAATCGAGACGATCACGATTGCTGCAGCCACAAGTCCAAACAACGCCAAGACCCCCACTAAAACGCCTGTTGACAGGAAGTCATCGTCCGAGCCAATCAACGGAGATTCGCCTTCAGCGAGACTGATGGCAATCGAAGTAAAACCAGTTGTTTCACCATAGCTGTCGGAGGCTTGTACGAGGATTTCGTGGGTGCCAAGAGGGATGCTCGGACGAACACTCATCTCTGCAGTGAAGATTCCATCGCCCGCAATGCGGTCCCCGTTCAATCCTTCATCGTTCATCGAAACCCATGTGGTTCGAGTCCCCAACGGAGTGAACACCCCGAGGTTTGCCTGAGCCACAGCAACGCCGTCAGCGTCATAGATTTCAATCTCAAGAAGCGCAGTCACAGCCTCATCCGATTTGCTCAGAGCGATGGTGTTTGGTGCCACGATGGATGGTGGCGTGTTGAACACGAGTATTGTAACGGGATTCATCACATCATCTGGGATGTAATGTTCCCCGTAAAGATCCACATGCGTGCTGTTTGCGCTCGAGGCATGCCACGCAGTAGCCGTGGTTTTCCTGCCAAGAGCGTCGGTCATGATGAATTGTAATTCATGTTCACCAGGAGCAATGGATTGAGGAATTGAAAAGTTACCCGCCCAAACGCCGTTTTCTTCAACCAATTCCACCAAGTCTCCGCCTTGATCTCGCATGTCGATTTGTACAGTTTCTACACCATGGCCGTCGTAGGCTTGTGCGTTGATGATCACGGTTGTGCCTCGTGGTCCTCTGTCTGGAAGCATGTCAACCGACGTCAGTCTTGGACCTTGATTGACAACTTCGACGACCCCTTGCCCGGTGGTGATGGAGCCAAACCAATCCACTGCCGTGAGGTTCAACGTAACATTACCGACTTGGAGCCCCTTTACAATGTGCTGAGTGGTGTATCTGTCATCACCAATTGCTGAATCGCCATCGAGGCCACGGTCATTGAGTGTGGTCACGCTCCCGCCGAGTGGAGTAAGGTCAACTGTGACCGATTCGATGTTGAATTCAGCATCGATGACATGGGCAACCAGTGTTCCGGTGCTTCCTCCCTCGCCGACGATCAATCCTTCGACAAAGCCAAGTTGGACCAAGACCGGTGCAGAATTGTTTTCTGCAGTGATGATCGAAGGCGACAGAATTCGTTGCACAACTTGAGACTCGGTGAACAGTGCAGTGTCATTGCCTTCCCCGAACGGTAAGTCCATGCTTCGTGTGACGCTTGAGACCAAGCCCATCAAGGGACCTTCGTCCACAATTGAGCCATTTGCAAAGCCGCCCGAAGACCCGTATGTTCCGCTCCAATGGACCACTGAAAGGTTGAAACCATCTCTTGGATCGAGTCCAGTTGCAAAGGCTTCCACGGTCAGCTCGAGCCCATTTTGTCCCGAGAGGTGAACGATATCATGTGCAACCATCGGAATCGGCATCAACCCAGTCTCTCGAACAATGCTGATGTTTCCGAGAATTTCTTGTGCTTCTGGTTGCGTAGCATTTTGCTCAATCGGACTGCGCGCTGGTTTTTCATCACCGCTCGAAGCGTCAGCACCCGTCTCTTCCCAAACAATACGAACCGTTCGGTTTGCCCAGTCTGAGTTGACAACTTGGTAATCCCATGTCTCGTTATGAGATGCCCCAATGCCTTCATCTTGGAAGAAATTTCCTCCGTTAAGGCCAGTTAGATTGAACCATGACTCCTCATGAATGACATTGACGAGGAACACTTCGCCGGTCGCATTTGCTTGGTTGCCAGTTTCTTCAATGGTTCGAACAATTCCGAAACTTCCCTGCGCATCGCCCGTAATGACGCCGTCGACATGGATATCATCGGTGAGGGTAATGCCGTCTTCGATGAGCGTATGGAAGTCAAGAATGGTGCCGTTGACTTGGATGCTTGAATTTTCATCAGATTCTCCGAAACCAAAGGTGCCGCTTCCGACGAGTTCCTCCTTGTGCTCGACCCGCACGCCGTCAACCCATCGTTCGATGGTGGTTAGGCCGTCTAAGTCAATGTCAATTGTTGTGTCATCATCCTCAAGAAGCATGGTTGCCAACGCTTCGAATTGTGTGTGGTCGAGCCTCCGCTCACCGTTTTCATCCCATGTTTCAAGGTAGAGGACCCCAATTTCTCCTTCGATTGTGAGCGCTCCATCCTCATCATCACCAGTGATGTTTAAGCTGCCTGTTGCTTCTAAATTCACGCGTTCTGAAACGGTCCCCTCGATCATTGAGCGGTTGAAATGACCGTTTGATACATTAGCCATGATGACGGTCGTGAGGCCGTCGTCTTCGCTCATGATCATCAATGTCCCCGAACCTCGAGCATCAAACACTTGAGAAGTCAATGAACCGCTAAGGAGTGTCTCGTTTTTCCAAATTGATTCCAAAACCAAATTGAGCGTTGTCTCGCTTTCATTGCTTACTTCTGATGAAACAAGGCTGCCGTTGCCTAATTCCCATGAATTAAGCGCGAGTCCAACCCGCTCCTGCCAGCCTTGGCCCTCAAAGGAAAGAACGAATGCTTGGGTCCCATTTTCGTCTAGGTATGTTTGATTGAGGTCCCAGGTTGTCGATGTCATCACTTCGTGATCGGCCATGGGTTGGTTCCATGTGCCAACAGTCAAGCTTCGTGAGGCACTCACAACATCGTCCAGAGAATCCCCATTCCATCCAATGACGTCGATGTTCAAATCAATTTCATCGCCCCACGCTAAGGATGTGTTGAACTGGAGGTTTGCGATGCGAATCTCATCTTCAACTGACCATGAAGTCAATACCTCATAAGGCAAAAGTGTGCCATTTCGCAGGTGATTCAACTCCACAGAAATTTCGTACGCTCCGTCATCAGCAAACGTCACACTGTACGCATGATGTACGCTTCCTTGTCCATCGTCATTCCAAGCAGTTGTGATCGAAGGGGGAATGGGTTGGCCGTCTGCTTGAACAGAAGCAATCACCGGTAGTAGCAACATCAAGCAAAGCGACAAGGCAAGGGTTCGTCGCTTGAGATTCATGTGAAAAAGTACGAGTGCACTCCTTTTCAACACTTGTGGTGTTTCGTCCTTCCGTTCACAGGTCCAAGACATAATTGAACAGCAACGGAGCCACTATACTTGCATCGCTTTCAATCACGAATTTTGGAGTTTCTTGAGCAATTTTACCCCATGTGATTTTTTCATTCGGAGGCGCACCAGAGTAGCCGCCATAGGAGGGTGAAGACTCACTGATTTGACAGAACCATGACCAGAGTGGCGCGTTTCGTTCGAGGTCCTGATTTAGCATTGGCACAACACAGATTGGGAAATCACCGGCAATTCCGCCGCCAATTTGGAGAAAAGCGAGTTGGGTGGTTGAGGCTTCGTACCACTTGGCAAGTTCAACCATGTAATCGATACCGCCCTTGAGGCATTCTTGGTTGATGACTCCTTCAATACAACGTGCTGCGAAGATGTTCCCCATCGTCGAGTCTTCCCATCCAGGCACAAATAGAGGGAGGTTAATTTTAGCAGCCTCGAGGAGCCAAGATGCTTCAGGGTCTGCCTCGAATTCAGACTCCAGTGCACCAGATCGAAGCATGCTGTAGAAGTACTGATGCGGGGCATGAGATTCTCCCGCTTCTGACGCTGTTTGCCAAGCATTGAGCATGTGGGCTTCAATTCGGCGAAACGCTTGCTCCTCGGGTATGCACGTGTCGGTGACTCTGTTCAAGCCACGTTCTAACAATGCTGCATCATCCGCCGCAGACAGGCTCCGCCAATCCTCGATTCGCTCATATGAGTCGTGAGCGACAAGATTGAACACATCTTCCTCAAGGTTGGCTCCGGTACAAGAAACACCGGCTACATGACCTGCTCGAATCATTGGGGCTAAACTACGACCCAATTCTGCTGTGCTCATCGCTCCTGCAAGCGTGATGAAGACTCGACCGCCTTGCTCAAGAAAGGCTGTCAATGAACGAGCTGCTGAAGCCAGCGCACCCGCATTGAAATGCCGATAATGTTCGTCCACAAAGGCTCGGATGGACATTTAGACCTCTCCGTGCAAGAAGCGATCTTCGACTCTACGTTGCTTGAGGTCAAGGTTGGGCATGAATTGTTTGAGTTCTGTTTGGATAAAATCTGCGATCACGCTCGGGTCACTTTCTCCACAGGTGAAGCAATCAATCGCCAACCAGCCTTTTTCCGAATAGCAATGGGCAGTGACGTGGCTCTCGTCCAATAAGACGACGGCGGCAAAACCGATCGGTGAGACTGAACCATCGAATTGGGCAACATGGGCGTGAACGTTCCGTGCCTCGCTTTGTTCGACCGCTCGTTCTAGCAAATCAAGCATCCATGCCCCATCTGCTTCAGACTGTGATTCATAGCCTACGAAATCGAGGAAGACATGCTTGCCGTGTGCTTGACTTTCTGCCATTGAACCCCTCCTTTAATTGCGATGGCACCGTCGTTGAGTGTTGAATTTATTGTTCGATTTTGTTTATCATCGTTGAGAAATATGTGCATTGTTCTCCATTGCGCCCATTTCCTTGGGCGTCTGTCATGGCTTTCCAGCGTCCTTCTTTGCGGGCCTTGAAATGACTCGCTGCTGTTTTTGTTGCCAACATTGCCGCTGTGAATTCCGTGAGTGGAGAATGTTCGTTGGTTGCTATTTCATTGACATCAGCGCTGATGACAACCGCTTCTGGTGCCTCAAACACTGCTTCGATGGTTTGGATTGCTTGCCAGAACGACAATCCCCCCGGCACCGGCGTGCCAGTAGCAGGGACTAAACTCGCATCCAAGCCATCGATGTCGACGGTCAAATGGACTGGTCCGGTCAATCGTGAAAGCAGGTCAATCCACCGCTCCCAAGTCGCATCCCCTGTGGTCGGATGTTGTGTGTCTTTTGCGAAGAAGGTCGTGATGCGTTCGTCGGTTTGAATTAACTCCGCTTCTTCCTTGGCGTACGCCCGAACACCCACTTGGAGCAATCGTCCCACGCCCATGTCAAGCGACCGTGCTGCAGCACAGGCATGTGAAAATGCCTCACCATCCAGTTCTGCACGAAGATCAGCGTGGGCATCGATTTGCACAACGGTCAACTTGCCAAGATCACCGTCGATGGCAGGATGATGGCGTAGAGCCCACATGAACGGAGGTAAGATACCGTGTTCTCCGCCAAGGGCAAGGGGGAAGACATCTCCTTTGCACCATGGAGCGAGGTAACTACCAAGTTCATCGAGTTGCGAGGCAAGCGTCGGGCCGTTTCCTTCCCATGCAGGGGCGGTGTGTATCGAATGGTTTGCTGGCAAATCCTCATTGAGAGCTGCGTCGAACACCTCCACCTGCGCACTTGCAGCAATGCATGCAGCGGGGCCATCTGCAGTCCCTTGACCGTACGAGGTCGTCAATTCGTACGGCAGCGGCAGCACGACGAGGTCAACAGGGCCAGCAGATTCGGGCAAGCCCAGAAAATTCCCCTCGACGAAAGTCTCGCTCACGCCACGGGGTCAGGCGCAGTCTTCTTGAGGCTGTTGTTGAGGCTCGTTTATACGAACTCGCCATGTGTCTTGACTGTCGAGGGGGATTTGTCCCTGTTTTAGACACCCGATTGAGTTGGAAATCACCCAAGTAAGCGAAGAAAAAACCCTGCTCAGAAGGGTTTTCATCGTTTTTGGCCGATGGGTCTATATGGGTCGGATGACAATACAATAGAGTGTCTGCGGGAGAATGTGCGCGCCAGTGCGCAATTTCCTTCGACGGGGTGATGACATGACGATGACACTTGCAGAACTAACAAAGGCAATCCAACAACACATCGATCTGGAGATGGACGCAGAAGTCGCACAGGGCATGGCAGAACACGCTCTTGGTTTCTTTGGCTTTTACAACAGAATCATCGATAACGCCCTCGAACCTACCGATCGAAACTTGTTTTACATGTTCCAAGATTACGATTTGTTGACCACTGAGTCAGAAGAGACCACCCTTTGGGACGGTCGAGAGTGGCGCATCCACTATTGGAAATTTAAGCCAGACTTGCGAGAGCGAGTCGAAGCTTACATGCAACGCAATCTTGAACCAGAAGAGATCGATCCATACGCCGACATCTATGGTGGTAGCAATGCACTCAGCCCTGTTGGCACAATTTGGACCCGTGAATCAGAGAAGGTTGTCAATCCAAATGCCTTCACTTCTGATTGGTGAGGGAATCAAAGCGTTTTTGATTCTCCGTTGTCAGGCAGCATCATGCGAGTAGCCATCGGTCTTGTTCTTTCGATGCTCCTCGCATCGGTTCCAGCATCGTATGCACAATCAACTGCAGCTGAAGAATCGATGTGGCCAGGAGAGCCCATTGACAACCACATTCACCTGACATGGGCCACATTGACCATGGAAGTAAACGAATGGGCCGATGATCATCCCGACATTGTCGACCTCACCAGCATCGGTGAATCTGAGTTAGGCAAGACCCTCTGGGTGGTCAGACTTTCCGATTGGTCCATGGAAACAAAAGAAGATGGTACTGCCAAGGAAATCATCTACATCGATGGTGGGCATCATGGAAACGAATACCTCGGAACGGCCCTGGCGTGGTTGTCGGCAAAATGGTACATCAACGGATGGGCCACTGGTGATGAAGAAGCCATTAATGTCCTGAAAAATTCAGAGGTCCATGTGTTCATCATGCTCAATCCTGACGGCAACGACATCGATACCCGCTGGAACATCAACCAAGTCGACTTGAATAGGAATTACGATCACTACTGGAACACCTGTCCAACCACTCAGCCTGGCAGCGCTGCATTCAGCGAAGCAGAAACGGCTGCAAATTCTGTCTACATGAACACCGTTGTCCCTGACGCAGATCTTTACGTGACCATGCACACCGGTGTGTGGATTATGCTCTATCCTTGGGGCAAGTGGTCAGAGCAGCCCCCCGACTGGGAACTGTTCCACGGCATCCGCGATGAAGTTCAATCAAATATCTCCGAAATCCCAATCCAGAACGCAAACCAAGGGCTGTACCCAAATTGCGGTACCAGCAGGGATTATGGTTACGGGAAGATGGGTTTCCCGACGTTCACATTTGAAACAGACGATGAGCAATTTGTACCAGGCACATTCGAATCCTTGCATGACCGTCTTGAAGAGGAAATGGACGTGATGAGGTACCTGATCAACAACGTCTGGTACTGGCGTGCTCGCCTTGATGTACAATCAATTCAGATCGCCGATGATATGCTGACGGCGGAAGTACTCAACCACGGCATGGCATCGACGACCAACGCCAGCTTGGAATACATCAGCGATGCGGGCGAAGTCATGTGGGCCTCCCCGTTGTTTGGTGTCAATGCCACAAACGGAACAACAGTTTCCTTTGCGGTAAATCAAGAAGTGTTTTCGAACGATGGTGGATGGAATCTGAATTACCAAAAGCGTGTGATTGACGCTTCTCTTTGGGTCAACGAGTCGGTCAATGTCTCTGCCACGTTCGACGACGCCGATGATGGTCGCTTCTTGAGCGGCTTCGGCTTGTTCAATCCGGTCTCCGTGCTTGTTGCATTCATTGGCGTTGCAGCCTTTGCTAACGAACGGGAAGTACGCCGCACAACCCCTGATGACGAAGAGGATGCACGAACTGCTGCGCGCAAGTATTGAAGTGCTTTGAGCGACACGCATGGGTAGGTGAACCCATGAAGGTCAGCGTTAGCCCAGGACACAACATCAACGGAACTCTAATCATGCCAATTTTTGAAGGAACAGAATCGGTTCCCGATGCCCATGCAGAAGGCATGCATACCGCCCTCAAAAGTCAAGTCAACATGGTTCTTGGAGAAGGCGATTTCAAGGGGAAAGCAAAATCCACAATGTCCCTTGTTGGTACAGATGGCGGCAAAGCAATGCTTGTCGGTCTTGGAAAGAAAGAAGACGCAGATGTTCACGCTTATCGTAAGGCTGGTGCTGCGGTTGTCGCAGCTCGAAAGAAATCTCTTGGGACCGAACTCACTGTTCGGTTTTCTGGTGCACCTGTCGATTGCATGGGTTCCTTCGCAGAAGGCATGATGCTTCGCGATTACTCCTTTGACAAGTACAAGGCTGAAGATGAAGACAAGGAAGACGAACTTGAAGTTCGAGTTACCTGCGATGCGGGTCAAGAAAAGGAACTCTCATCCCTCATTCACACCCTTGCAGGCGTCACTTCTGGCGTCCATCTTTCCCGCGATCTTGGCAACATGCCTCCAAATGACATGTACCCAGAAGCTTTTGCCGATCAGGCATGGGAATGGGCAAAGAAATTCGACAATGTCCAAGTCACCATCATCAATTATGATCAAGCACAAAAAGCAGGCATGGGTGGTCTCGTTGCAGTGGGTATGGGCTCCTCAAGGAAACCATGCATGGTCATCTTCGAAATGAATTCCGACAAGAAAGGTCGTGGACCAATGTTGGTCGGCAAAGGGATCACCTTCGACACGGGTGGTATCTCACTCAAGCCAGGCGCAAATATGGATGAAATGAAGTACGACATGGGCGGTTCTGCAACCGTCTTTGGGACCATGCAAGCCTTGGCTGCA
The DNA here is from genome assembly GCA_003602645.1 of Candidatus Poseidoniales archaeon. Classification (GTDB taxonomy): domain Archaea; phylum Thermoplasmatota; class Poseidoniia; order Poseidoniales; family Poseidoniaceae; genus MGIIa-L1. The sequence goes on along the minus strand of QQSI01000044.1, from coordinate 13,753 downwards.
ACCGGTTTCGAAGGGAAAGTCACCGCAATCACCTGTATGGCAGAAAACATGCCAGCAGCCAATGCACAACGCCCCGGCGACGTGATTACAACGCTTTCAGGTAAGACCATTGAAGTCTTGAACACTGACGCAGAGGGTCGCTTGGTTCTTTCAGACGGTCTCTGGAAGGCTGGTGAATTTGATCCTGAGTACATCATCGATTTCGCAACCCTCACCGGTGCATGTGTGGTTGCTCTCGGCCACGAAGCAACCGGTCTGTGGTCCAACGATGATGATTTCCGAACACGCATTCATGAGGCAGGAAACGCCGTTGGCGAACTCGCATGGCCTATGCCATTGCTCCCTGCGTTTGAGAAGGAAATGACCGACTCAAAGATTGCCGACACTCGCAACCTCGGAGCAGGGCGATGGGGCGGTGCAAACACCGCAGCAGCCTTCCTCAAGCAATTCGTACCAAACCGAAATTACGAGAAAGACGGAGAACAAATCACATGGGCTCACATGGATATTGCTGGGACATACTGGGGTGCTAAGACAAACACCATGGTTGGAAACGGAGCAACAGGTGTCCACGTCCGAACCATGTATCACCTCATCACAAACGGATGAAGTGAATCTTTCAGCGATGACACGTGATGGGTATGCGTCGCTCTGCGTCCATCCCGGCTCGAATCAACATCATTGGTGAGCACACCGATTACCTCGGTGGCCTTGCACTGCCATTTGCTTGTGAGGCGCGCCTGATCCTTCGAGCAAGTTCAGCTGAATCAACCTCTGGTGACTCCACCATCGTAGCGTTGTGGGAAGAAGCGAATGGATGGCCGGCAACGCTCGAAGTCGAATCATCCATCCCAATTGGTGCAGGCATGTCGTCGTCAGCCGCTCTATGCTTGGCAGTGGTGCTGTGCGCTCAAGGCGAAATGGAGCCGATGGAGGCTTGCCTTGAAGCGCAACGGATCGAACATAAAATTCTCAATACTCCGTGTGGATTGCTCGACCAAATTGCCATGATGTTTTCCAAAGAAGACTACGGGTGCCTGATTGATTTTTCTTCTCTCAGCGTAAAAAATTTCGAATTACCAAAAGAATGGTTGTTCAAGTTGATTGATTCAGGCGTGCGTAGAGATTTGAGCGAAACCTCCTTTGGATCTTCACGCAACGCTGGAGAACTGGAAAAGCATGCCCAAGAAGAGAATCAGCGGGTGCTGGAAGCCCTTCATGCAAAACCAACCCAACTCGGGCGTTTGCTGAACGCTTCCCATGAGGCGTTGGTGGCTTTGGGTGTGAGCCATCCTAAGGTCGATGCACATGTGAATCGCCTCCGTTCAACACCTGGTGTGCTTGGTGCTCGGATGATGGGAGGCGGTTTTGGTGGTATGATCCTTGTTCTGGTCGAAGGAGCCCACGTCCTTCCAGAAACACCCCTCGTGAACTCATCAGAGGGTGGTTTTTTGCAAGAATTTTTCGAGTAACTCAAGCCTTTCAGGCGTACCCATGTCCCAGAACGGCGTGTTATCCAGATGAACAGCCGCTTTGCCGCTCAGCGCAGAGTACACTGTTTCTTCCCATGACCAAACGCCCTCCTCACCATGCTCGAGGACAACTGATTTCTCGACGATGCTTGTGCCAGCCTCATACCCGTTGAACTCAGCCTTCGGCAAGGTTTTGTCATATTCAAGAAGCATTCCATCTTCATGTTGAAGGTTCATCTCTGCATGGTGTTCGGTGACGCACATCGTCATGGGTGCTTTCATTGTGCGGTGCGTGTTCAACAAATCTGAGTACTGAATTGGATGGAAATCATCCCCCCAAAGCAGAATAAAACGTTCCTCAAGGTGTTCGCGCGCATTCCAGAGTGCGCCGCCCGTCCCAAGTGGTGAATCCTCGCGGATGCATTGAACCGACATTCCCGGGTGTGTGAAGCCTTCGAATTGTTCTCCCAAGTGCCCGGTAAGCACCAAAGCATTCAGGCAGCCTTGTTGATGTGCCCAATCGAGAATGTGCGTTAAAATTGGTTTCCCGTTCACCTGTATGAGGGATTTTGGAGTCTGTTCAGTCATCGTTCCTAAGCGGGTTCCAAGGCCACCGGCCATGATGACCACTTGAGGGGTTCGATGAGCCTGGACGATGGCTTTGTATTCGCTCCCACTCGCCTTCAGTGTTCGCTTTTGTGTTTCAAAATCAACATGGTACAGGCCGAAGCGCTGGTCATAGCCTTCAGCCCACTCGAAATTATCCATCAAACTCCAATGGTAAAAGCCGCGTACATCAAGGCCATCAGCAATTGCCTCTGCGGTGATGTGGAGGTGGCGGCGAACATGTTCAGGCCGCATATCGTCATCGTCATCTGCCACTCCGTTTTCAGTCACAATGATCGGGATGTTCAGATCTTTGACCATTTCAAACGCCCGACGCAAACCTTCTGCATACATTGGGTAGCGAAAATCCGTCCGAGTTTCCCACGGGCGAATCAACGGGTCAATCTCAACTTTGGTCGGCATAAATGGCGTTGCAAGAAGATGGGTGTAGTAATTGACTCCAATGAAATCACTGCTGTTTTTGAGGCCGGGGATTGAGACAGAACGGAGGCCAGAAGGCGGCTTGAATTTTCCCTTTGACAATCCATTGATCCAACAACGATTGAACATCCCATCGAGCACCTTGGCCTGAATCCAATGAAGAGGATTCCAACGCCGGTATGGATCAAACAGATTGATGTTTTTCACCAACCCAATGTGACAATGTTCACCCTTTGGTTTCGCCTTAAGAGTTCGATAGCATTGGGCGTGGGCTCGCATCATGTTCAAGGCCACCAAGCGTGCTCGCTTGAATGAACGAACGGCAGGCGGGAATTCACCTAGCACGTAACCCATCGTGGTGTACACTGCCGGTTCGTTAATCGTGCACCACCATTCCACTCGATCGCTCAATAGATCAAACATCTTCGCACAGAAGTCGACCCAGTGTTGGATGTTTTCCTCGCGTTCAAATCCACCGAGTTTGTCCCACCAAACTGGGTGTGTGAAATGATGCAAAGTCGCCATCGGTTGGATGCCAACGCTGAGCAATTCATCCACTAAATCGGAATACCAATCAGCTGCGTCTTGGTCCCATTCACCTTGGCTTGGCTCGATGCGCGACCATTCGATCGAAAACCGATAGTGAGACACATCAAGTTCTCGAATTAACTTGACATCTTCACTCCTTTGATTCCAGTGATCGCAAGCTTCACCGCTCAATTGCTGGCTTTTTGACCGAGGTTCAAATTCAGACCAATTGTTGTGATTTCCACCCTCAATTTGGTGCGATGCCGTTGCAACACCCCACATGAATCCAGGAGGAAATGCGCTTCCGTCCTTGAGAGGTGTGTAATCGACCTCACCCCAATTGCGATGTTCCTCTGTCCACATGTTGATTCGATTGAGGGGCGATTGAAGAGGCTTTGCGCTCAGCACGAATGGCAGCGATTGCCCTGCTTAGTGATTCGAAAGAGGTGCGGATAGCGGGAGTTGAACCCACGACAAAAGGTTGGAAACCTCCTATGATACCACTTCACCATATCCGCACGATGTGGTGTTCCATCCGAGAAGCCCCTCATTATTGAGGGAATCGGTTGGCTCTTTACCGCTGTTAGCTCATTCCCGGCGGCGGTGGAGGGATTCTGCCCCGCACACCAAGCGCCTGGCGACGTGGATCGTTTGCCGGACTTCGGCTTCTTTCAAGCCGCTGACTGACTAGATCTCGTGCACGCTCAAGACGTTCTTCTGCAATTCTTCGCTCATTAGCGTTACCACGAATGACGAGCATGCCCACGAGGAAGAACAAGACAAGAGCCCCAAGGGCAGCTTGCACAATTGGATTTTCGACCACGGACGACAAGAAATTTTCGTTCCCTTCATTGCTGTCTTCGATAATGATCGCAGAATCCCAGACTTCCAGTTCAATTGATACGGTGTCCATGCCGACATCGGAGCCTGGTTCTTTCGCAACAAGCACCAATTGATGGGTTCCTGCGTACCTCGCAACACCTTCGAAATTCAGGGTTTGACTTCCGCCAGTTTGAGCGTTGAAGGTGAGGACGTTGGTCTGAGAACCTGCCGTAATGGCCGTCATAGCCTGCCATTCCACGCGAACAGTGACTTCCTCGATTTCGGTTGTGACGGTGCATTGGAAGTTGAACCAACCACCGGCTACGATGTCAATTTTATTGATCTCTGTGCATGTCATGTCGGCTTCAGCTGCGTTACGCTCAGGGTCAGTTGGCCAATGATCGGGCTTGAACGCGCCAGATGTTTCGTTATCACCCCAACCATCTCCATCTTGATCCGACCATTGGCTTGCTTCATCAGGGAAGGCATCTTCGTCATCACTGAAGCCATCTCCATCGCCATCGGGGCATCCTTTGGAGGTGCCGAGGTTCGATGCACCAAATGTTGTAGGGCATGAATCTCCATCTGTGCCCTGTGTGTTGTCGCCATAGCCGTCTTCATCCGAATCAAACCACTGTGAGCTGTCGCCGAGCCAAAGGTCGTTCTCATCGCTTGCTCCATCGCCGTCTTCATCAGGGCAGCCAAAGCGGTCAATCGTCGAAGTTCCAATCACACTGACGCAAGCATCGGGGTTGGTGCCGTTTTGGTTGTCACCATAACCATCGCCGTCCATGTCCTCCCATTGAGTTGGTTCATTTGGGAAAGCGTCGTTGCCTTGGGATGAACCGTCGTTATCGCCATCTGGGCACCCATAGACGTCAAGGTTGGAAAGTCCATATTCAGTGGGGCAGGCGTCTGGAAGGACACCTGCAGCATTGTCCCCGTAGCCGTCGCCGTCTTGGTCAGCCCATTGTGTGGGCTCGAGCGGGAGTGCATCAGCGCCGTTGCTTTCATTCCAAGCAACATCATTGCCTGAAGCGATGGTCGGGTCAGAATAGCCATCGCCGTCCGTGTCCCTGCATCCAGTCCGGTCAATGGTGGAATTACCTGGCACGAGTGTGCAGTGATCCATCAAGTCGTCCACACCATCGCCATCAGAGTCTTGGGATCGTGTTGGATCATCCGGGAAGGCATCGCTCATGTTCGACATGCCATCGCCGTCATCATCTGGGCAACCGTAGCGGTCAAGGGTTGAATTTCCTGGCACGCCAGGGCAAGCATCGGGATAGGGTCCCGTAGCATTGTCCCCGTAGCCATCACTGTCTTGGTCTAGCCATTGTCCGAAGAGATTTGGCAATGCGTCAATGGCATCATCCCACCCATCGCCGTCGCTGTCAAGGCATCCAAACCGGTTGCCGTTGGTCGAATTTCCTGCCACAACAGGACAAGCATCAGGTGTCGTTCCTCCAGGGTTGTCACCATACCCGTCCTCATCAAAGTCCGCCCATTGAGTGATGTCATTCGGATGGGTGTCTTCACTGTCTGCCCATCCGTCTTGGTCGAGGTCCGAACACCCAAGGGTGCCATTCTGCCATGAGTTTCCAACAACGGTTGGACAATCATCGGCTAAGGTTCCAGTCGCGTTGTCACCAAATCCATCACCATCTTGGTCCGCCCATTGGGTAGGGTCGGTCTTGAAGGCGTCAGAACCGTCGGCTACCGTCCAATTGGCAGAAGGATCAGAATACCCGTCACCGTCGGTGTCAGGGCATCCAATACGATCGATGCTGGATGTTCCTTCAAACGTCGGGCAGGCGTCGTCAATTTGGTCTGCAACACCATCGCCATCAGAGTCAGACCATCGCAAAGGGTCGGAGGGATAACGGTCTGCACCATCGATTGCTTTCCATAGCGCATCTGAATCAGAATAGGTGTCACCGTCTGTATCGATGCAGCCATACCGATCAGAAGTGGAGTTGCCAGCAATGGCCAGGCAAGCATCTGGCGTGGTTCCGGTTGGGTTGTCTCCGAATCCATCAGAATCTTGATCGGCCCACTGTGTGGAATCATTTGGCCATACATCAGCGCCGTTACTGATGGCCCATACAGGACCGTTCGAACCGCTGAGGTCCTCATCTGATGCACCATCACCGTCCGTGTCCGGACACCCATATCTGTCAAGAGAGGAGGCACCAGATACAGTCGGACAGGAATCAGAGAAATTGCCGGTCGCGTTGTCTCCGTACCCGTCGCTATCGGAGTCGAGGTGTTGAGTTTCATCAAATCGGAATGCATCTGCCCCGTCAGCGACAGCGTAGCCCGGATATGGATCTGCATATCCATCACCATCGCTGTCAACGCAACCAAGCATGCCAAGCATGGTGGATGAACCGGAAATTGTCGGGCAATCATCAGCGTTGTTTCCACTTGCATTGTCGCCATATCCATCTCCGTCTTGGTCAGCCCATTGACTCACATCGGTCGGGAATGCGTCAGCTCCATTGGCAGCAGCCGTCCACGATGAATCAGGATCACTGTATGAATCGCCATCCGTATCAAGGCAGCCATACCGATCGGTCGTTGAAGTGCCCGGTGTTGTTGGGCAACTGTCACCAGTCGTTGCAGGAGGTGGGTTGTCACCGAAACCGTCGCTGTCGGTGTCGTTCCATTGGGTTGCATCACCAAGGAATGCATCCGCTCCATTCGAAACTGTCCACACTGACCCGTTGATTCCTGAAGGATCTGGGTCAGAATATGTGTCTCCATCTTCATCAGGGCATCCGTTTCTGTCACCGCTTGACGGTCCGGCTACGCTCGGGCAAGCATCCGCTCCTTGCACGCGAGTCCACAGAACATCGGGGTCAGAGAAGGAATCGCCATCGCTGTCTGTGCATCCATAGCGATCGCCAGTAGACGTTCCAGAAATAGAGACGCATGCATCAGGTGTCGTTCCGCTTGGGTTGTCTCCATACGTATCCAAATCAGTGTCCGCCCATTGAGTGACGTCATTGATGAAGGCGTCTGCACCATTGGCCACAGTCCATGTGGCATTTGGGTCAGAGTACCCATCACCGTCGGTGTCAGGACAACCAGAGCGATCGATGGTCGAAGTGCCGGGTACAACGATACAATCATCAAAATCGTCCTCGATTCCATCAAAGTCCATGTCTTCCGTCAAATTGACCAAGTCCGTGTCGATGTTGAGGGCAAGCGCGAAATGTTGAGGGCCGGTAGGAATGCTTGTTCCCAGGACATGAACCTCCCAACTGCCATGTGCAGGAGATGCAAAACTGAGTCCTCGCAGATTGTCGAGGTTGTTGGATAAGTTTGTCCATGTGCCTGATGGATCTTTAACGGCCAAATCCAAGTCATTGACGAGATTCGTACCTGCGGAAGGTGTACTTGCTGGATCAGTCCAAGAAAGTGCGACACGGAGGTCTGGGGATGACGGTGGTATGATGAAGCTCCAGCCTCGCTCTTCATTCGTTTGGACCGAATCGCCGTCAATCCAAGTGGCATTGACTGCACTGCGAAGATCAACCAAGCCCCACCCTTCATGCATGTTTGGTGCAGGCTCCCCTGCTCCGTTGGCCGTCGAGCCATATTGTCCTTGCATGTCCCTTGCAGAAGCGGTGAAAATGGCCTTAACAAGCGACGAGTTAGGATTCGAATGCCCTTCATTGTCGATGAGGTGCTGTGTGAGCAGTGCTGCTGCTCCTGCGGTGAGCGGGCATGACATACTGGTTCCACCCATGAATGTGTAATTTGCATTGCCGGAGTAGGCGCCCCATCCGGTGTCGGTGGTGGACCTAGATTTTGTTGAAAGAATGAAACTACCGGGTGCAGTAATGTCAGGTTTTTGGCGTCCATCATCGGTGGGTCCTCGGCTGGAAAAGGCAGCCAATCCCTCGGAGTTGTTCGCCATTCGGTCAGAGTTGATTGGATCGCTTGGGTAGGATCCAGGCCACCATCCACCCCATTCTGAGGTGATTGATGGGCGATCGTTTTCACCGGCGGCTACAGTGATGACATTTTTTCCAGTGGCAGGTGATCCAAGTGAATCATCATCGATTTCTCCGTCGGAATTACCGTCGACGCCGTTGTTCCCTGCAGAGAAGAGAATGGTCATGTTTGGGTATGCTCGGGCGCTGGAATCTGCTTGCATCGAGCCGGAAGTGTATGCTCCGGCATAATTTGACCCCCACGAATTGGTGTGAACGCGGCTACCGTTGTCCCAGGCTGGCTCAAACATTAACGTGTAATCGGATGGAATTCCAGTGAGGTAATAGGCGTTGTAATTGTCACAATATTGTTCTGTTGCTTGCATGTAAAGACGAGCTTCAGGTGCAGCACCGCGAATCGCTCCTCCGGTGTTGGTTCCATCCCCGAGCACCGAACCTGCAACGTGGGTGCCGTGGCCGCTGTCAAGGTCTTCAGCCCCGTCGTCGTTGCTCGATGCGCCGCAATAGTTTGTCCAATAAGGAGACATTGGGAACGAGACAATATCGACAATATGGTCTCGAAGGTCGGGGTGCATTGCACTGTTGTTGACACCGTTATCGAGGCCGGTATCCGAGACGGTGACGGTGATGCCACTGCCATCAAGGCCAGACCAAGATGAATCGATGCCGGCCATGATGGTTGGGTCCCACACTTGGTCAGCACGCATCACAGTGTCTGCGACATCGTTGTGAAGCGTGTGCCAGGGCCGTTCTTCAATCCATTCGATCTCATCTTGTGCAGCAAGCCAAGCGATTGCTGTGGGTTTGATGATGGCGGTTGCGTAACGACCTTGATGATATTCGAGAACGAGATCATCTCTGGAAGTGATGCCTTCGGGAAGTGATTCCCCGCTCAAAACTAGGTTTGCGGACGCAACACCTTCTCGGACGAAAAGGTTCTCAGCATTCATCTCGAGGCCAGTGATGCCTCGAACAAGATCCTCTCTTACTTTATCGACACCATCCATTTTCACGATTCCCTCGACGTTCAATTCAGACAATTCATCGACCGTATGACCGTTGACTTGGCAATGGAAACCGTTCGGTGGTAGGAATGAATGGCACTCGATGCCAGCATCGGCGAGCTGGTGGAACCATGGAGAAGGAACAGGGAAAGAGTGGGTCAAAATGAACCATCCATCAATGGTTTGACCCATTCCACTCCATTCGCTCCATTGATTGATTGGTATGACTGAAGCATCTCGGTAAAGCAAATCAATCGAACCTGCGCCTTCTGAAGGATCAAACCATCCATGGATCACATCGCCGTTAGGGTGGAGGTTAACGGTGGAAAAAAGGTCCAAATCCACGGTTGATTCTACACCAACGTCTGGAGATTCCGCTCCGCCAATAAATGTGATTGGGGCTAAAACTTGGATGATCATCAGGGCTGAGAACATCAAGGCATGTCGCCGGCGGTTCTGTGTCATAAGTTCCGTTAATCGCGGCTCCCACATGAATGATTGGGAGGATTGCCAATTGTTCAGCCCTCACCGGCGAGGGTTCAAATGCCGTGGTTCCGGCCCCGATACATGACGAGAGCACATGCATCAAAGTCAGACCCGATGTCTCCTGATGACATCAACGAGAATCATCAGGTTCTGGGCCGCCAAGTATGGCGAGTCATCCCTTACGCATTGCGATATCCGCGCCGTCTGATCGCAGGTTTCATCGGCAACGCCTGCGCTCGCATTGTGGATTTGGTCCCCTTCGTTGCCATTGGCTGGGCTGTGGATTATTTTACCTCCAACACCTTGGTTGGACCTGGATTCGTTCAAGATGCTGTGAATGCAATCAGCGACGATCCTGCAATAGGGTACGGGTTCATGATTTTCCTGGGTTTTGCCATGCTTGCAGTCTTCCAAGGCATTTCCGAATACTCTTGGCAGACCCTTGGATACAAAATTCAGCACGACCTTCGCATGGACGCCACTCGCTCCCTCATTAGCATGGAAGCATCGTACTACGATATGCGACAAACTGGACAAATCATGTCGGTTCTGTCGAGCGACGTCAATCAACTCGAAGATGTGGTCTCAGATTCTTCAACATCAATCATTAGAATCATTTTCACCTTCCTCACTGCGTTCGTGATCCTTGCATCGATGTCCTGGAAATTAGCAGGGGTGCTTTTCGGACCCATTTTGTTCATCATCCCCTGTGTCTATTGGTTTTCGACCCGCGTTCAACGAAAGTACCGAAAGCAGCGCGAATCGACTGGAGACATTCATGCTGTGCTCGAGAACCTCATCAGTGGAATTTCAGTGGTGCAAGCGTACAACGCCCAAACATGGGAGGCGGACCGTGTGGCAAGAGAGTCCGGTTCTTACCGCGATCAGGCAATGGGTGCAAGCCGAGACCGGAATCGCTTTTTGCCCATGATTTACGTCATCGCAGGGGTCGCATTTGGTCTATTGGTCACCGCTGGTGGATGGCTTGCAAGTCAGGGTGAAATCTCAACGGGTGAATTGGTGACCTTTCTTCTCATCAGCACCCGAATGACCATGCCGATGTTCATCTTTGGAATTCTCATCAATCAATTGCAACGCGGTGAAGCAGCAGCTCGTAGGGTCTTTGCAGCCATTGATCTAGAGCCAACGATCACCGACGATGAAGGAGCGATTGAACTCAATGAGGGCATCACATCGGTCGAATTCAATGAGGTTCATTTCACGTACCCAAACACTACAATCAAAGTGCTCAGCGGTATTTCGTTCAAGGCAGAGGGCGGCGATTTCCTTGGCGTCATGGGTCACACTGGAGCAGGGAAGACGACAATTTTGAAACTCCTCATGCGCTACTATGTGCCTGACAGCGGAGATGTCCTCATCAATGGGCGCAGCATCAACGACTACACCCTCGACTCCGTTCGCGACAAGATCGGATTTGTTTCGCAGGAACCCTTCCTCTTCTACGGAACGGTACGTGACAACGTCAAATACAATCAGGAAGCGACAGAAGACGAACTCCAAGTCGCCCTCAAACTTGCAGGTTCTTGGGATTTTGTTCAAGAACTTGAAGAAAAACTCGACACAATGGTTGGGGACCGGGGTGCGAAATTGAGCGGTGGCCAACGAGCCCGCATTTCACTCGCCCGGGCGTTGCTCAAGCAACCCAGTCTGCTGATTCTGGACGAGGCATCAAGCGCACTTGACGCTGAAACAGAACGACGGATCCAAGAGAATTTGATCGCCAGTGGTTCGGACCGCGCCACCATCGCCGTTGCCCACCGGTTAAGCACCATCCGTAACGCCAACGAGATCCTATCCATGGTGGATGGAGCAGTGGTTGAGCGTGGAACACACGATTCATTGGTTGAAGCCGGTGGAGTCTATGCGAGTCAGTGGACCATCCAAACCGGGGATATGGCTGGTTTGAGCGACGTTGAGGATTAAACCCGTTGCTGAATCGGCCTCAGCACAGTTGTCTCTTCTTTGTTGTCCTTGGCGAATTTAGAATCGCCAAGAATGATGGCCATAGAAATCACAAAAAAGAGTGGAATACCGATGATTAACGACCAAATCGCAATGCTTAATCCATTGTAGAAGTACTCTTCCAAAAATTCCGAAACAAGGATGATGCCGAGGAACACGACTACTCGCCCAACGCTCAAAGCGGCCCGCAGCACGCCCCAAATCTCCTCTTCATCTGTGCGAAGATCGGGTTGATCCAACTCGGCCATACGATCCGCAAATGTACGACGCGCCATGGCTACGGATTTTGGTTTCAGTCAAAGGGATTGCCTTTCTTCACCCGCTGGAGGCTGGTGTTTTCGTATCCAGCCTTCGCGGCCGAGGCACGCTCAATTTTGTTTAGCGATAAATCGAACTCAACCATTCGCCATTCTGGTCCTTGTAGCGTGGAGTGAAGGTATCCGGGACATCATCCATGCTCCACTGCCAATGGCCTTGGCCGTTGAAGCCCATTTCATCATAAACTTCCGGAGTGCAATGAACACCAACTTCTCCGAAATAAAACGCATGCGGCACCCGAGTGGTGATCCTATGGAGGCCAGCTTGATGCATGGCCAAGGAAGTGATGGCATCTTGGCTCGTCGGTGAAGTGCGCCATGATACGGTTGGGAACGGGTTGCTCACGGCTTCGATTGGTGGGTTGAGAAGCTTGCCTTCCGGGCTTGCTATTTCCCTTCTCAGCATTCGCTTCATAAACGCACGAATTCTGTAATGGGGGCGCTTGTTGTAAGGGCGTTTGAGGAGGTAGCGTTGTTCGTATTCGTAGAGCATAGGTTTGATTGTGTTCCAAACTCGCTTGGTGAGGCAATAGCTGACAAAGTGTCGATTTGTCAACTCGATTTCTTGTAAATGGGGTTTCAAGGATTGTTCTGTGCCGGCCTCCACGTTCCAAACTTGTACGGTTCCCACATCATGGTGTTGCTCAGCCCAGTCCGATAAACGAAGTAATGTTGTCATGTAGGTGGGGTTGAGTTCGATGTCATCTTCAACCATGACCATTCGATCATAGCCGAGTTCATCGAGGATTTCCCTTCGTGCGCCAATCAATTGGCGACCGACACCAAAATTTTCTGGGCGAACAACGATCGATTTGAACGGAACGCCAGAGGATTCAATCAACGACTTGAGGGTGTCTTGCTCCCCTCCTTCGCCGCCATCAAGGTAGTGGATGACATCGACGGTACCGTCAACGACTTCCTTGCATTGGCCAAGCGATGCAAGCATTCTGCCGAAGTACTCAATTCGCCCAAATCCGAACGTGGCTACGGCGGTTCGTAGAGGCGAACTGTCTTGGCTCATGAGCACACCCTTTCACGCAGTTCGAATACGATCATCGATCTGAGCGCCTTCTCCAGCCTTTCCACCTGTGCGGCGAATTTCACGCCATGCTTTGTTGACACCTTGGCCATAGGCCCAGTGGGCTAGGAACACAAACAGTGGTGCGAAGAACACGGTGCCAATCGATCGGTGCGGTGATGTTCCTATCGCTGCTCCAAGCCAAGCCAGTGCAATGTAAAACGAGACCATGCCAAGCGGGATGTGGAAGGCTATGCGAGATACACTCCATTCCCCGGAAAGTGAAAACCAAAGGTCGGCTTCTGCGCCTCCTGTGAGCGCTCCATACACCATGGCGAGGAGTGCCCCAACAACCAGCCAAGGGAACATGCCGATGGCGGTGTGCGACCAAACTGAGATTTCAGGCCAGCGCTTGTTGGCGACCATCCGAGTATAGCCGTAGTTTCGCATTTGCTTCATGTACGGTTTGAATGGGCGTCGGCGGCGGTGAGGCATCACATTGGAAGGATCGATGAACAGTTTGTGGCCTGCTCGTTGGATTTTCGCGTCAAGCACGACGTCTTCAGCGCCGATGCAACCTGGTTCAAAGAAATCAACCTCACGAAGGTTGGCCATCCTGTGAGCGCAGTTGACGCCTGGGTTGTGAGTAATTGGAACGAGTTCACCTTTTGGCTGGGCTCCATATCGAGTGCCTGCCGTCATGAATCGGGTGCAGAATGCAACATCCGCACACTTGGCTCCGAATGGATCTTCATCGGGGGCAAAGTTCGGCCCACCGACAGCGCCGACTTCATCGTCCTTGAACCATCGAACCAATTTCTCGACCCAATCCAACGGAGGGATGGTGTCGTCATCGGTGAACAACACGAGTTCATGCTCCATTTGACGAAGGACAAAGTTGCAAGCATCTGCACGGTTTCTCGAAGGATCCTCAATCCATGTGGCGCCGTACTTTTCACACACCTGTTTGGTGTGGTCTTTCGATTTTGAGTCGGCAATGACGATTTCGAAGTCGCTGTATGTCTGCTTGGAAAGGCGTTCAAGCACAATGTCGAGTTCATCTGCGTTGTTGATGGTTGGGATCAACACTGCAATTTTGAACGGTGTTCCATCG
>QQSI01000043.1 GCA_003602645.1 Candidatus Poseidoniales archaeon | reverse complement strand
ACGCGAAGGCTTGGTTCGCTGTTGACCTTGTGCATTGGGACCTCAAAGCTGTTGAGTTGGGTTGACAGGCCCATTGATGCAAATTCACTGATGATGTATTGTGCTGTCGCTTCTTCTTCGACGGTACCGCTCATTCGCCCCTCCCAATCTGGGTGTCCAAGGGCGACAAGGTTCTCTGCATAGGTTTCAGTTTGAATTGGATCATAATCCATGAGATCATAATCATAATCTTCACCAAAACCAAGCCATGAAGGTTGGATGACAAGGGTTGCGGAAATCATCAGAAGGGCTAGCCCGATGGCAATGGCCATGCCCATGTTAATCGGGCCGTAGAGTGGTGTTTTCATGCGAGACATGAAGTCAACGGATTGGGGAGGAAGAAGATCTTCCTCGTCTAAACTAATCGAGATTGATGTCTTTTCTTCTGATTGGGAGGCAGCAGAACTAGCTAATAATCGGTCGACCAATTCGGATTTTTTTCCACTGACGGGCAGGCTTTGCTCAGCGAGCAACACCTTCAGTTCAGCGACGGTTTTAGCAGACAAACTTGCTTCGTCCATGGACAGCGGTTAGCGTCGCTTGTTGATGAACTCGGCGGTGCTCTGTTTAGGGAATTTCTTCACCAGTCCAGCGGGTACCAACATTGTGGTCTAGGCCGATGTGATCAAGGATTCTGGCTATAACGAAGTCGACCATGTCATCGATGGTCTTCGGATGGTTGTAAAATCCGGGGGAAGCAGGAATTACAATTGCGCCCCATTGAGAGAGTTTGTGCATGTTTTCCAAATGAACGGTGGCATACGGGGCCTCTCGAGGCACGAGAATCAATTTTCTCCGTTCTTTCAAGGCCACGATGGCTGAACGAGTGATGAGGTTGTCACCAATCCCTGCGCCGAGTTTTCCAAGTGTGGTTCCCGAGCACGGGCACAGGACAACAGCATCGATGTTTGCTGAGCCAGAGGCGGATTTGGCGCCTATGTTTCTGTCGTCTTCCAGAAGCGCTCCTGTGGCTTCAGCGATGGCTTCTTTGGTGGTATCGCACTCGTGTTTGAGGGTGATTTCACCAGCGTTGGTCACGACGAGTCGGACTGGGATTTCTTTTGATCGGAGGTATTCAACCAGCCGTTTTCCGTAAATGGCACCGGAGGCGCCGGAAATACCAACGACAATTTCGCCCATGGTTGATGCCTGCGGTTCTGCCTTTTAGGCACTTGTTTGAGAGGCAGCCGCTTTGAATGCGGTTCAATCCTCTATAGAATGCACTTCTGGATGCCGGAAGACGGTCTGTCCCATCGTGCTCAACAGCGCTTCAATGATGGCGTTCTTTTCCACCTTATGCCCTAAGCGCTGAAGGCATGTTGTGGTTTGTTCATTCAGCCCACAACCCGCTAAGCCCTCGACCCGCCCAGGAGGAGTGTCGATGTTGATGGTGAATCCATGACGAGAAGTCCAACGCAGGAAGGAGAGTCCTATGCTGGCAATTTTATGCCCGTCAACCCAAACGCCTTGCATCCTATCATCTCGTTGCGATTCAATACCACATTGCGACAAGGCTTGAATGATCCAACTCTCGATGCGTTCAATGATTGCAGCGACTGATGTTTCACCTTCTTTGCTCCATTTGAAGATAGGATACACGACGAGTTGGCCAGGTCCGTGCCATGTGAGTCCGCCTCCTCGATCGACTGGGTGGTGGGCATAGCCCTCTGGGGGAGTGATTCCATCGTTTCTCGCTCGCGGGCCGACAGTGACGATTTCAGGGTGTTCAAGGATCAACATAACATCGGGTATCTCATCCTCAATACGCTGCTTTTGGAGCCCCTTCATTTGAGCAAGAGCCTCGGTGTAGGCCACGGTTCCAAGGTGACGGACTTGAACTCGTGTCACCTCTCCCATGGTTTCACGCAGTGGGTCCTCCCCAATGATGTTTGATGGTCCGTCAAATCATTTGGATTCAACAACCTTAGCATAATCGCACTGAATATGTTCGAAAACGTAGCAAGATATGTTAAATCTTAACCTTACAGTCAAGCCATGCACCACCTCATGACTTCGCGTGATGGACGCCAACTAGATGTTATTCTTGGTGGCGTTCTGGAGGCTAAAACCGCTCTTGTTTGTCACCATGGGACCCCGAGCGATGGGACAATTTGGGACAGTTGGCACATGGACGCACTCCAGAATGACCTCTGTTTGGTAGCCATTTCTAGACCAGGATACGCCCACTCCGATCGTCAAAAAGGGCGGTCTGTGTCGTGTGTTGTTGCTGATGTCGAAGATGTCCTTGATGAATTGGACATCGAACACTTTCTGACCATCGGTTGGTCAGGGGGAGGCCCACATGCTCTCGCTTGTGCGGAGGGATTGCCACACAGGTGCATTGCGGCATCCGTTCTGGCAGGCGTTGGACCTCACGGGGAGCCTGATCTGGATTCAATGTCTGACATGGGCCCGGAAAACATAGAGCACAAGAAAATTGCAATCCAAGGAGAAGGTCCGCTGCGAGAATGGGCAAAGCAAAACACATCGTCGTGGTTTACCATCGCTGATGATGCCATGGTCGAAGCATTGGGGGGTTTAATCCCTGAAATTGATGTCGTTGCCTTGAATGATCATGGCATGGGTGCCATTTGGGCAAGCAGCATTCGACGCTCATTGCAACATGGTATTGATGGTTACATCGATGACAGTTTGGTGTTTTGCAAGCCTTGGGGTTTCCGACCAGATGACATCAAAATACCAGTCACAATTTGGCAAGGTGACCTGGACCTCATGGTGCCATTTACCCATGGGCAATGGCTCATCAACCACATTCCGGACGTCACTTCGAGGTTAGAATTAGGTCATGGTCACATTTCCTTAATCGTTGATAAAAAGCAAGAAATCTTGAGTGATTTGATCCGTCATCGCCCCTCATTTCCGACAATGGATTAGAAGCAAACTTTGCCATAGAATAGCTCGCCTCCGTTCATTCTAGGGGAGCGATGTACCTCATTTATGAAAAAGAACCAAGGAGAACGCTATCAATGAGGAACTTTAGGACAACATGGGCGTATCAGTGGGAGTCAGAAAGTACGGTGACAGAAACGTCATTGATTTATCAGAATGGGGCCGACCATTTGCCCGAGTTTTGGCTCGATTTCTCAAAGAGAAGCCAATCTCAGTCATTCAGGTGACCAACCTCCATCTACTTCTCACACTTTTCTGTTCTTGGCTGATTGTCGACGAACAGACCATCCTTGCATGTTTCCTCCTCATCGTAAAGGGCGTTATTGATGCAGTGGACGGTGAATTAGCTCGAATTCGTGAACGACCATCCCATGTCGGTCGGTATTGGGATACCGTTGCAGATACGATTGGATTAATTGCTGTCATGTGGGCGTTTGGAACTCTGTTTGAGTGGAATCCATTGCTGACATGTGCTATGATTCTAGCTACTCTGTTCCAATATTCTCTGTTCAATCATTATTCAATATTGATGAGGTCCTTGGGTTCGGGAGACACAACCAGCCGCATTGATGAACGCGAAAAGCCAGTGGCTTATCCTTGGGAAAAACAATCCAACGTCAATCTTTTTCACACCGTCTACCTGATGTTCTTTAGTTGGCAAGATCGAATTATTGCAGGGTTATCTGGTAAAGGTTCCAAAGGCCTTGTGTTTGAGTTGACCGTTTCATCATCGCTAGGTTTTGGTATGCAGTCGTTGATTATTTTTGCATTGGCCTTGAGTGAAAACCTTGAGTTTCTTCCTGAACTGATCCTTGGTGTAAATATGGTTTTGATGGGCCTTGTGTTCCTTCGCAGTTGGATTTGAACT
>QQSI01000042.1 GCA_003602645.1 Candidatus Poseidoniales archaeon | reverse complement strand
CCCCCCTTTATGAGCCATACGGCCTATGTGGGTGATTGAATTGTTTCCGTATTCACGGAGGGGTTGCTCAATGGCAAGCACAAGCGTTTCAAATGCCGCCCTTCACAAAGTGACGGGTCCACTTGACTCGGCGAGAGTTTCGCTTGAGTTTGATCATGTTTTTGCGAGCTTTGGAGTTCTTGAACCACATGACACTACCGTCACGGCGAACGAACATCATGCCCGTGCCAGGTTCAATTTCTTCACCGGAAAAAGTACAGATTCTACGTTCAGGCATTCACTTCACCTCGAGTTGAGCTTACGGGCTTCACGACCGGTGTCCTTGAGCATCAAAATGTCGCCGACACGAATTGGACCGAGGACGTTGCGGGAGATAATTCGCCCAACGTCTCGTGGATTAGGTGCATCGTTCACACGGACCTTGACTTGAGTAGCCTCACCGGTCATTCCGGTACGGCCGACGATTTCGACGACTTCAGCTGGCCATCCATTGAGTTCTTCGCTCATGTTTTCGCCTCCAAAATTCAGGTTCAAGCCTTGAGGCCGTTGATCAAATCAACGACTTCAGTGAACTTTTCTTGTGCGCCTTTGGTGATTTCCATGACTGCAATGGATGCGGTCTTGACACCGTCAGGAAGTCCAGCTTCCTTGGCGAGGTATTCTTGAGATGGAACGTAGCCGTATGGGATGCCTTTCTCTTCGCAGATCAGCGGAATGTGGGCGAGGAGTTCGGGTGGGTTGACATCAACTGCGAGCACAATGAATTGGGCAGTGCCGCGCTCCGCGGTCTTGGTCACTTCATTGCTGCCCTTCTTCAGGCGGCCGTTGTTGTTGGCTTGCAGCATGTCATAGATCTTGTCAGATACTTCTTCTGGGGTTTCAAATCGCACGTGTACACTCATTGGATTCACTTCTTCCTCATGTTAAGGCAATCCATGCGCAGAACCTCGCGAATATAAACACGACGGATAGAACCGACGTGCGTAAATTGTAAAATCAAGGTGATTGTTTGACCTTTCATCCCTTGTAAAAGACCCATTGCGAGCCAGTTAGTCCCATCCAAGGGTTGAGAATAATTCATTCACTCCTCGAGCGAGTGCGGGACCTCCGGAGATGACATCTCTGGGATTTGCAAGCGAGCCAGTGGCATGAACACCGTCCACGTAGCGAATCAGGCGGGCAATGGCCCCTCCGGTGAATAAACCGTGTGAACACGCTGCGTGAACTTCGACTGCACCTTGGCTTCTGAGGGCTTCAGCAGCACGGCAAATTGTACCTCCGGTTGCGATCATATCATCCACAATGGCGACAATTTTTCCTTCAACATCCAAATCCTTCGCCTTATGAACGATGGTATGCGCATCAATCCGAGTCTTTTCAAGGTAGGAAAATTCGCAATCAATGGCTTGTGCAACATCAGACGCTCGATCGATGGCACCTTTGTCTGGTGAGAGAATGAAATCAGGGTTGACGGTTTGTTGGAGATGCTGCGCTAGTTCAGGCATGGCCGAAGTGAACGCAACAGGAACTGGGAGATCTTGGAGAACCTTCGGGGCATGCAAGTCAAAGACGATGATGCCGTCACATCGAGATGCGAGTAAATGCCCAATCGCCCGGGCCGAAATCGCTTCACCGGGCTTGAACCTCTTATCTTGGCGAGAATATCCAAAATATGGTACAGCAAGGAGGGTTCCAGGACCTACATCTTCCAATTTTTGTGGCCCAATTTCCCTTAAATTTTCGAGGTTGCCCCTTCGGACATCATTGATTGCTTCAAGCATCAGTAATGTTTCCACGATCCCAGCGTCCGGAAAGGTGTTTGACACCAGGACGACAGGTTCTTTCCTCACCGCTTCAATGACTTCAGTCGGGATCCGGATGTACCCTTCCGAGTCAGGAAATCTGCGTGTCTCAAGTGAATGATGCTCCCAACCAAGGGATTCTGCAAGTTGAGTCGCCAACAGGCGTGAGTTGCTCCCCGACAAGACGACCATGCTTTCCCTCATGGTGAATGCCGGCGCGGGCCCTTCATGTTCTTTGCTGGTGTTTTACGTTTTTTCACGAGGACGCTCTGGAAATTCATCAACAAAGTTGAATGCTGATTTGCACATGCGTGCATGATCCATGAAGGTAAAGTGCGCGAGGCAGGACTTGAACCTGCGACCTCCCGGTTATCAGCCGGGTGCTCCAACCGACTAAGCTACCCGCGCAACTGTAAACCGGCCGACTCGCCTCCCCGTCATAAGATTGACGGAGCGGCAAATGCTGAAAGCGTGGTGCTTAACGCTCACTCGTTTTCGTCGCTCATCTCGTTGATGCTAATGTATGAGGGTAAACTCAACACTTTGTCAAACGTTCGAGACAAGACGACTTCATCCAAGCGTTCACGGGTTCGTGAAAAAGCAGTGATCGGCACGCGAAGTTGAGCTTCAACACCGAACTCCTTCTGAATGCTGATTCTGGTCTTGACGATGACGCCTTTGTAGGTGCGCTTGACCTTGAATAAGTCAGTGATGACCCCAATTTCTCGACCTTGGTTGTCGAGGACTGCTCGATCGAGCATTTCGTCTGGTGCGTACAACTTTTCATCGATGCGGACGGTGTCTCGCCATCGTCGTTGTAGTTCTCTCATGGATTTCGATAGTTTCACAGTCCCATCTGTTCTGATGCTATGGACCAACTCTTTTGGCAAAGGCGCTAGTTCTGCGGGCTTCCGCATGAATTCGTCTGCGACACCTGCATCCACTTGGATCCGCATTGATCGCACACGCGCTTCGTTTGGGTGGTGGCGTTCACCCACAATCGTTCCTACTTTCTTATCGTTCACGTAAACATCCCGTTGGAGTAACTCCTGGATGTCGTATTTGTCGTTCGGCATTTTTTCCCATCTCCTTGGTCGGGTTGTGCCCGACTTATCCACTGGTTTCCTTGAAGGGCTTTATACTCTTTCCCGATTTCAAAGTGATTTCCAATTGGGTTTGTCGTATAATTGCAATTGATTCCAATTGAAAATCACTCGATAATTCAATTTTGACCGATGTCGTATAATTTTAATTTCAATATGGTTTTCATCGGATTTGACATGCCGTGGAATCGATTTCTGATCCGTATTCGATTGTCGGTGTCAGGCTGTTGGATAATCTATATTTCAATTGCGAAGACGGAAATCGACACGTGTTCTTGATCGATCCCAGGTTCTGCGCTAAGCAAAACTAGCATCTCTCATCTCGCCATAGATTGGCCATTAGGGTGTGCGAGTTACGAAGCGAATCCATATTGAAAATATCATTTTTCAATTGGAAAATCAGGCAAAATTTACTTTTTCAATGGCGTATAATTCGAAGGAAAAAGGTCGCTTTCATTCATGCCATCGCGATTGTTTGATGAGCAGAGGCTGTGTGGGATGGGTCATGGCTGAACACCCAGTGATTCACATCGTTGGTGAATCCTCATCGCTTGTTTATGCCACAATTGAGCGATTGCTGAGAACAAATACCCATTTGGTGATTGAGCCGACCATCCTTGATGCGATTAAAACCACATTTTCTGCAGAACTTGAGTTCGGCCATGCGTCCGTCTTCTCAAGTATGGACCTTGCACCATCGTCTGGCCATCGTGTGCTTTTGTTTGGCCATGCCTCGTTAGAAAGAGCAGAGGGCTGGTCAACTCAACCAGAACTGAGTGACATTGAACTCATTCACATTCATGCTGCAGAGCAAAAGAGGGCCTCGCTTGGTTGGCAAGACGCTGAAGTGCTCATTTACGACATGATCCCAATGAGAGTCCAACCGTTTTCCCTTCCCGCTTCTTTCGCGGCATGGTTGCCTGCGCTTAAGTCTGGCAAGGAACCCTCCTTCTCAATGGGCCAGGACCATTGGTGGGTCGCTGAGCTTGATGTGGCTGATGCACTGGCACGTTTGTTGATGTGCGACACTCCTTTCCCACCCTTTTGCTCGATGTCGGGCCGGCGTGCCTGGTCGATTCAGCAAACTTACGAGGAATTTTACCTCCTTTACAAACGCACAATGGCAGGTCAATCTGGAGTTTTTGGCATCGAGGAGTTAACCGCTGCGCCAGCGCCCAACATCGAACTCCAACCTCTTGTGATCACGGATCAACCGCCAATGTCAATCAAAGAAAATTCGTCGCTTCGCCCTGATTTGTCAAACGTTCACGACGCATTGCACCATGCAGACGGTGATGGATGGCGCCCATTGGTTCCAATCCGGACCTCATTGATGCATTGCTTGGCATCGATGCTTGACCCTTCTCAACTCAGTGTTTGAGTGCCACCCTCGGGGAGGGCATTCAGTGAGGTTACATTTCCAACCAGCGTTGGACCAACCATGAATGTACCCATAATTCCCGTGTCGCCGTTCGGATTGTGGGAAAGCGAGAGCCATGGGCGCCCAAAGGCATCGATCTGCATGTCAATAAAGTCACCAAATCCACCGCAGCGTTCGTACCCACACGTTGGGCTTGCATCGTCAAGTGGATCATCAGGTGCGTTGAGTTGGACTGTGGTAATCAATGGGTTTTCACTGAACGCATCGGTCATGACTGAGATGTATCCGTGCCACAGGCCATCGCCTTCAGTTCCAATGTAGCCAAACGCAACGCGTCCGGGATCCCCAGCAATAACGACAGGGAATCCTGTGCCTTCGAGGTGAGTTGGCCCAACCATAACAGCGTCTGACCATGTGTTTGCATCGTCAATAGAGTAGGAAAAGTAGGGCATGTTGTCGTTGCCCATCCACATAGCGTACACGTTGCTTTCGCTGTCGGTGTCCACCTGTGCTTCTTCAGCGTTCCACGTATCGGCTGTTCCGGATTCTTCAGTAGGCAGTCGGTGTTCTGTCCATGTGAGCGCGCCATCTTCGGTTTTGTACATTGAATAACCCGTACCGTCGCATCCAATTTGTCCACGGTAGAAGTTCCCGTTTTCGGCTCCAATAATGTGTGCGGATAGACCACCGCTTTGGCAATCAACCGGTGCTCCGGGAAGTTCAGGTCCCCATGTCAATCCTCCGTCTTGGCTTTGTGAACAAAGCGGGGACGGGTAGTTTCCATTGATGCAGAACACCCAGAGGGTTTCGTGAAGAATGCCGCCGTAGGGAGAAGAGGCAATGGTTTGGTGGTCTTGAACAGAGTACGATGTGGCCACTGATGGGCCAAACCATGAATCGCCTTCATCATCGCTCCATTCGACCGTCATCCCCAACAATGCGTGCATGTCAAATTTCATGATTCGATCGGTCCAGGGGTCAACATAGACGTAGGGATCATTGGAATTAGCGACTGGAAGGACCGGCCCGTAGACATTCTCGCAACTGAAATCACTGAGGTTTTTCATTTCAATCATGTTCGTGCACTGAACAATGGCTGTGGATCCTTGCGGACCATTTCCATAACTTGTGAAATAGATATTGTCGGTTGAAGTGATGCCCATGGTTGGTTCGAATGTTGAGTAACCAGTAGCATAGTAGGTTCCTTGGCTAAAGTAGGGGATGTTGTCACCGACGAGTGCGGAGGTGTTGTTCATGGCGTTTGCTCCGCCGGGGTAATGGTACCATGTCGTTCCTCTGAGCTGATCAGCAAAGTCAAACAAGCCACCCTCCAATTCCTCTTGCTCGTCGGGCTCATTTGCACCAAAGCACCCAGCCAGCGGCATCAAGGCCATGAGTGCGGTCAGCAAAAGAGCCATTTTTTGTCTGTCATTCACGATGCATCACCCCGCTGAAACACATCCGCACCAATCAGGGGTAATAGCACGCTTGCATCCCCCTCCACGCAAACATTGGGGGCCTCAGGTCGCATTTTACCCCAGGAGATAGCTTCGCGAAGTCGAGCGCCAGAGAGACTTCCATCGTGTTCTGGAGCGGTTGTGACGTACACTGCGGCGTCAAGTCCGCCGCGGTATTGGTTCCACCAAATCACATGGTGTTTGGAAATACCTCCACCGACCATCAAGGCGTTCGAAGTTTCAACATCCCAAGTCAAGTCACTCATCACTTGCTCATCAGCGAGGGTGTCAATGTGAAAGTCTCGGTGTTTCTGCCGTAGCATGAACAATTGTGCTCCGATTGAGCCATCAGTAATCCCTGGAATGACCACAGGAATTTGGTGCTTGTAGGCCCAATAGATCAACGAATCAGGGGTTCCAATTCGCTTGCCAAGTTCCCAGACCAAATGTATTGAGCCGAAGCCGAGCCAAGCGTCAGCCCCAGTTTTTCCAGTTTCCGTTAATCGATCCTGATACATTTCTTCAAGCACTGGAGTCAGCACTTCTTCGATAATTTCCCCGTAAGAAGAATTGGGTACGATCACATTGCCAAGTCGCATCAAGGAGTGTTCGCCGAGTTCAATGTCGTCCAATTCAAATGCGCCGTGATAGTAATGTTTGTGAGCACGGGCAATGTCGTGGTCGAGCATTCCACAAGTTGTTGAAACGACGTTAAACATCTGTTGCTTGAGTGCTTCAACAAAGAAACCTCGGGTTCCTGTTGCACACAAGCATGCAGGGAATGACAGCCAGTTGCACACTTTCGTGGAATCACCGTTCACAGCGTCAATTTGCTTTTTCATGTCGAGTAAAATATCTCTCGCCATGGATAATTTGGTTGCGGTAAAACCGCCTGCCTGGCCCATTTGATCGATTAAGGAACGAGGAGTGGAAACATCGTTGAAAGCATAGTCAACAACGGGGATGTCAAAATCGTCTGGTTGAATGGCCATGGTGCAATCCACACACGCCTTCCACATGAACCTGCCCACCCCGCACAGCATCACACCCGTAGGGTGTGGACTTAGGCCTGCTCGAGTTCAAAGATTCGATCGCGCAAGCGTGCGGCCTCTTCGAAATCTAGATTTTTAGCTGCCACTTGCATGGCAGATTTGAGTTCCTTTAGGAAATCTTCTTTTTGAGCCGGGGAAAGCGATTCAACATTGAGATTCACAGAATTATCCAATTGGTTATTTGAATTTCCAATTGAGTTATTCCTAGCCACCCCCGCGCTACCATCTTGTCCTGACCCGGAGGCCCATGCGCCAGCACCAAGGTTGAGATTCTGTGCCCAATCGCCTTCCTTCCGGCCGCCTTTCTTGGCGACAAGCCTTCGGTTTCCATCTTTTGAACTGGATGTGCCAGCAATCAAATCGTCCACATCAGAGTTCATTGTTGGCAGTTCTTTCACAATGCTTCTTGGCGTGATGTTGTTGGCCACATTGTATGCTTGTTGGCGTTCTCTTCGCTCGAGCGTTTGGCTTATGGCAGCCCGCATGGCTTGCGACATTCCATCAGCGTACAGGACCACATGACCATTGAGGTTCCTTGCAGCCCGGCCAATGGTCTGCAACAGGCTGCGTTCATTTCGAAGGAACCCTTGGCGGTCAGCGTCGAAGATGGCGACAAGGCTGACTTCTGGGAGGTCCAGGCCTTCTCGGAGGAGGTTAATTCCAACGATGACATCAATGTGGCCAATCCGAAGAGCGTTGATGATTTCTGTGCGTTCGATGGTGTCGATTTCAGAATGCAAGTGGTGAGCCTTGATGCCCATTCGATTGAGGTATGCTGCTACTTCCTCTGCGAATTTTATCGTGAGGACGGTGACAAGGGTGCGTTCCCCTCGGTCGACCCTCACATTGATTTCACTGAGTAGGTCTGCCATTTGCCCGCTTGTAGGGCGGACTTCAATTTCAGGATCCAACAATCCAGTCGGGCGGATTTCCATTTTGGCGATTCCATCGATATGCTGCACCATGTGGTACAAAGATTCGCTGTCAGGGTGCTTCTTTTCAAGATCCCTCGGACCCGCCCCTCCCCCAGACTGTGCATGGAGCAGGCCTTTGGGAAGGGGTTGATTGGTCAATTCGCACAAATGTCGCAATTCCCGTTCACCGGGCGTGGCTGAAACATAGACCATTTGAGGAACAAGACTCTGGAATTCTGGAATTTTAAGAGGGCGGTTATCCGCAGCGGTCGGTAAACGGAACCCGAAGTTGATCAGGCTTTCTTTTCGAGAACGGTCGCCATAATACATGCCTCCGACTTGGGGCAGGGTGACGTGTGATTCGTCCATGATGACAAGGAATTTTTTCGGATCTCCGTGGAATTGCTTGGCGCATGCTGCAAAGAAATCCAACAAGCAGTGTGGACGCTGCCCCCTTTCTCGCCCATCAAAATGAAGGGAATAATTCTCGATTGATTGGCAATGGCCAATTTCTCTTATCATTTCCAAGTCATACTGGGTTCGTTGCTCTATTCTGTGACGCTCCAACTCTTTTCCTTCACTGGCAAAGTGCGCAACACGGTCATCTAATTCATCTTCGATGGAAAGGAGGGCTGCTTCAAGCCGCTCTGGACTGGTCATGTAGAACTCTTTGGGATGAATCCACGCTTCATCCAAATCATCCAATACGTCCCAACTTACAGGATCGCACACTGATACTTTGGTGATTCCGTTGAAATCAAACTGGATTCGTAGAGGGTCATCACGGCTTGGCATCCAAACGTCAACCACTTCGCCCCGAACTCGACAATCGCCTCGATTGAGGTCGGTTGTTGTTCGTTTATACTGAAGGGTGATCAATTCCTTGAGCAAATCACTTGTTTCGATTTCTTGGCCAACGTGAACCCTTACATGGTATTCCAGAAAGGTTTCTGGCGGGTTCAATCCATAAATGCACGAAACGGAGGAGACAATCACGCAATCAGGCCGAGTGACAAGTGAGGCAATTGTGGCGAACCGTTCTTGCTCGATTCGTTCATTGACGGAAAGCTCTTTTTCGATGTACATATCTCGCTTCGCTAGGTATGCTTCGGGTTGGTAATAGTCGTAATGAGACACATAGTAGTCAACAGCATTCTCAGGGAAATAGCCTGCCATTTCGTGATACAACTGCCTTGCAAGTGTTTTGTTGTGGCTGATGATCAAGGTAGGGATGTTGAGTTTCTGGATGACCTGCGCCATAGCGTATGTTTTCCCGCTCCCTGTGACGCCCAACAAAACGCAGCGTTCTTGCCCATTTTCCAATTGGGAAATTAATTTTTCAATTGCTTTAGGTTGGTCGCCCGAAGGTTCGAATTTCGAGTGGAGCACCAGTCGCTTTACTTCTGGATTGAGGTGTTCGAGTGCGGCACCTTCGAGGGCCCGCGATATATCGAAAGGGTCGCGTTCAACGAGGTCCGATTCATCAATTGGTCGATTGGCAAGATCTTCGAAGGCGCCATCGTCATCCCAATCTTGAACCAATCTTTCCGCCTCCTGCATCAATGGCTTGACTCGACCCTATACAAGGCTGTCCAACACCTTCAGGGAAGGTATAATCCGCCATTGACGTGAAGCACTGCACCTGTAATGTAGTTTGAATCAGGGCCGATGAGGAATGAAATTGTGTTGGCCATGTCCTCTGGGCTACCGATTCTCTTCAAGGGCACCTCACTTTCTCTTTGTGCTCGCTTTTCTTGACTGTCACCTGCAAGGATGTCAGTGTCGACATACCCGGGGGCGAGCACGTTCACCCGCTTCCCCTCCGGTCCGACGGCCTGTGCTAGTGAACGAGCCCAAGTCGACAGTGCTGCCTTCGAAGCTGAATAATCAGCGCCGTGAGGAGATCCACGTGTACCGAGTTGAGACCCGACCACAACAATTCTTGCCGCTTGTGTAAGGTGAGGTTGTACGGCTTTCCAAACGGCTACTGCTCCTTCAAAATTAACCGCCATTGTTCTTCGTAGGGATTCAATGGTCAAATCTTGTGCCGGGATTCGCTCGTATGCACCATGGTTGAGAACAAGTACGTCAATGCCCCGGGCCATCCAAGGATGAATGCCCAGCAGACCAACTTCACCTGTGTTCGCACAATCCACCTTGATTGCAAGCGCATCATCACCCCGTTCTCGAATTTCGTCTACGACCATTTCGGCTGGTTTGGAAGAGGTGTTGTAGGTCAAAAGAACATCATAGCCGTCGGCTGCAAGGCGTTTTGCAGTTGCGGCGCCGATGCCTCTTCCTCCTCCAGTGAGCAAGGCAACCGGGCGGGACATGGCTCTTCCACATGTCTCGCTTTGATAACCTCAACCCTTGTTCGCAAGAGCGAGTGAACCTGTTTGACGGTGAACACATGGTTGTACGTTGGCCTTGCGCAAGCAGGGTCAACGTGCTCCGGTTGCGACGAGCAATGCTGAACGGCTGAAGTTCACTCATTGAGGAACTGGGCGAGTTGCGGTGCCTGCCAGCCTTCAGGCTTGAGCACCTTTCCGTCTTCTCTACGGATGACCTTTCCATCGACCAA
>QQSI01000041.1 GCA_003602645.1 Candidatus Poseidoniales archaeon | reverse complement strand
GTGTGCAAGGGTGTTTAGCGTGAACCCTTGAAATGCAGTGTGATTTATTTGGAATCGAGGACTTTCTGTCGATGGAATAGTTACATATGTGTAACTTAACGATTATATGCGACTCATCATAAGGATTTATCATGCGATTTGCAGTTGCCATGATACTTGTCCTTGCTCTGATGCACCCAATGCTAGCCCAACCGTCGTTGGATGATGTGGAAAGTCCCTCCTTTACCGATGCCGGCTATGTTGATGTCATTGAAGAAGTTGAACCAAATGATCTCAACACCACCGGACAGGAAGTCTATCCTGGTGATGTCGTACGCGGTGCAGTCGATATGTGGAATGATGAATTGGATTACTTTGGCGTTTGGCTGGAGCCCGGTCAAACCCTCCTGTTGACCCTTTCACACGCTGCAGGCGATGGCGTTTCAATGTCAGTTTGGGACGAAGAAGGCACTCACCTAGGCGCAAGCAATCCAGGTAAAACGAGGGACACGCTGTTCCTTGGGGAAGAGGAAACCGACTACGGTGGACTCTACATCGTCTCAGTGAACGCAACCATGACCGAAGCCGGTGGCGGGGCCTATGTTCTTGAAATCGATGCGGGTTACCTCGTCCACTGGTATGCACCGGCAGTTGGCTGGAACGCAGCAACAGAGATGTTCGATGCAAAGGGCAACCTCTTGTACACTGAATCGCTTTCTTCCTATCAGTTCGCAAACTCAGCATCGTCCACAGCATCTTCTGCACCAGCGTGGACCGCCGGTGATTTCTGGAATTTCACAGTCACCATGCCAAGCATGATGGGCGCTGAATACAGCGAATATCATCAAATGACTGTAACAGGGACAGAAACAGTTTCAGGAAACGAATGTTACAGAGTCTCTTTGGAAGGAAAGATGACCTTCTCCATGAGTTTCTTCGGCATGACCACGACCACCACCGATGAAGAAACCGGGGTTGCATGTTATGCTACATCCGACCTTTCACTGGTCCACGAAAACATCACCTTCACTTCCAAAATGGAAACATCCGGCGGCATTGGTGCCATGAACAGCGATGAAACCTCTGGACGAAGTTGCACGACGTCCGATGGCGAACCAGACGAGGATTGTGATGGTGTCGAGGACTTTTTTGACGATTGTTCAGGCACTGCCCCTGGAGCGGAAGTTGACTACTGGGGTTGTTCTGAAGCCCAAAACAACGGCGGAGGCAGCGGAGGCAACGACGGCGATAACGACGGAGTTCCTGACACGGATGATGATTGTCCAAACACTGAGGCCGGTGCCTCGGTTGATCTGAACGGTTGTTCTGAAGCCCAAAACGGAGGCGGAAACGGCAATGGTGACGGAAACGGTGGCTCTGCTGGAAGTGATGCTGATGGTGATGGTGTGAGCGATGCGGACGACATGTGCCCAGAAACCATGACAGGAGCGCTCGTCGATATGATGGGATGTTCTGATGCTCAAAATGGCGGAGGCGGAAACGGCAATGGTGACGGAAACGGTGGTGACGATGGTTCGGGAGACGTTGACCTTGGATTCGGTTGTGTCCCTGACATGAGCGACATGAGCACCACAACGGTGTTCCGCTCAGACCTCATCTACGCTCAGGGCATGGATCACTTCCACTTCCCAATTGAGGAAGGAACTGTTTGGAGTGAGGCTGCTGTGGGCGATGGTTCGATTTCGATGTCCTCTGAAATGGGTGGCTGCGAGTTGTTTTCAATCGATGTTCCTGCATCGGATGCACTGCCTCTTAACTACCGTCATCTTTCGACAAAGGACTTCACGGTGGGCAATGATTCAGTAACAGCCAACGGAATCCAAGTCTTTGCTGGACGAGAAGGCAACAACGACTGGGCNACTCCTGATTTCACCCTGTTACCAAGCGTTCCTGATGANGTAGCCAAGATGGGCTTGCCATTCGCGGCATGGGTGAATGTCGTTGGGTTCAACGAATTCAACGCAACCGTCAACATGAGTGCGAGTTTGAACGCAGAGAATGCACCGATTATGTTTGATGAATACCAGCTGACCATCGATGACGCAGGTACGGTGATTGTCGATACAATGAACCTCACCAGTGGAGAGTATCTGCTTACCGTTACAGGTTCTTCAAGCGGCGGAGCTGAGCGTTCAATCACGATTCCATTTACCGTTGACAATGACCCAGACTTTGAGATTCTTACATTCGATCCATGGATCGTCTTACCACAAGGTGCGGAATGGGTTGTACCTACGCCTATTTTCATCGAACCAGTGAATGGCTTTGGTGCAGATGTTAGCGTCAGTGTGACCGTCCCAGATGGTGTCACGGCTCAACTTGACTTTGCCCGTGGTTCTGCTCCGTTCATGTCGATCTTGACCCTCACCATACCTGCTAATCTCACCGCCGGAGATTACACCGTGATCGTAACCGGTACTGCGGGTAGCAACGTCCATTCTGATGAACTCACCTTTACGCTCACTTCGTTGCCTGAATTCTCTTTGGAAATAGAGGAGCGCGAACAAATCATCACCAACGGTGCTATGTCCATCGAGGGCGTCATTAACGCACACAACGGACTCGACCTGGCGCTTGGTGGAGCATTGGATATTTTCATTGAACCTTACAACCAAGCGTTGTTGGATTCAGCCGTCATTGAATTTGGTGCCATGAATTCAAATGGCGATTTGCCCTTTACAGTGACCTTCACTGTGAGCGACACCACGGACAGAAACGAGTACACCGTGAATCTCAATGTGGTCGCCCTTGATGGGGGGGTAGCTCACATGGCATCCGTTGCCTTCGTCACCGAATCCTCAACACTTGACGGAACAGCAGTTGCAGCAGATGCTTCCGCAGTTGTGTCTGGTAATACCAGTCAGCACGATGGCACAGAAGAAGCAGCCCAAGCGATTGCGAATGGAGAGGAAGTCGAACAAGAAGACCAGACAAAGGATGAGGATGACAAGGGCGATGGAAGCAGCGAGGCTCAATCATCAAACACAGGTCTAATTGTTGGCTCGACCATTGGAATTCTTGGCGTCGTTGTTGGTGTTGCAGTGGTCCTCATGCGCCGTCGTGACGATGGTACAGGGAAGGATTTCAATCAACCGCAATGGAATCAGGCACCTGCACACCCAATGCCTGCTCAAGCAGGTATGGCGACCATGCCAGATTATGCAACAGTGCAACAACCTGTTCAACACGTGCAGCAGGTCCAACCAGCACAAGTTCCTGCACAAGTTCCCGCCGCCCCTGTCGCCCCAGTACAACCTGCAGCAATTCCTACACCAGCGCCTGTGGTTACCGCACCACCACCGCCAGTTGCCAC
>QQSI01000040.1 GCA_003602645.1 Candidatus Poseidoniales archaeon | reverse complement strand
CGTTGTATAACCGTTGTGTGCGGAAGACCCCATAAATGCTTATTTCAAAGAAGCCGACGAAATCACTTCATTAGTTGAGGTGTAAGTTAAGTAAGCATTACTTTACTTAATTTAGGCTGTTTCTTGGCTTCCGTTGTTGGTGTTTCGTGCCTCACGAACTTGTCGGGCCCACATCTTTCGAAGACGTTTCTTTCCTTCGCTTGGTATTGAATCCCAAATCCAAACCTTCGCCTTTTTGTCGATCAGCAAGGTGAATGGTACGATGAAAACCCAAGCCAAGGGGTCGATGGTTGCGTATGAGAACATGACCACGTAAGAACAACGCCAAAATGTTGACCGCAGTACAGCACCCCACCGTTTTCCTTGAAGCATCAGGTGCCCATGGAAACTGCAGATGAGGGCTTCTGTACGTGGTGCAAACAAACCGAAACCGATGGTTGTTACCCAAAGCTTCCATGAGAGGACGGTGTCATAGCCAGCATACACTCGATAGAGGTGAACCATGCCCATCATGGCTCCAATCGCCAGCCCCAGCGCCCAACCGCTCGTCGGCTGGGATGAGCCTGTACGGACGCGCTCACGGCGCAGCAACATGTGCGCAGCAATCGACGCAACAAGGCAGAGGAACAGCAAATCCAATGGATTCGGAATTTGAGCCTGTGAATCTTCAACCATTCTAAGGTAGGGATTGAGGATGTAGTTGTGTGTGAGTGAGGCGTAGAATCCACCCAGCAAAAGACCCCAAAACACATTGCTCCAAGCTGTTGGAAGGTCATAAAACCCAGAATACTTGGTCATGACTCCCCGCCAACCAAGCGTCATTCCCAACAAGGAGGTGATAGATGCGGCCTGAAACAGAAAAAATGCTGAGGCCATGGTTGAGGGGTGGAGGGTGCCCTTCATCAAAGCGTTGCCCCAATTCATAGACGGCGTTGGATTCAAAGACCCCGAAGCCCAGCAGACAATATGGCTCGGCTTTTGTTGTTTGGTGGGAAAGGCGGCGTTGGCAAAACAACAACATCTGCCGCAACAGCCGTTTGGCTTGCTGATGCAGGTTTACGCGTCCTCTTAGTATCGAGCGACCCTGCACATTCGACGTCTGATTCTTTAGGCGTTAAATTGGATTCAAACCCGACTGAAGTTGAAGGTGTACCTGGCTTGTTTGGTTTGGAAATGGATCCTGAATCGAAGATTTCCTCTGTTCTTCCGAAAATGGGTGAAATGATGAATGGTATGAACGGAAGCGGTGGACTCGGTGGTTTAGGCGGCCTGAGCATGATGCTTGATCCGAACGCCAAAGAAGAAATGGATTCGGTAAGGGATGAAGTAAAAACCTCAGATATGGTGATTCCTGGATTGGATGAGGCGCTGGCATTTGATGAATTGCTTCGCCATGTCGAAGATCCAAATTGGGATGTGATTGTGTTTGACACTGCCCCTACGGGCCACACATTGAGGTTTTTATCGCTCCCTGAGTTGATTGAATCATGGAGCGATCGCTTGATTCGAATGATGCGGGTATCCGGTGGATTACGCTCGATGATTTTTGGGCGAAAGGAAAGCGATTCAATGAAAGAAGAACTTGAACGCTTTCGCAGAAGGGTCCTTCATGTCCGACGTGTTCTTTCCAATGAAGAAATTACATCCTTCACATTGGTGACAATCCCAGAGCGAATGGGCATTAACGAAACCCTTCGAGCCCATGAGTCGCTGCTTGAATACAACCTACCCGTGCCAAATTGTCTTGTTAATCGTCTTACACCTGAATTCGATCATCCATTTTTGGCCAATCGAAGAACGGCAGAACTCGGCCGTGTTGCAGAATTAGAGCAATCCATGCCGGATGTCAACATCGCAACAATGGAATTGCTCGATGATGAGGTGGTTGGGGTTGAAGCGTTACGAACGGTAGGAACACGGCTGTATGGGGAAGTCCAAAACCATCCCGAAGACCTCGGCCCACACACCATCGGTGAGGCTGTCAAACATTCTATACATCGTGGTATGACAAAGCATATCGANGGTTCTATTGAGCATATTTCATTGCACTATCCTGGCATTGATCGGGATGATCTCTCCTTGCGCAGTGAGGACGGTGTTCTGTTTGTCGGACTCAACGGTCGTGAACGAGAAGTCGTCACTTCTGTGCCCACAAAAGCCAGTCAGGTGAAAGCAAAATTGGAGGGTGACGTTCTTCACCTTGATGTTCCGCTTGATGAATCGTGAGTCACACGGAATGATGGGTGCATTGAAATGGGGAAGCCGGTAGGGTGAGTTATGGCACTCGAAGGCCTTTCTAGGGGTATTTTCCGCTCCATCGGGTTGCTGAAGAATAAACGCAAGTTGGATGATGAAGAACTTCGCGAAATGACACGAAGCCTTCGTAGAGCACTCCAAGAAGCGGATTTTAACGTTCGTCAAACAAAGGAAATCGTCGAGCGCATGGAGTCAAGGCTTCGTGAAGAAACACCGCGCCCCGGCATAACAATGCAAACTCATGCCATGAATATCCTTTACACCGAACTGGTCCGCTTACTTGGACCAGCACATGAATTCCAACCCCATGGAGCAACCCTCCTGTTGGTTGGTCTGTACGGCCAAGGAAAAACCACTACGACCGCTAAATTGGCTGAATGGTACCGTCGGAAGCATGGTCTCCGTGTAGCAGTCATTGAGGCCGACGTGCACCGACCTGGCGCCTATGCTCAACTCTCGCAACTTCTAGAAGATTCAACAGTTCAAGTCTATGGCGAACCTGAAACAAAGGATGCGCCAACCATTGTTCGAAACGGTTTGAAAGCATGTGCGGCTGCAGATCTCGTGATTGTCGACACTGCAGGACGGCATCAACTCGATCAGGAATTGGTGGATGAATTGGAACAAATTTCTGGCTTGACTCGTGCCAATGAGCGATGGCTTGTCATCGATGCACAAGTTGGACAGGCTGCAGGGCCCGTTGCCGCCTCCTTCCATACACTTGCTGGCGTCACCGGAATTGTCATCACAAAATTGGACGGTACAGCCCGCGGTGGTGGCGCTCTTTCGGCAGTGGCAGCAACCGGTGCTCCAATTGTCCACATTGGTGTGGGTGAAAACATCGGGGATTTGGAGAAGTTTGAATCGGATCGATTCATCTCGCGCCTTCTCGGCATGGGTGATATTCAGGGCCTCATCGATTTGGCTCCCGAGGACATGGACGAAGAAGAAGCCATGAGATTAACTCAACGCCTAATGAGTGGACGGTTCACCCTCAACGACATGTACAAACAAATGGAAATGATGTCAAAGGTTGGAACAATCGACAAACTGATGTCCTTTTTGCCAGGCAACATGCTTGGTGGAATGGGTGCCATGTCAAAAGGGCAAAAGGAGGCCATGCAAGGCAACCTCGATCGGTATCGAACCATCATGGACAGCATGACTGCTTGGGAAAAGAACGAACCAGCCAAAATCAAGGCTGACAGGATCCGCCGAGTCGCTCGAGGTGCAGGGGTTCGAGAAAAAGACGTCAGAGAGCTCATTGCACAATGGAACCGTTCCCGCAAGATGATGAAGGGTATGGGCGGAAACCGCAAACTCAACAAACAAATGCGGAAGATGATGAAGGATGGCGACATGGATCTTGATCCATCTTCCTTCGGCATGTGACGGCGAGGCTCAAGTTCCGTCACTTGATATAGGGAAACCCTAACCATTCAGCATGGATCGTCTTCGCTCGCTGCTGTTAAGCTTGCTCATGATCAGTATGATTATGTCAGGCTGTTATGGTGAAACTGAGGTTGAAGAAACCAGTACACTTTTGTTTGACGAATCATTGAATTTTGCAATTGCACCAAGGGGTCAAGTCTACACGCTTCACATTGATTCGAATGTTGGTTACACTGTCGAACGAACACCTGGGGCCTTCTTCATGGATGAATTTGGTGTGTACAGGGACGATGTCATAATGGATTTTGATGCTGATGTTAAAACCATTGATGTTCTTATTTTGGACACCGAACGGACGTTCATTGGATTCAATATAACGGCTGATTCCTTGATGGTCAATCACACGGTCCAACTAGAGGAAAGTGCTGAGTTGATGCTCGTTGATGGACGGCGGGCTTTCGAAACCATCGACATGCTGACGAATTCATACAACAACCGTTGGTGTGCTTCAGCCTCAGTTCACGAGGGTGGCGCGGCATACGAAGCAGCAGCGGAAGCGATGGCTGAAGAAATGCGATTGATGGGGTTCGATTTTGTGGAAGTCACTCGCTATGATGATGATCCCGATCAACTCAACGTTGTTGGTTACAATTGGGGCCGAGTCACACCTGATGAATACATTGTGATTGGAGGACATTTCGACATTGCGTACATGTTCACCCCACCAGGTGGCGGTACCAACGAAGGAGCAAACGACGACACATCAGGTTCGACTGTTTCATTGGAGATGGCCCAAGCCCTTGCACAAATGGAATTTGATCATACTGTGGTGGCAGCCCTATGGGCGTGCGAAGAAGAAGGTCTCCTCGGGTCGCTTGCTTACGTGGAGCACCTTCCAGAAAATGTATCAGTCCGCGCCTACATGAACTTCGATATGGTCTCCCTCAACTATCCGATTGTACCTTTGGCGGAGCCTCTTATTGGCCCAGGTGGAGAGATCTTTTCGGCCACAAAATACGATTGGACCATTAGTATCGCTGGTGCAAGTCAATCCAATATGGAACGAATGTATGACTGGGTTGGAACCACGATTGATGATGATTTATCATACCAGCCAACCGAAGCGAACCCAATCACTTGGCAAATTGCAGAATCATGTGCCTCTGATCATTGTTCGTTCTTCTCTGAAGGATATCCGACATTCAATTTTTTCAGCCCCGGTGGTGACATCTCCTTCTGGCAAGAATGGCATTCTCCATCCGATACATTTGAATTTATGACGGCCAAAGCTGGCGGTCAAGAAGGCATGGAAAGCGGTTTTAACAGCCTCGTGTGGAGTTCTCTTGACCTTTTCATCAGGGTTGACAATGCTGAAGATTTCCATGGTACATGGACTGAATGATTTCAACATCATACACCACTGACAAGAGCGTTGAACCAACCCCTAACCTCGATGCTTCGTCAGTAGGTTTTGGCTAAGAGAACTCGGCGGCGTGTCGGTGTTCCACTCATGTGACAAGGCCGGTCTGATTCGTATTCATCGGTTGAATCCCCTAAGAATGCGAAGCCGGTTAATCGTTCAATTGTTTCTGCATGAGCGTCTGTTCCATCAAAAGGTAACTCGTAAATGTGGCCGTCTTTAACATCACCTTCGAGAACGTACGTCTCATCAATCAAATTGATTGGGGGCAATGGTTGGACAACATCGTTCATGTGGGCATGGGACCGACGACGCAATTCCTCTGATATTTCCTCGAGGATTGAAAGGCATGTCTCTTCAATTCCATCGAGGGGAATTGGTTCTTTGCCTCCTGTTCGACGGGCTGCATAGGCTGTTCCTTGAGCGAGATCCCGGGGGCCTAAGTCGAGGCGGAGGGGCACGCCTTTGATTTCCCAATCGTAGTACTTCTGACCTGCACGAATGTCACGGGAATCAACCTTGACACGCAAACCATGACGGCGCAACTTCGCTGCTAATTCTTCGGCTGCCGCCACGGTGTCGACATCTGAATTCTTCTTGATCATCGGACAGACGACCACTTGGAATGGTGCAACAGCGGGTGGCATGATGAGTCCATTTTCATCTCCATGCATACCTACCACTGCACCCAACAATCGTTCCGACATGCCGTAGGTTGTTTGATGGCAATGTTGTTGTTGTGCATCGAGGTTTTCATAGGTGAGATCGAAAGCCTTGGCCCACTGGTCTTGATAATGGTGGCATGAAGCCACTTGGAGCGTTCGTCCGTTTGGCATTACTGCATCGATACCAATGGTGTACCATGCGCCAGGGAATGTATCCCAAAGGGGACGTTTTGCCTTGATCACTGGGAGGCAAAGGTCGTGCATGATTGTGTCAACGATTTCCAAATCCTGTTCGATTTGCCGAGTTGCGTCAGCTTCGTCAGCGTGGGCAGTGTGTGCTTCGAAAAAGTGAATCTCCCTCACCCGAATAAACGACCTCGTCTGTTTTGTTTCATATCGGAAAGTGTTGACCATTTGATACACCTTCAAGGGTAAATCCTTGTGTGATCGAATCCAAAGTGGGAACATTGTGTACATCGCCGTTTCAGATGTTGGCCTCAAGAACATCGGAATGTCAAGTTCATTTTCACCAGCGTGTTTAACCCAATAGACCTCTTTTTTGAAGCCGCCTTCTTCCTCTTCATCGCGGAGGTCATCAGGGTCTACGCCTTCTTCCCTTGCACGCTTCAGCCGTGCAACAAGAGCGTTTTCACGGTCAAGGAGATTCTCTGGGATGAGGAGTGGGAAATTGACTTCTTCATGGTCAGTTCGCTCCATCTCCCGATGCGTCAGAGCGTCGATGAGCTTCATCGTTTTCCAACCATATGGACGCCATACATCCATGCCCTTGATTGGGTAACGTTTGTCAACCAATTCTGCTGCTTCAACAATAAAAGGGTACCATTCGTTGAAGTTCTCTTCTTTCGAAGGAATGCCACGTTTGGCCTTACCCGGTCCTTGGCTCATGGTTCCCTTCGGCCATCTCTTGCTCATCAAGATGACGCTTGTTCCTTGGTCGATGTTTGGGGTTGTCGAGTTTGAATGTAGGCCCACACCGCCGCAAAACACCATGCCGCTTCCAGGATCAAAAAGGCCCATTCTTCGATCAACAAAGCTCGGATGCCAAGAAGGGCCGAACCAACAGCCATGAGGGCCAGATAGCTGGTCTGTTTGCTGTGAAGCACATTGCGAGTTTCAAGAACAAATGCTGCAAGGATTGCCATCATTCCTATGTAAGAAAGGACCTCTGTTGGTGTTTCTAACATCATTGAAATCACGATCTGCGCATGAGCACAACAATGCCAATTGTGAGCACGAGCACTGCGACCAGGTCCGGGATGCCATAGGCTCCTTCCTGCAACGGAAGGGACCACCCCATACCAGTGTCAAGGTTGTGAAGATCGAGTAAATTCATTCTTGTGTAACCGTCGGCCGGGCAAAGATCACTTGCTTGACAGTTGTTTCCAAGAACTGATTGGAACAGACCAAAGAGGTTCGCAACAACAAATGCAAGACCTGCCCCTAGAGCATAGACAAGAGGATTCATTTTCCCTTTGGCTCCAGGAATTGGAGCAATCGCGGGAAGGTCACCCAATGGGAGCTCAGGGAGTGGTTCTGCGATGGCAATGTCGCCAATGACCTCGATCAACATGTCAGTTGGCGGTGCCACTTCTGTCACTTCGGAGACAGGGTTGTCGACCATGTCCCTCGCCTTTTTAGGGCGAGCAGGTGCAATTTTGATTCCGTAGAGACGATCTGCAAGGCTAACGAGCGCTGGGTCATCAGCGATGTCCTCTGGTGAAAGGTCACCATCCAACAACTGCTGTAGCCGGTCTCTCGATGAACTCATGGTGTACCCCCTATACAACAAGCGGGGAGGACTTCATTCAAGAATCCTCCTTTTCCAATAGCGGTTTGATTTGCTCGGCTTCACGCGTTTCCAGCCTTTTCGACTTCGGCCCAATCCCGCATGAATCCTTCAAGTCCTTTGTCCGTTAATGGATGGGTCATGAGTTGACGGAATGTCTTTGCTGGCATTGTTGCGGTATGAGCGCCCAATTGAATGCACTGAAGCACATGTGTGGGGTGTCGAATGGATGCTGCAAGAACTTTGGTGGTGATCGTTGGATAATTGTTCCAGGTTTCCATAATTTCCGCAATAAGGTTCATTCCATCATGGCCTGTATCGTCGATTCGACCAATGAATGGGGAGACATAGGTTGCTCCTGCTTTTGCGGCCATCAACGCTTGGGACGCAGAAAAAATCAACGTGACGTTTGTTTTGATGTTTGCTTCTGTGAGAATTTTAGTCGCAGCCAATCCTTCTGGAGTGCATGGAATCTTGATGATGACATTTTCTGGAAGTTCATTCTTGAGAGCCATGCCTTGAGCCACCATCCCCTCGGTGTCCATTGCCGTGACCTCTGCTGAAATTGGGCCATCACAAATGGAAGCGATTTCTGCAACGACTTGTTTAAAATCGCGACCGCTCTTTTTGATCAATGAAGGGTTTGTGGTCACACCATCTAAGATGCCCCAAGCTGCTATTTCACGAATTTCATCTACGTCGGCTGTGTCCAAAAAGAACTCCATGAAGATTGGTTATCGGACCCACTCCATCAAGTATGCGCCTCAGCCTTCAAAAGATTTCATACATAATCTGTGTATTTTGCAGAGGAACCACGGACTAAATCCGCAGGGTATTTTTCTCCATTGAGGATGATTTTTTTATTCATCAAATCAATTGGGTCGAGTCCCAAGATGCTGCACAATCGGAGACAATACAGCATTACATCGGCCAATTCATGAGACAAATTTTCCATTAGTTTTGGATCCTTCTTGGCATCATCAACCGAGGGATTCGACCATTGGACAGTTTCGGCCAATTCAGCCGCTTCAATCCCAATGGAGGCAATGATGTTTTTGACGGTGTGAAATTGTTCCCAATCCCGTTCTTGGATGAATGATTCCAGAACACGATTTGTTTGGGCCAGTCGGTCCGTTTCGGGCATGGTTATTGGTGAACGATGACGCTAATGGTTCTTGGCTCACTTTCGAGTGAGCGCTCTCTGTGCTGCTTTAGCAATGTGTGGAGCAGATATTTGCATCAATTCCAACATCTCATCAGCTTGTCCAGATTCACCAAACCGGTCAGGGACGCCCACCCGTTCCAACGGAGCAAAGGTGTTTGAAACGAGGTGTTCTGCAACAGCGCCACCAAGTCCACCAATGATGTTGTGATCTTCAGCAGTGACGAGTGCACCACACTGTTCGACAAGCCTGTCAATCAAAGCACCATCCAGAGGCTTGAGGGTGTGCATGTCAACAACACACGCAGAGACGCCTTCTTGCTTCAGCTGGTCCGCTGCTTTTAGCGCTTCAGACACTAAGACACCGCAAGCGATGATGGCCACATCGGTCCCTTCTTCCAAAACGACGCCTTTACCAATTTGAATCTCCGCTTCTCTTCCGTCGTAGAGCACCGGAGTTTTGTTGCGCGCAGTGCGCATGTAGGATGGTTTTCCAAGTGCGGGCAATTGCATAGTAAGTGCTCGTGTGCTCACATCATCACAGGGATGCATCACCACAACGTTTGGGAGGGTTCGGAACACTGCGAGATCTTCAATGGATTGTGCGGAGGATCCGTCTGTGCCAGTGTGCGTACCGCCGTGGCTACCACAAAGGTGGACTGGCAGGTTGGGACGAGCCACTCCGTTCCGCATTTGCTCGAAAGCACGTTCAGTGAAGATAGCGAAGGTGCTGGCGAATGGAATGTAACCTGCGGAAGCCAAACCTGCGCCAACAAGCAGCATG
The DNA here is from genome assembly GCA_003602645.1 of Candidatus Poseidoniales archaeon. GTDB lineage: Archaea > Thermoplasmatota > Poseidoniia > Poseidoniales > Poseidoniaceae > MGIIa-L1. The sequence continues at coordinate 62,918 of QQSI01000040.1, read as the reverse complement.
TTTTGTTCTCCAATTCCACAAGAAACTGTTCGTTCAGGATGTGCTTTTCGGAAGTGAAGGGACTTGGTTGACTTTCCTAAATCAGCTTCAAGGACCACAACTTTAGGGTTGCCTGCAAGGTCGAGCAATGCTTGGCCGTAACCATCGCGTGTCGCAGCCATTCGGGTCATGCTTTCACCTCCCCGAGTTCGATCATGGCTTGATTGTACTGTTCCTCGTTGGGGGCTGCTCCGTGGAACGAAGGGTTGTTTTCCATGTAGGAGATTCCACCGCCCTTGATGGTGTGGGCAATCAGGATTGAAGGTCCGTTGCAATTTTCCTCTGCCTCGAGAAAGTCCAGTCCTTCCATGACTTCTTGCATGTTATGTCCGTCAATTTCTTTGACGTTCCAGCCGAAAGCCTTCCACTTTGCAGGTATGTCGAACATGCGCATTTGTTCCTCACAAAAATCATCGTTTTGTATGCGATTTCGATCAAGGATCACCTTGAGATTACCCAATTCATGATGGGCAGCAGCCATCGCAGCTTCCCAAACGCTTCCTTCTTGCATTTCACCGTCTCCAATCATGACAAACGATCTTCGGTCGCTGTTGTCAAGTCGAGCCGCAAGAGCACAACCCATTCCAAACGAAAGGCCCATGCCAAGGGATCCGGCGGAGAAATCAACCCCTGGACACCACTTCATGTCAACGTGGCCCTGGCAGACGCCACCAAGAACCCTGTATGATTTCAAATCTTCATGGCTGATGAACCCCATCTCTGCTAGGATGGCATACATACCGGGTGAGGCGTGACCTTTGGACAAAATGAATCGGTCTCGATCGTTCCACTTTGGTTCATCAGGTCGAACGCGCATACGGGTGGCATACAACGCCGCGAGCAGATCAATTTCAGATAACGAGCCGCCAGGGTGCCCTGCTTGAGCACGATAGACCATCTTCACAATCTCTACCCTGCACTTTCGTGCAATCTCTTCAATTTCTTCGATGCTCGTTGACATGTAAGTCCCTGCTCATTCTGAGGCCTTAACGGGCGACCTTTGATGCTTGTGCATCGGAAAGGTTGACCTCAGGCCTCAACATCACTTCCCTGGCAACAAAGCCGCTTTGAATCGCGAGGCAACATCCCTGGCGACAACAACAGCATCGCTCATCAGATGACCGCCCTTTGGAAGGGCTCGGGTCGCAAGCCAAATGAACACAGCAACAAACCATCCAAAGAATACCAGCGAGAAGAGATCATTGAGGGTGACAACGCCGAAGATTTCTGGCAAGCGGATATCGGCCACAATTAGTACGGCAATGAACACTCCGAGGATGGATTCTCCAGCAATGAATCCTGCCCCTATAAGCACGCCACGATTTTCAACTTCTTTCGCTGCGAGTTGCGCCTTTTTCGAAGGGACCATGTCAAGGCGTCCGTCCACGCGGTAATGCGCCGTTCGTAAAGCGAAAAAGGATATGATTCCACCAAGCATAATCGGAACTGAAAGGCCCAGTGGAAGGTAAATTCCAATGGCAACAGACATCACTGGCATTTTTAGATAGATCAAAACGATGGCGATGATGGCTCCCAACGTCACCATTTGGAGGTTAAGTTCTCCACCAAATGCACCTTGAATGATGGCACCAATTAACTCAGCTTGTGGTGCGAACAGAGCGTTGCTGCAGTCATATTGGTCTGCAACGGCAAGGTTCAAATTTGTCTTGGCACATGCGGTTTTGGAAATTTGGAAGGCATTGTGCAGAAGGGCAAGGGTTGGTCCAATCACTACTGCTCCGGTTAACACACCAATGATTTCAGCCACTTGTTGCCGCCAAGGAGTTGCCCCTACCATGTGGCCGGTCTTCAAATCCTGCATCACGTCCCCAGCGATCGCTGCCGACGATGCGACAACCGCCGCAATTAACAACGTAGCCAGCATAAGTTCCTCAGTGCCCAAGCCAAGCATGAAATCCCCAACAATCCACACAAGCGCTACGGTGAACAGAAGGGTGGCTATGGTCATGCCTGAAACAGGGGAGTTGGATGAACCGACAACCCCTGCAATGTAACCTGCAACTGCAGCGAAAAAGAAGGCGACTACGCCAAGGAAAAGTGCCCCTGCGAATGCTAAGCCAAGCGATCCCGTTGCTTGCCAATAGTACAGGAAAGTCATGAGAACGAGGAACCCACAAAACATGATGACCTTATCTAGAGGCAAATCGATTTCTGTACGAAGGGGTTGTTCAGCCTCCCCATCTGTTTTGATCAAGGCCTTAGAGAGACCTGTGATGATTGTTTTTCTCATTGACCAAAGGGTGTAGACCCCGCCAACCACCATCGCACCGACTCCAACATACCGGATTTGCTCAGCCCAGATGTCGTAAAACCCTTCGACGAGCGTTGGTGAATTCGGCCATCCATGAATGAGCCCGTACATTGGCACGAGGAGTCCGAACCCCAAGACACCTCCCAAGAAAATGAACGAAGCAATGCGAACGCCGACGATGTAACCGACTGACAGCAAAGCAATGGACAAATCCATTCCAGCATACAATCGTGTGCCAAGGAAGCCAACTGCCGATTCAACCGTGTGGTGAGTGACTTCGAAACCTTTTACCATGAGTCCATAGATTGCACCAATTCCTAGAGCGTAAAGGATGGCCAATGCTCCTTCGCCACCTTCTTCTCCAGCAACCAAGACTTCTCGGCATGCTACACCTTCCGGATATGGTAATGCTTCTTCAACGATGAAAAGACGTCGAAGGGCGATGGTAAACATCGTTCCCAAGAGCCCTCCTAGAGTGGCGATCATGAGCGTATCGAACCATTGAATTTCAGTCCACAGTCCAATCACCAACATAGCAGGTACAGTAAAAATCACACCAGCCGCTAGCGACTCTCCTGCGCTTGCCATAGTTTGAACAGCGTTGTTTTCAAGAATACTCACATCGTTGAAAATACCGCGTAGTATGATCATTGACATGACGGCAGCGGGTATGCTTGCGGAGACAGTCATTCCTGCATAGAGCCCGAGGTAGGCATTTGCAGCGGTCATCAAAATACCGAGCAAAATACCGACAACAATCACACGCAGTGTCAATTCACTGGGCGATTCAGTAGCCGGAATATACGGCTGATGGTCGGCGCTCATACCGTCTCCAAACCAAGCCAGTTGTTCAACACATCGCTGCAATAGAGAAGGGAGTGCCACCATTATTATCATAAGTCCAATATAGAACCCCCTAATGTAGGGTCCTCCCTTCTTTGGTGAATTTCATGGCAACACAACAATGGCACGATGTGACATCTGAAGACACATATCTCAAGCTCGAGACCCAGCCTGAAGGGTTGAGTGCTTCCGAGGTTGAAGTTCGACGCGCCAAATATGGTGAAAACAAACTCCAAGAACCTGAGAAAACCCCTGCCTGGTTGCGTTTTCTCTCCCAATATAACGATCCACTCAATTACCTTCTCATTGGTGCTGCACTCGTTGCCCTTTCCATTCACCCAGACCAACCTGGAGACGCAATTTTCATTTTTTCAGTCCTCACTGCAAATGCCGTTTTCGGATTTTGGCAAGAAGGTCAGGCGGAACAGGCGATGGATTCACTCAAACAAATGGCCGTATCAAGCTGTATTGTTGTTCGTGATGGTGTCGAACAAGAGGTGCCAACCCCCCTCCTGGTTCCCGGGGATGTGGTCAAACTCGAGGAAGGCATCAATGTGCCAGCGGATGTACGAGTGGTTGAATCCTATCAATGCAAAATTGATGAGTCATCGCTGACAGGTGAATCTGACAGCATTAAGAAAACAACCGCGCCAATTGCTAGCGAAGCTTTGCTCGCTGACAGAAATAACATGGCCTACATGGGCACCAGTGTAGCCACTGGACGTGCTGTTGGCATTGTGGTCAACATAGGAATGAACACTGAACTTGGACGGATTGCAAGCGATATCGTGGGCTCCGAGTCACCGAAAACCCCCCTTGAGCACAAACTTGAATCCTTGGGCAAATTCCTTGGAATTGTAGCGCTTGTTGTTGCGGTACTCATGGTAGCCATCAAGATGATCATTGCTTATGGTGACCCGACAGCGGATTTGCGAGAGGTTGCGGTTGAACAATTTATTGTAGCCATCGCGATTTTCGTGGCTATTGTTCCAGAAGGATTGCCAATTATTCTTGTGATTACGCTTGCCCTTGGTATGCGTAATATGGCTAAACACAAAGCAATCATTCGACGAATGAAGGCTGTTGAAACGCTTGGCTCCACAACTGTCATTTGCTCTGACAAAACTGGCACACTCACAAAGAATCAGATGACAGCACGCCAACTCACCACCACGGATGGCACATTCACTATCTCCGGAGAAGGTTTCAAACCAAAGGGTGAACTTTCGTATAACGGAAAAATTGTCACTGGCGAAGAACTTTCAGGATATCAAAGCGATCTTGCTTTCCGCCTTTCTGCTGCGTGCTTGAGTCTATGTCACAATTCTCAAATCTCTAAAGTTGATGGACAATGGCAGGCACTTGGCGATCCAACAGACTCAGCATGCGCAGTTCTTGGGTGGAAAATCAATGGGGATGTGAAGAAATTCGCTCAACGACATTCGCGGCTCCATGAATTCTTTTTCGATACCAATCGGAAGCGAATGTCAGTTATCCACGATTATGAAGGCGAACGCTGGGTCTTTTCGAAAGGCGGAGCTGGTGGATATGTTTCTCTGGTGAAATGGAAAATCAAGGATGGGGAAATTGTTCCGATCGAGGAAACTGACTTTGAACTGGCCTCAATTGCTAACAAAGACATGGCAGGCCAAGCCATGCGCGTGATTGCCCTCTGCGCCCGTCGCCTTGATGATGATGAAGACATCGAGGACATCGACAGTGTTGAATCAAGTTTCATTTTCCTCGGCCTTGTTGGTATCATGGACCCGCCTAGAGCGGAAGTCAAAGACGCCATTGAAGTGTGTCAGCGCGCAGGAATCCGGGTGAAAATGATCACTGGTGATCAACAATACACTGCGGAAGCCATCGGCCGTGAATTGAACATCACCGAAGGTGGCATACCTCCTGTGAACGGCAATGCATTGGCGGATTATGACGACCAACAATTGAGCGAAGCATCCGGTCAGGCTTCCATCTTTTCTAGGGTCACACCAGAACAGAAGATGCGCATCGTCTCTTCCCTACAGGATCAAGGTGAAATTGTTGCCATGACGGGTGATGGGGTCAATGACGCCCCCGCCTTATCACGAGCTAACATCGGCATCGCAATGGGCATTGCTGGTACAGATGTAGCCAAGGATGCTGCCGACATGGTGCTTCAAGATGATAACTTCGCCAACATTGTTCATGCCGTTGAAGAAGGACGAAAAATCTACCAAAACATTCGAAATTTCGTACGCTACCAGGTCTCTACCAACGTCGCAGCTGTTGCCTTGATCATTATTTCCACCTTTTTGTTTGGTTGGAATTTACCTTTGACAGCAACACAAATTCTCGTCATCAACATTCTGATGGATGGTCCACCTGCCGTTGCCTTAGGTGTTGAGAAAAACCATGGTGATGTCATGAACCAACCACCGCGTCCGGTCAATGAAGGCATGCCTAATTTCAGGGACATCACACTGATCTTCTATCTTGGTGCTGTGATGGTCACTGGGACGCTCATCGTCTTCTTCCTTGCAGGTGGCGGAGTTGGTACATGTGACATCCACCCCCTCCAAACTGAAGCTGAAGCTCCCTTTGATGTCGCCCAATGTGAACTTGGTATTCGAATGGGAGACGAGGCCACTCAAGAACAACTTGCTGCAATACAAGCTTCTGAAACAAACAATGAGGAATTGTTCCAACATGCTCAAACCATGACGTTCTCAGTGTTTATTGTCTATCAACTGTTCAACGTGATGAATTGCCGAAGCAATCGAGAAAGTGCGTTCAAGCTCGGCTTGTTTTCAAACAAGTGGATTAATTACGCCTTTTTATTCTCACTCGGATTATTGATGTTCTTTGTTCAACTTGCAGAACATAGGATACCACTCACCAGTTTACACGTGGGTGACTTGATGTCGACAACGGTCTTATCAGCAACAGATTGGGCGATTATTTTTGTCGTCTCAGGCTCTGTTTTCGTGATTGACGAGTTCAGAAAATTCATCGTCAATTCGAATTTCTTCACACCGGGTTCTCGTTGATGTTACGCTATGGATTCATCCACATCTTCAAGAACGCATCGTGATAGGGGTATGTATGTCAGGATGGACATCATCGCGGTTTGACGCTGGTTCAAACCAAGATTGGCAACAACGCCTGACAGATTCACTTCTACAAAGTTCCCAATGGAGCAAACCTCTCTCACCCTTGGTAGACAAATTGATTCGCGGTGAATCCCTCTCATTGGAAGACGGTCTCACCCTCTACAATCACCCAAACCTCAGTGAGGTTGGGCGGTTAGCGCATGAGGTACGGACAGCGCGCTTTGATGACAAGGCATTCTTCAACAGCAATGTCCACGTGAACCAAACCAATGTCTGCGTATTAGCCTGCAAATTCTGCGCTTTCCGAAGAAGCAAAAAGGCACAGGATGCGTACGCTATGGAAATCGACGCTTACCTCGAAGATCTCGCCCAGTATGCTCCATTTGTGGATGAGGTTCATTCAGTAGGAGGCCTTCATCCAGATTGGGGTATTGAACATTATGAACAACTTTTCCGTGCCACAAAAGCACAGTTCCCTCACATCACGATCAAGGCATTGACGGCTGTTGAAATCAAACATATTTCCCAACTTTCGAACCTTTCGTACACCGAGACACTCCAACGAATGAAGGACGCCGGCCTAGGGTCTTTGCCTGGAGGGGGCGCGGAAATACTCGACGATGATGTGAGAGCCATTATCTGCAACGGAAAAGAAAGTTCCCAAGAATACCTCGACATCCACAGATCTGCCCACGAAATCGGGCTTCCAACCAATTGCACCATGCTCTTTGGGACCATTGAAACACTCCAACAACGAGTGGAGCACATGATTTCATTGCGCGAACTTGCCTCAGAAACCGGCGGATTTCAATGCTTTGTGCCCTATCCCTTCCTTCCAGATGACACTCGCCTTCCTGAAGCGCAACTTGCGACAGGGAGTGAAATCCTAAGAACCATAGCAGTATCTCGACTTATGCTCCATTCAATTCCCCACATCAAAGCTTACAGAATGAACATTGGTGATGAACTCGCTGAACTTGCCCTCCAATTTGGCGCTGATGATATTGACGGGACCGTTCAAAAAGAATCAATCATGCATTTGGCAGGTTCGACAACACCGTTGGACCATGATCGATTTCAGTTGTCTCGCTTAATCAAAGATGCGGGGTGTGTTCCAATTCAAAGAAACACGACGTATGAGCGATTTGAAATCTATGTTGCGCCTGAGCCAAAGCGCCGAAAAAGACTGCAAGTTATACAGGAGTAGATGGACGGATGCAAGTGGCTCAAACCCCTCGGTGGAAGCGCATCATCGGCCGCGTTGCTTTCCTAAATTGCGACCCACTTTTTTACGGCCTCGATGATGAATGGGAAGTTCTACCCGCTCCCCCTTCATGGCTCACCGGACACCTCCTGAGAAAGGATTGTGTCCTTGCCCCCATTCCAGCAGCAGATTACGCCCGACATGCCGACAAACTTGTTCTGGTTCCAGAAATAGGGATCTGCAGCAAAGGGGAAGTTGGTAGCGTTTTGCTGTTCGGTGATCTGCCGTTGGCAAAAATGCAAAGCATCGCATTACCCACAGATTCGATGACGTCTGTTGCTCTACTGAAGTACATTCTAAAACAAGAGCGTTTGGAACCAAAAACACAGTTGATGGGCCCAGATTTGGACACCATGCTCTCCGAATGCGATGGTGCCCTTCTCATTGGAGACCGTGCCTTGGAAGAAGCCAAGAAACAACCAGAACGAGTTCAACTCGATCTTGGACAAGCATGGCTCAATCGAACGCAAAAACCAATGGTTTTCGGAGTTTTTGCAGCCAGAAGAGACACCCCAATAGAGGATGTGCAAGCCGCACAGGAAGCTTTGCTTCATCGCCTTTCACATTTTGAATCCGACCCAAAAACAAGGAAGGAAGTTATCGAGTGGTCAATGTCGAAATCAGACCTCAAATACGATCGATTGGATCGATACTTTGGTGAAGTTTTCAATCGGTTGGACCCAGAACACATACAAGGGCTAGAACAGTTCTTGGTCGATGCTTGCGATCTCACAGAAGGCTCATCATTCGCCTGGTGAAGTGTCTTCTTCTTTGTCGGATTGAGTTACGACCCTTCTTGTCTTCCGCTTTGTCGACGTGTTGGGTTTGACAATTCGCTTTTTGCTGGTTGCTCTTTTCTGAACAGGAGGTTCTTCTCCACCATCCAAGCGCTTTCTCTTCACTGTTGTAATCGGGCCCTCTCTGGAGGTGCGTTGGCTCACTTTCCTGCGTTTTTTGGTCTGAACTGGATGGTCGGTCGTTGTGTCCCTTACATTCGTTTTTGATTCGACGGGTTTTGCTTGTTCCGGCTCGGCAAGAGGGACTTCAAGTGAAGCTTCCTCTTCGATTGAGGTGCTTGATTCATCCTCGTCTTCATCGCGACTCGGCTCATCATCCTCTTCGTCAAAGATGTTGAGATCCATACCCATTGTGTTTTTTGTCCTCAATACGAGCACGATGCCTCCAGCAAGGAAGGCAAGAACGAAGACAAAAAGAATTGGATAATTCGCGAATAAATCCACTCCTTTCTGTGTCAAGGTTGGTTCTTTGACCACGCGTTCCTCCAAAGTGAGTTCCAAAGGAGATTCTGTGGTCCACCATGGAGACAATTCGACATCATTCGCTCCCTTTGCAGAAAGCGTCACATGAATAGGATGCATTTCTGCAAGATGGGATAATGAGGCATCAGTGGCGATAGGTTGCTCTTCGAATGCAACTGTGAACGGGAAAATCGGTGCAGAGGAAAGGTTGAACGAAATCGTGTATTCAACACCGATGTGAGTTTTGAAATCATTTTGTGCTCTGAGCGTCATGCCTTCGCTGACGGCACAGGTTACTATTCCACCTTCCAATTGGCCTTCTGAAAGCATCAGTGTATCTTTCCATTGTTCAAGGATTCTGCTCTCATCATGGTTAGCACAAACGGATTGGGCAAACAATTCGGTTTCGCTCCCACTGAGCTGAGCATCCTCAATAATAGAAATTCTCGACATATTTCTGATTGAAGAGGATAGGACGATGTCCAATTTGATCCTGTCATTAATCGTCATATGTGTGGCGTTCAATTGAATCGAAACCGAACGAATGTGGTCTTCATGGGGGGAGCGTGCACAATCTGTTTCAACCTCACCGCAATACGTATCCCATTGATCAAAGATCGCATCACCGTCATCATCATCGTCGAGTGAATCCGGTATGCCATCACCATCGAGGTCTGCTCCAGCAACCCCCATTCCTTCGGGGACAGCATGGCTACCATACCTCGCCAAATGGAGGGTGTTGGTTGCTGCATAGAATTCTTGAACCAAACCGTATTGATTTTCGATCGTGGCAATATCCAACACTTGGTGAGCCATGTAGGTCGATTCCACTTGTTCAAATGTGGAGGCATCCAATGTCAGCAATCGTGGAGCATCGCCATTTTCTGTCAAATGTATGTAGGTCCCTTCATACGACCAACTCAAGCCACCTCCTGAGGTAAATTGAGCGCTTTGTAAATCACCACCGGAAAAAGAAAGCGTGTTCAATGCACCGTCGACCGTAAGCGATGCGATGCGTGTGTCGGTTGGGTCAAAAGAACATGTTTTGAGTTCATTTCCAAACTCCCATTTTTTTGCTGTCGGAGTACCATCGACGTTCCACATCACCATTCGCCCCGATTCATCACCGCTGATAACATGCCCACCGTTGCTTGTGAATCCAATACAAGTCACGTCTGTATTGTGTTCGCCAGTCAAACTCCGCTCTATTTCCATATCAGAAATACGGATTAAATCAATACCATTATTCGCGTTTGGAACCGCAAGTAGCAACCCATCTGGCGACCAGGCAATGTCCACTGGGCGAGCGTTAGCCGATTGTTGCTTTTGGCTCAGAGTCATGGATTCGACATCAAATAATTGAATGGTGTCCTCCTTTGTTTCCGACCCTGATATGGCAATAGCCAAGAGAGAGCCATCCGGTGAAAACTCCAGTGATTCCACGGGTCGATCCACTTCAATGATATCAATCAGCGATAGATTATCCAACCACATGATGGCCATGTGGTCATCGTAACCGCTTGCGAGGTAGTTCATGTCCGAATCAATAGCTAAGGCCGAGGATCCGTCGGTGGTTTCAACGGTCGTGGTGCCTGTGAACGAAATGGTTGACGCGCTCGAGGCCACTGGCGTGGAGAGCATCACCAACAGCATAAATGCAATGCAACCAGTTGCCTTGACGCCCAAACCACGACTCCCCTTGGACCCAGATGAATCAATCAACACTGAAAACAAATCGGTGAATGCATCACCAATGCAGGAAAAGAAGAAATCAGGAAAAATTAGCGGTTGGTTCATCAAGGGCGCGCCAGTCGAGGCATCATGGTGGCTCAATTACCCCTTGATGAAGACGGCAACAAAATTGTTCGAATCGGACACTCTCCGGACCCAGATGACGCCTTTATGTTCCACGCAATGACCACTGGTGCCTTTCCAACTCCTGGCTACCACTTCGTACACGAACTGCAAGACATCGAAACACTCAACCACCGCGCAATGAATTGCGACCTTGAAGTTTCAGCAGTCTCCATCCACGCATTCCCAGAAATTTCCGAGAATTATGCTTTGATGAATTGTGGTGCCTCGATGGGTGAGGGGTATGGTCCAATGGTTGTTTCAATGCAGGGCGCAAGCGAATCAGATGTCCGAAGCAACATCATCGCCGTCCCTGGCCTCAAAACAAGTGCCTACATGGGGCTGCGTCTGGCATGGGGTGACTGCGAAGTTGCCGTTGTTCCCTTCGATGAAATCATCCCACGCATCCTCGATGGAACCTACTTGAGTGGTCTCATCATTCACGAAGGCCAACTGACCTATGTTGATCACGACCTTCACGTGCATATTGATCTTGGTGTTTGGTGGAACGAACGAACCGGCGGTTGGCCTATGCCGCTTGGAGGCAATGTCGTCCGTCGAGATCTTGGAGCACAAGCAATGGAAGACATCACTAAGTACACCAAAATGAGCATTGAGTATGCTCTGAAATCACCTGCTGAAGCACTTGAATTTGCCAAAAAGTGGGGCAGAGGCATTGATGATGACACCAATAAGGAATTTGTGAGCATGTACGTCAATGACCGCACCATCGATTACAAGAAAGAAGGACGCGCTTCCATCCGGCAATTTATCACAGAAGGCCAAGAAATCGGACTCATTGATCCAGCGTTCAAGCCCGGAGACATGCAATTTATTGGCTCCGATGAGTCCTGAGTGGTGAGGTGTATGACTGAACGGGCACCTGGAGTGAGCCAATATGGTTCGGTTGACCCCGCCCCTCCACAGAATGTGGGTACACTCAAAGAGTGGTCTGCTCTTTTAATGGATGAAAACGCACCAATGTTTCAGCGAATGCGAACAGTGTTCTCCCTTCGCAACGACGGGTCGGACGAAGCTTGCCTAGCATTGTGTAGTGCATTTTTTTCAAGCAGTGCTTTGCTGCGTCATGAACTCGCCTATGTCCTTGGTCAAATGCAAAACCCAACCGCCCTCCCTACTCTCATTGAAAGGCTCAGCGACGATAAGGAGCATGTCATGGTCCGACACGAAGCGGCCGAAGCAATGGGAGCGATTGGTGATCTGAGCGTCTTGCCGGTGCTCAAAGCCCACCTCAACGATCCAAATCCAGAAGTTGCAGAATCTTGCGAGGTCGCTCTCGATTTGCTCCAATGGTGTAAATCACCCCAATGGGAAGAGACCAGTTGGTAATCCCAACAAGGCTCAAGTTCAAAGACTTGAGCGCCCACAGCCATAACAAGGGGACAGCAATGCCACACGAACACATCACTCTCGCCCAAGCACCAAACGGTGAAATTGGCCCTCGTTGCGAGTCCTGCGGCATTCGCCTCACTTTTGGCAACGCTATGGCCGTTGGTAAGTTCTACATGTGTTGGGAGCACTACGTCGAAACAACCGGTGCTGACACCGCGACCGCGGTCGGTGAAGCAGAAGAACGCTTCTGGATGACCAACGAATAACCGCCCTCAGTGTTCAAGAACCTTCGTCCTTTCAGGGAACTGGAGGGACTTTATTGGCAACTGGTTGGGCAAGGTTCGCACATCGTTTTGGTGCGTATTATCGGAGCTCAGAATTTTGGACGCCTCCTCGCTTGAAAACCAGGGAATGGATGTTCATTCCATTCGGGGGAGCCCCTCCAATTCGCCACAAGGGATTCAGTGATATGCAAGGTGTTCGTCAATTCTTGACAGACCGAGCCATGCATTCCTGTTTCTATTCGACCGCATATTGGGAGCGACCATTTGAAATGAAAATGGCCGATAAAAATTGGTTGGGCGCAGACTTAATTTTCGACTTAGATGGAGATCACTTGCCAGGGGTGACCGACAAGGATTTCCCGGGTATGCTTGAGGTGATCCACGAACAAGCATGGTCGTTATGGAATGATTTTCTCGAACCAGAATTTGGATTTCAAGAAAAATATTTGCAAGTAACCTTTTCTGGTCACAGAGGGTTCCACCTGCACTATCGGGACCCATCCCTCTTTCACCTCGATTCTGAAGCTCGTAGAGAAATGGTGTCTTACATCAGAGGTGAAGGTGTTGATGTCAAAGGAGGACTTGCTCGATATCATGATCTTTCAAGCGAGGGGTGGACGCGCAGGATCCGCGACGGAATGGGTGGCATGATCGAAAAACTGCAAGGCATTGCAGAAAAAGAAGAGGGCCATAAAAAGGTGATAAAAACACTTCATGAAGGGTTAAAGTCACAATCTCAACGCGAAGGTCGAAAATCAACAAAGGGCCCTACATCCATCGAGCAGCTCGCATCTATTGTCAATCATCCTGACCGTGCTTCTCGTCTGAGGGATGGAAATTTTGGAGTCCTCGACAAACATCAAGCCCTCTTTCTCGATTTGCTTAAAACCGATACTTCTGTGGTCTTAGGTTCTGCAGGAGAAACAGATGAAGTTGTTACCATCGACGTTCGACGCCAAATTCGATGGCCTACATCCCTTCATGGCAAGTCGGGCATGAAGGTGTGTGAATTCCCACTGTCAAGGTTGGATCCTGATGGTTCAAACCCTTATTCCCCTCTACACGAGGCACTTGCACTCAGTACTCAAGACAAGCTAACAGTGGAAATGACGGTGGATGATTCAATCGCACAATTTGGCGATACAATGTATGCCAAAGCCGCTGGGGACCAATTTGAAATTCACGAAGCTGGCGCCACATTTTTGGTGTTAAAAGGCTGGGCAAAAGTCATCGCATAGCGAAAATAATTCGTTTGACAACTACGCTTTTCGTCACCACTTCTTGAGGTAAGGTTCAAGACCGCGCTACCATCCACAGGTTTAGGGGTGAACCACATGGGTCTGAGGAAAGGCAAGAAAAACAAGGCTCCAGCCGCACCAACACCAGGTCTACCATTGCCGCCATTGCCCGGTATGCCACCTCTGCCAGCACCGCCAGGCGCCTCTCCGGACAACCCCCCCCTTCCATTGCCACCCGCACCGGCTGCTGAACCAAGCCTTCCGCTTCCAGACGCACCCCTTCCAGTGCCTGCAGAGGCTTCAGTTTGGAACAATGACAGTCTCGCTGCAACACCTAAAACTCCAGTGTCTGACAAATATGGCGACCTGTGGGCCAAGCGATCGGATAAACCACTCCCACAAATTTATGGGCACATTGATCGAATTTCCTCTGCGGACGCTGGTTCACTATTGGACCGATATGCCGACCGATTTGGTCATGCACTCGACAGGGACATCATCGTTTTACGCAAGCAAGAACATGAAGGGAAAATATCAGAGGTTCGAGATGCTCCAGTCGTCGAACTCCTTGAATCAGAGACTGCTGAAAATGAACTCCAAAGTCAGTTAACCATGATTGAAGATGAATTGCGTTCATTGAAACCTGAATATCAAGCAGCAAAGGTTGCCGGGGACGCTCAAGTTCTTGCAGAACTTCGTCCAGTTTTGGAATCATTAATGGCCGAACGTAAATCACTTCAAGCCATGATTGCTGGGGACACCGCTGACGTGACCACTGCACAACCAATATCCAACGAAACAGAGCAAACTGATGACATGTTTGTCACTTTTGTCGCAATCGTGGATGATCTCCTTGGATCAAATTTGCCGGAAGAGGTCGTCACCACGTTCGTGGGCAGTGAAGATTTTGCAATCTACGAAGCCGTCGGAAGTGATCCTCAAAACTCCAGTGACGAAATGAGGACGGCCTTCTTTACCATCGTTGACGGCCAACTTGGCAACATGGCCGAAGCCGACATCGATGCCTTTGTTGCTTCTGAGAACTTCCAAATTTACAGCGCAATTGGCGCACAGTACAAGGGTGAGTGACCACAATGGGACTACTAGACAAGGCAAACACAGCAGGCAGTGAAACAAAGGAAGCGCCCAAAAAGGCAGTGGCCAAAGCTATACCCAAAAAAGCCACTGCTGTCGCAAAACCTGTCAAGGCCGCAAAGGCTGAAAAAACCCCTCGTGCACCACGTGTTAAGAAACCCAAATTAAGCACTGCTGGACTCCCTGAAGGGTATGAAATTGCCACACAAAACTCTAGATTTTTAGCCTGGTTGATGAATTTCATCTGGAATTTCGGTGTCCTCTTTGGAGCCATTTTCCTCTCAGTCATGGGCTCGACCCCTACCATACCCGCTATTGGAGCACTCCTGATGATCATCACAAATGTATTTGTTATCCCGATTATGACCGGTCGAACACTTGGAAATTTCATGTCAAGAACGCGCTACATCACATCAGCAGATGCCAAACCTAACCCATTGCATGGATTCCTTGTCAATTCGGTAGGACTGATGGCGCTTGTAGGATTATCATTGGTCATTATCAACATGGGTAACCTCTTCGACACGGCAGGTAAAGCCAACCCAGTTGCCATCGGATTGCTTGTCCTGGGTATCATCTTGTTCTCAATCCGCATTATTGATGGCAGATTCAAGAAAAACAGCGACCAAAATCAAGGCCTCTACGACATGTTGTTTGGCGCCTACCTTGTCAAATATGTCCGTGCAGAGGATGAGGAACTCTCTGGCATCGCCCTACGGCTTGAAAGCATGGCAAACTTCGGTGACTCCTTCCAAAAGCGCCAAGAAAAAGCTGCTAAGAGGCGTGCTGAAAAGAAGGAAGCAGCCCTCGCACAAGAGGATTCACCTAAGGATGCCACCAAAGAAACCACCACAGGGAAAGACGATAAGAAAGAGGAGGCTTCCAAAGAAGCCTCACCTCAGTGACCTTTTGAACATTGATTCATATGGCACCCCTTCTAATAGCGAAGCCATTGATATGGTTTCTTCTGTTGATCTCTACAGGGTTTACAGGTTTTTTTTACAATGCCCCTTACCCAATTCTCATTCCTTTGGGGATATTTTTTGCTTACAATGCAGTGATTGATTCATTTGTTTCGCTTAGTTTCTTGACACCGGGACGCGCAAAACCGTCATTCGTGGCAGACGGGTGGCAACAAAACGGATTTACATTTGAGTCTCGAATGGTCCATACAATCTCACATTGGAAGGAAACACCTGCACCTTTGCTCGTTTTGGTCCATGGATGGAGGGCTTCATCAGCATCTGTGAGCGATCGTGGAATATGGTTTGCGAATCGTGGTTGGCACGTTCTTATGATTGAATTACCAAGCCACGGTTCATCGGATACCCACCCCGTATGGTCCGCATACAAATCCATGCAGGCCGTCGAGCATGTTTGCCGAAACATCGAGCAACTTGCCCGACATGATATGATTCAATATTCAATGTACTATGGCCACAGTATGGGCGGTTTCATCGGCTTAAGACTGCTCAACCAACCTGGATTACGCATTGGCTCCCAGCCTTTTACCGCTCTCATTTTAGAATCCCCAATGACGATGTACAGCCCTATTTTAGAGGAGATTTCCATTCGTTTACGCATCCCTTCTCTCTTGAAATACCCGTATCAACGACGGCTTATTCAACGGTTTAATGCCTCAATTACGCCAAGGTCCGAGTTCCGGTCTATGGATGAATTTGATCTGCCCCTGTGGGGTGGACCGTCAATTCCAGTTCTTTGCATTCAAGCAGATCCAGATCAACGCCTTGGCATGGAGCATTTCAACCGCTTGGTTTTGACTTACAAACAGCGGGGAGAATCAGACTTACTCACCGCGCATCGGTTAAAGGGGCTCACTCATACAGGTGCAAAAATACATCCAGAGAGGAATCAACTGATTGAGGAATGGTTGAGCAAGACGGTGTAATCATTCTTGCTCTTGTGAATCTGCTTGTACACGAGCTAGTTCGCGCATGTCGTCGACTTCATCCAATTCATCAACAATCTCTTCACCCAACAGAGTTTCTAAAACGTCTTCCATGGTGACAAGACCCGCTGTGCCGCCAAATTCATCGCGAACAACTGCGAATTGTTGTCGCTGGGACAAAAACATCTCTAATGCATGATCGACAGAGGATTTGGCATCAAGGAACATCACATCTTTTCGTAGATCAGCCATCGTGACATCCCACTCATCCCGGCTTGCTGCCATGAGCAACTCAGAACGGATCACAATTCCCGAAATATCATCGACGGTTTCATCAAAGACAGGGATTCTTGAGACTCGAATGATTTTATGTTCATCGAGAACAGATTTGATGGTCTGGGTTGTTTCAAACGCGGTCATAACCACACGCGGTGTCATAATTTCTCCCACATGCATTTCTCGCAATTTCAATAAATTATGAATGACGGTTTCTTCATCTTTCTCAATGATGCCCTCTTCTTCTCCTAAGTCCGCAAGTGCAGCTACATCGTCACGTGTGACAAGAGTGTAATCGCCCTTTGGCAATACTGATTTGAGCATTTGAATCGGAACGATAAGGAAACTGAGTAGGAATGTGAGGTTCTTCAAAATCCAACCCGTTGGCCGTGCAAGTTGCCTCCAATAGGCAGTCCCCAAAGTCTTGGGTATGATTTCTGAGAGGAACAAAACGAGTAATGTGAGAACGATTGAGGCGCCGGTGAGGACTTCACTGCCCCAAATTTTGGCAACTTCAGAACCAACACCTGCAGCACCCATCGTGTGGGCGATGGTGTTGAGGGTGAGAATTGCTGTGAGTGGTTTAACGGCATCATCCGATTTTAGAGATGACCAAACAGAGCCCTCCGAGCGTCCATCCTTTTCCCACATCGCAATTTGGGTGTGTGGGATCGATAGAACAACAGCTTCCAATATTGAACAGAGAAATGACACGCCCAAGGCGAGTGAAACATAGAAGAGAAGGAGGGTGATATCCCCATCACCAGTGCTGTTAGATGCGTTTACGACCGCTGCCATTGCTGAGTAATCCATGGATTTTCGAGAGCCCCTGACCTTTCGGGTGTAAACTCATCCAAGACCGGTGGGTTCTTCAAAATGACGCTAGGTTGGAACATGAAAAATGCGGTCGGCGATAGCCTCAGTATGCCCATCGGTCATTTTTGGATATCGTGCGAATGATGAGTTTAAGTCGTAGTCCTACGCCCGTACAAGCAGTATGACCGACGACTATGTGTTGATTTGTGTCGCTTGGCCATACGCTAACGGCCCCCTCCATCTCGGCCATGTTGCAGGGTGCTACCTCCCTCCCGATATACAAGCCCGATTTGAACGCGCCCGAGGCAATAGAGTCCTCATGGTTTCTGGCTCTGATGAACACGGCACACCGATCACGGTCTCAGCTGAGCAGAATGGTGTTTCACCCCAAGATATTGTGGATCAATATCACGCACTGAACACCCAAGCATTGCTTGACTTGGGATGCTCATGGGAGCCACGAATTGATCCACGGGGTGTCGAATACGGGGGTTCCTTGTTTAATCGGACAACCGATGAGCGTCACAAAACTATGGTGCAAGATAATTTCACATCCTTGCTTGAAGCAGGTTTCTTTGAACAGAAGACAATGAAGCAATATTATGAAACGAACGCGGACGGGAGTGGGCGCTTCCTTCCAGACCGATATGTTGAGGGGGTTTGCCCCTCTTGTGGTTCAGATGGTGCCCGTGGCGACCAATGTGATGCTTGCGGGGCGACGTATGAGGCAGAGGAATTGCTACAACCAATATCGAAAATGAACCCTGAAGCAAAAATTGAGGTTCGCGATACAGAACATCTTTTCTACCGTTTGGATGCCTTTCAAACGGCTCTCGAACATCATGCGAGCGAACAACAAAAAGTATGGAAATCCAACGTCAAGGCCATGACAAAACAATGGCTGGATATGGGTCTAAGGCCGAGGGCTGTGACACGAGATCTCTCTTGGGGCATACCTCTTCCACTCGATGAGAAACAATGGGATGGAAAATGCGTCTATGTTTGGTTTGAAGCTGTGCAAGGGTATTCCACCTGCGCTCGGATTTGGGCAGAAACGGTGGCGGCTGGTGCCTCTCACCCTGATGGTAAAGATGCATGGAAGCAATGGTGGCAGGTAGCAGAAGATGGAACGAAGCCACGTCATTTGTATTTCCTCGGTAAGGACAACATACCGTTTCATACAGTCATTTGGCCAGCCCTAATTTTAGGTCTCAATCAAGCCAGTAAGGGATTAACCATTGACGATCCAATCGAATTGCCTGGACCGGGTGAAATGGCTTTAGAAACGAACGTCCCTGCAATGGAATACCTCATGTTAGCAGGAGGGCAATTTTCCAAATCACGGAAACATGCTGTGTGGTTACCATCATTTTTAGAACGCTTCGACCCTGATACCCTGAGGTACTACCTCAGCATCAACATGCCTGAAAACCACGATACGGATTTCAACTGGCCTGATTTTGTTGAAAAAATTAACAGCGAATTGATAGCAGCCTACGGTAATTTTGTCCATCGCGTCCTTACCCTCGGTCATCGATTGCCGACCAGCAAGAACGGCCCGCTCGCACCATGTGAGAATGTGGATTACACAAGACCTCACCAAGAGAAGTTGGAAAGTTTACACGCCTCCATTACAGCCTCACTGGAAAAACACCGTTACAAAGAGGCACTTCGTTTTGTCATGAATGCAGCTCAATATGGAAACCAAATGCTTCAGGCAGCAACGCCATGGAAGTTCCTCAAGGATGATACTCCTTCTGAAAATCGATCACGCTCATTGTCAGACCTCGCGTTTGGTTGGCGTATTGCTCGCTACCTAGCCATCACAACACAGCCATTCATGCCCTTTAGCGCCCAACGCCTTTGGGAAGCTCTCGGACAAAGCGGAGAAGTTTCCGAGGCTGATTGGAGTGAAGCTCTAGATTGGGACGCTCCGATGACTTGGAACTCAAATGAAGCGGTTCCTTTGTTCAAGCGATTGGACCTCGATGAAATTCTCGAATCCGAACAGGCTTTAGTGGAAAAAGACACATCCTCAACACCCGCCACACTCGCCATCAAAGGTGGGAAGAAAGCAAAAAGCAAGACCAAGGAGGAACAAAATATGCCAGAAGCACCAGAAGGAATAACCTATTTGAATTTTGAAACATTCATGGAAGTCGATCTTAGAGTAGGTAAAATTACCAAGGTTGAGGACCATCCAAACGCCGATCGGCTGTATGTTGTGTCTATTGATGATGGTACAGAGAGTGGTAGGACCATTTGCGCTGGACTCAAAGCATATTATTCCTCAGAAGAAATGCAAGGGAAATCGATTGTTTTTGTTGCGAATCTAAAACCACGCCCACTTCGCGGTGTTGTTTCGGAAGGCATGATGTTGGCGGCAGATGATGGGGAGGACAACGTTCGCCTCATCACCATAGATGGCGACATATCAACAGGGTCACAAGTCCGTTGATCAAGAATTAATCCTCTCATGAACCGCATGCATGACGAGGCGTGAGATTCTGCTGCATTCTTCACGCATCCCAGCGCACTGTTCGATGACATGCTGGGCCATATCAACCGGAAGTGCTGCTACATTGATGTCCACGTTGAAAAGTGCACCCTTGACTGCCGCACTGGCAAGAAGGGAGGCCACTCCTACGTCAGAAGCAGCATTTGCATTGCCATGGGTTGCTAAACTTGAAAGGACATTCAGCAATTCCATTCCATGCTGGGATGTCGCTAATGGTACCTCGGCAGCATGCAAGGTCGCAAGCCGAATGGATTGCCGACGAGCATCCTTTTCTTCCTCCGTTGATTTTGGCATTTTAAATCCGGCAACCACAGAGTCGAAGGCCTGACTGTCTTCTTTGGCGAGTTCACCTGAACGCACCATGACCCGTCGTGCTACCGCACGAGCAGTTTCAGCAGCAACCCACCCAGATTGCCATTTTTCTCTACCCAATGTTAGGCCAGCAACCATTTCGGTGAGTGCTGCCGCTTGACCCAAGGCAATTGCTGCTGCGGTGCCACCCCCCGGAGTTGGATCGTCTGACGCCAGATGGTTCTGGAACTCTTCTAGAGTGAGATCCATCCAATTCACTCGATTTCACCTTCCTTGAGTGCATATTCAATAATCCGTTCTTTCGGGTCAAACGCATTCAAATTGTCCAATCCTAGACCTCGAATGGCCGCGTCCACCAGTGCAGATTCATTGGTTTCCCCATCCTTGGCATACCATTGGCCTGCGGTCAAAATTGCAGAAAGTGGAACTAGACCAACAACCTCGCTTCCAGGTACCTCCACGCCATGGTCCATCGCGATTGATTTGCAAGCCTCAAAGGCCACATGCATTGGGCACTGATTGACATCCCTGAGGTTCATAGAAACTTGACTAATACCGTGGGATTCCAGAGGGACACCCATGCCTTGAACCATCGGCAACGAACCAGGGATCCTCATTCTTCGTCCATCGTCTTTCTTGACCAAACGGCCGGATGATCGCACTAATGACCCAACCAAACGAGCTACTTTCGCGTCAGACTCGTTCAAATTAACATTGTAGGCTACGAGAATTTCTCGTGCCCCAAACGTCAAACCCCCAGATCGCGCTACACCCTCGGACCAATCTCTTGGACCAAAATCTGGGTATCTGGTGTGCTCATCATGCGGAGAGTTTCCATTTGTAAGGCGATTTTCCAGCCCCTCATATTCACCTTTGCGAATCGAGGATAGGAGGGATTTTGCAGGATGTGTGGCCGCTGCACCGTACAAGAAAGTTGGAACATCCAATTCCTCCGCTACCCGCTTGGCAAGCGATCTTGCAAGTTCGGCACATTGATCCATTGTGGTGTCTGCCAGTGGGACAAACGGACAAACATCGACGGCACCTAGCCTTGGGTGTTCTCCGCTATGGGAACGCATATCAATTTCCGCAATGGCCATGGAAACAAGGGCGAAGGCTGCCGAAGCAACCGATTCAGGCGACCCTGCGATTGTGATTACAGTTCGGTTGTAATCAGCATCAGGTTCGACACCCAAAACTGAGCACCCATCGAATGTGGATGCGGCGGCCACGATCCGTTGGATTTTCTCAGCATCTCTGCCTTCTGAAATATTAGGTACGCATTCGACGAGGGGGTGCATGTCTGTTGTCCAGCCTACTCGGACCTTCAATGTTCACTGCAATTTGCAATAAAATCACGAATAGAGTGCATCAGGAGATGCGCTGCGGCCTCCATTGCTTTTCTTTTCGTTGATCCGAACGACTGCTTGAAGAAGATCGTCGTTTGTGATTGAACTACGACCATCACGAATCGCGATCATCCCGGCTTCAACACATGTTGCTTTGAGTTCAGCGCCTGAATAGCCTTCTGTTTTTTCGACAATACGTTGTAGATTGATTCTTTTTGTGGACATGGCTGATATGTGCAACGATAAGATTGCTTTACGTCCCTTTTCATCCGGGAGAGGTATGGTAATGATTCTGTCAAATCGACCAGGGCGCAGGAGGGCATCATCCAGAATATCGGGCCGGTTGGTTGCAGCAATAATTTTGACATCTTCTAAAGCGTCAAATCCATCCAATTCTGCTAGCAATTGCATGAGGGTCCGTTGCACTTCTCGGTCACCACTGGTTGAACCATCCAAACGCTTAGCCCCAATTGCATCAATTTCATCCAAGAAGATAATTGAAGGTGATTTGTCTTTAGCGAGGGAAAACAATTCTCGGACCATTCGACCACCTTCCCCAATGTATTTCTGAGCTAATTCGCTCCCGACCATTCGGATAAATGTCGCATCTGTTTGATTGGCAACGGCTTTTGCGAGGAGGGTCTTTCCACATCCGGGTGGCCCTACAAGCAAAATTCCTTTTGGAGGTGTGATTCCAACCTTGTGGAACAATTCTGGGGATGTCAACGGAAGTTCAATCGCTTCTCGAACAGACTCTACTTGTTCATCCAGTCCCGCAACCGCATCATAATTAATGTCGGGTTTAGTGACCATTTCAGCCCCACTGACCATTGGATCCCAAGCGTCATGGAGCACTTCAATTACAGCAAGTGTGTCTTGATTTAGGGCAACCCGTGTGCCAGGCTTGAGGGTTTTGGGTTCGAGGCGCTGGTTAAGTGAAACTTGGAAAACCGTACCATTTGATGAACGAACAATCGCTGTACGGTCATCTAACACATCTTGTAAATGCCCAATAATCAGCGGAGGTGACTTGAGCAAACGAACTTCATCATCGAGCCGCTGAGCTCTTTTCTTCAAGTTACGAATATCGCTTTCCAATTGGGAGCGTTCATTGATCAAATTCTGGGCTTGGTCTTGCAAATCAGAGTATGCAAGTTCAAGGGTTTTGATCTCATCTTCATGAGGTTGTGCCCTGGAATGAGCATTCTGTTCGACCTCTGTACCCATGCTAACCATTGTACCCACTTGCTTAGGTTATAAGAACAAACCGGGAGATTTTACACGCAGCAATCAAAGACGAAGCCTTCAAAGGTTGTCGACCGAACCATGCGCTAGGGAGTGAGGTAAATGGCAGATTGTGAATTGTGTGGCGCAATGAAAGTGAGTGTTCGCCGGGTAAAAACAGGGAAGACTGAAGTGGCCGCATGCTCCCGTTGTATCGAAAGAATGAACCTGGGCCCCAAGGAAACGGCTCCAGGTTTGGCCAAGGCTCAATCAATGCATGCAAGGCCAGCTCACAATTCGGCCTACGCTGCACGCGGCAAGAAAGGCAAGGACATCATGTTGAAGACTGAAAAGGAACTCGCATCCGATTTTGGCAAGAGGATCACTCAAGCAAGGAAAAACAAGGGCTGGAATCATGCGACTCTTGGAAAAAGAATGGCTGAAACGGTCAACATCATCAAATCAACCGAAGCCGGAAAAAGACCAACCGATGGCGTGCTTAAGAAGTTCGAACGTGTTCTTGGAATCTCACTCTGGGTCGTAGCATCGGAGGAGACCACCACTCAACTTGATCGTTCATCGAGCAGAGGCATGACCTTAGGTGATTACTTCAATGAAAACAGTTGATTCGAACATCGATTTGCCCGTCCATGCCCTTTGGCTGGCTCAGGATGATCCAAAGAAGAACACTGCAGTTCTTGCATCCCGGCGTGGTGACTTAACCCTCCACAAAAAAATAAACACACTCCCAAGGAAAGGAATCATTCTGGAGCCTCTTTGCGGCAAAGTCTTCGGTCCTGAAGATCACCCATTGATTTTGCAACAAGGGGGATCGATTGTGGGCCTTGACTGCAGTTGGGCGCACATTGAGTCGAGCGTGGCCCAGGTCATGAAGCGAACAAGGCTTCAACCGCGCATGTTACCGCTTCTTCTTGCAGCAAACCCTGTCAATTGGGGGAAACCTGGCCGACTCACGACCGCTGAAGCGATATCAACCGTACTATTTCTACTCGGGAGAGAAGAACAGGCTCGGGATGTCCTAGGTGCGTTCCGTTGGGGTGAACGGTTTTTTGAATTGAATCGAGAGCCATTAGAAGCATACGCAGCAGCGCAATCCAGCGCAGAATTGGTCGCATTACAATTCGAGTTCTTTGATTTAGACCATTTGAAAAAATCGGAGGATGAATCATGAATGATCTATTCAAACAAATTGGCGTACATACAATGACACATGATGGGTATGCATTGACCTCCGATCACCTTGCGACGGAAACTGTAGTCAAATTATCGGACCAAGATGGCGTGTTCACTACGTTGCTTGCCACGCCAACACAACTTCCTGAATTGCTCATTGGGCATTGCACCACTGAAGGCTATGACCTTTCTCCTGCAGCCGAGATAGAAGTTATGGTATCAGGCGATGGTTATACCGTTCAAGCCATTGATTTTACCGTAAATGAAATTGGTAAATCAAGACCAAAGCAAATCGTATCAACTTCATGTGGAGCATGCAATTCACCAGGAGTTGAAGATCTCCTAAGCAACTTACCAATCTATACTGGAAGTCATAGAACCATCGAATTGAGTTGGCTCAATCAGTCCTTTGAAATTATGAAAGCAAAACAACATGGTTTTTCAAAAACCGGCGGCATGCATGCTGCGGGATTATTTCGGATTGGGGAGAAAGATTCGATTGTGTGCGAGGATATAGGACGACACAATGCTGTGGACAAAGCAGTCGGCACATGCGTTTCTTTGGGCCAAAATATGAACAACCTAGTTTTACTTCTGTCTGGCCGATGTGGGTGGGACATCGTTGCTAAATCGGCCCGGGCTGGAATTGGAACCATTGCTTGCGTTGGTGCTTGCTCAACCCTTGCAGCAGAGACGGCTCGTGCCTTAGGAATGAGGATTTACAGTTTTGTGAAACCCCACCGCAGCATAGGAATTGGGTACATACAACCGGCAATGAAGGACAACCCTTGAGAACCCCAGTCTTTCCGTTATGGATGAGGCTTGGTCATGAGGTCACCGATTTCACCAGAAACTCCGGAAGATCGGCTCAGTCTTCGTCTTGGAAAACCCAAAAAATTAGCAGCAGGAATACCTGCAGCGGTTTCATCGATGAAACACGGCGTCACAAAAATGGGCCTTGTAAAAACTGTCAAAACCCTCACCATGGTCAATCAGCAAGATGGATTCGATTGCCCAGGTTGTGCATGGCCCGACCCCGAGCACAGAACAACCTTTGAATTCTGCGAAAATGGAGCGAAAGCAGTCGCTGATGAGGCAATGAAAGCAAGGGTCACTCCAGAATTTTTTTCAAAACACAGCGTTCAGTCTTTGGCAAAAAAGAGCGATCATTGGCTCAATAAGCAAGGACGAATTTCGCACCCGGTGGTGCTTGAGGAAGGAGCATCGCATTACAAGGAAATTTCTTGGGATAATGCATTTGACCGAATTGCACAACAACTCAAATCCCTATCAAAACCAGAACGCGCCGTTTTTTACACATCGGGAAGAACATCCAATGAAGCAGCTTTTCTTTACCAAGCATTTGTTCGTTCATTGGGGACCAATAATATGCCAGATTGCTCCAACATGTGTCATGAATCAAGTGGGAAAGGGCTTGGTCAAACCATTGGTATAGGGAAAGGAACAGTCACCCTCGAGGATTTCAATTCATCTGAAGTGATCCTTGTTATCGGTCAGAACCCCGGTACAAATCACCCGCGGATGCTCACAGCTCTACGAGATGCAAAGCATAATGGATCTACAATCATCAACATCAATCCGCTTCCTGAAGCTGGTTTAGAGCGTTTTAAGCATCCACAAGATTACATGAAACTCGATTTCAAATCAACTCAACTCTCGGACCATCATCTACAGGTGCGAATCGGTGGAGATGCCGCTTTGTTGAAGGGTTTCATCAAAGTCCATATCGAGCAAGGTAGATTGGATGATGCATTCATTGCATCATCGACAAGCGGATATGAATCAATGGCATCGATGGCAAAAAGCACACCTTGGGATTCCATTGTCAGGGACAGCGGAATTTCAAAAGAAGAGATTGTAACGGTTGGTCGCTTGCTTGCTCGGTCGAACGCAACCATTGCATGCTGGGCGATGGGGCTCACTCAGCAACCCAATGGTGTTGCCGTCATCCAAGAGGTTGTCAATTTGCTGCTCATGGGTGGGCACGTAGGTCGTCCGGGCGCAGGATTTTGCCCCGTACGAGGACACTCGAACGTGCAAGGCGACCGGACAGTAGGCATTTGGGAGGCGCCATCAGAACAATTCCTTGATCGAATGGAACGAGGTCTCGGCATTCCCATGCCGCGAGAGCACGGATATGATGTTGTCAACGCTATCAAAGCAATGGTGGATAACCGTGTCGATCTATTTTTCTGCATGGGTGGTAATTTCTTGTCTGCAACACCTGACACCAATGTTACTGCAGATGGTTTGAGAAAGGTCAATTTGACCGTGCAAGTTTCGACAAAACTTAACCGCTCGCACCTCATTACTGGCAAATCCGCTTTGATTCTGCCATGCCTAGGACGGACTGAATTGGACATGCAAGAAAGTGGGAAGCAGTTTGTCACTGTTGAAAATTCAATGGGCGTCGTTCACCGCTCAGTAGGTGGGCTTCCTCCAGCGGCAACATCGTTGCTTAGCGAACCGATGATTGTAGCAAAAATGGCGAATAGATCGATCGAATCAAGCCCTATTGATTGGATGAAACTCGCAGGTAATTACAATTTAATCCGGGACTTAATGAGCAAAAGTTTAGCCGGCTTTGAAAACTACAACACACGCGTTTCCAAAGAAAATGGATTCGCCTTACCAAATCCACCACGTGACACCCGTTCGTTCTCAACATTCGATGGAAAAGCACACTTTACCACACATTCATTGCCCAACCTTAGCATTCCCGAAGACTGCTACACCATGATGACCATGCGTTCACACGATCAGTATAACACCACAATCTACGATGTCCACGACCGTTACAGGGGCATACATGGAAACCGTCGTGTGGTGTTAATGAATGCGCTGGACATGGTGGAGCGTGGTTGGAAAAACCGTCAAAAAATACGCCTCACAAGTCATTTTAATGGTCAACAACGCTCATCAAACGGCTGGCAACTTGTCGCTTATGACATCCCACGGGGAAACGTGGCTAGTTATTTCCCTGAAGCCAACAGCATTGTTCCTCTGGAATCAACCGCTGAAGTATCGAACACACCTACGTCAAAATGGATCACGGTTTCCATCCATGCTCAGACCAAGGTGAACATGGGGCATGAAGAAGAATGACTCAAATCGGTTACCTGGAGTTGATCAGGACCAACCACGCATTCAGGCGCTTATGGTCTGCTTCAGTCATCTCTATGCTAGGGGAGTGGTTCAACACGATTGCCCTTTTCCTTCTGATTTTCGAATACACCGAATCTGAATTTCTCCTCGGCCTTCTGTTCACGATGAGGATGCTGTGTTTTGCTGCATTCCAACCATTTGGTGGTCTTTTGGCCGATCGCTTAAATCGAAAAACGATTATGGTTTGGACAAACATTCTCCAGGTTGGCTTAGCGTTAAGTTTCCTGCTCATCGATGGAAAAAATCACATTGTTTGGATCTACGTTCTCACTGGAGCGATGATGATTATGCATGGGATGTATGTGACGGCAGAACGGGCAGCATTGCCTAACATTGTTCCTGCTGAACATCTCGCTACAGCCAATGCATTAGATGCGGCGAGTTGGTCAACAGCCCTCTGCTTAGGTGCAATGCTTGGAGGCATTGTGGTCGAAATTTGGGGCACAGATGCAGCCTTCATCATCGATGCAGTCACATTCGCCTTTGGGGCATATCTGCTTAGAAATCTGAGCATCCCCCAGACCATTGGAAATGAAATGAAAGGACCACTACTGGCCACTGCTTTTACCAACATCAAGAAAGGTTGGAAACGTATTATCGGTGAAAAAAGACTTCTGCGCATCGTCTTCGCAAAATCTTCATGGAACATAGCAGGTGGAGGTTTGGCCGGCGTATTCCTTGTTGTGGCAGGTTCAGACATTGACGGCTTTGGTATGGCTCTAGGGTTTGGTATCTTTTTCTTCGCCCGCGGAGTAGGCACAGGAATTGGGCCAATTGCAGCAAGAGCCTTGCTCACCAATGAAGAGCGCTGGCCTGTTATGGTCGGTTTGTTGGTGATGCTTTCTGGTGCGTTCTATTTTCTCGTCGGATGGACGCTTGGCGTGAGTCTTTTCTTGACGATCTCACTTGTGATGCTCGCTCATGCAGCTTCCGGAGCAAATTGGGTGTTGTCAACCATTCTGACTCAGAAATGGGTTGAGGATGAAGTACGCGGCCGAGTGTTTTCGATGGACATGCTCTTGATGTCATTAGCGTTCTCGTTATCCAGTGCCACAGCGGGTTATCTGTTGGAGGAACAATATTTTACACTCAAAAATGGATTTTTGATCTTCTCCGTGATGATGATGATCTCAGGGGCATTCTTCTCTTTGTGGCGACCAAACCCACGCAGCGCATGATTTGATGCGAAAAAGCCCAATACGAACGCTCAAGGACAAGGCGTGGTTTGAACCAAACATGGGCGCTGATGTGAGTGGGTTAAGAGCGCATATAGCAGAGGGAATCCCCGACACCCTCCCTGCTCACCCGGGCATTGATCCAAACGTCGATATGGCCCCTAAAAGACGTCAAGTTCTTTCCCGTCAAGAAAAAAAATTAGCACTGGAAAATGCGTTGCGTTACTTCGATGAAAAACACCACGCTATTCTTGGACCTGAGTTTGCAGATGAATTGAACACATTTGGGCGTATTATCATGTGGAGGTTCCGTCCCACTGAATACGAAATGAAAGCCCATCCAATCGATGCCTACCCCGCGAAATCGATTCATGCCGCATCAATCATGCTCATGATTCAGAATAATTTGGACCCTGCAGTTGCTCAATTCCCACATGAACTCATCACCTATGGTGGGA
The DNA here is from genome assembly GCA_003602645.1 of Candidatus Poseidoniales archaeon. Classification (GTDB taxonomy): domain Archaea; phylum Thermoplasmatota; class Poseidoniia; order Poseidoniales; family Poseidoniaceae; genus MGIIa-L1. Next base: position 33,908 of record QQSI01000040.1, on the reverse strand, counting down.
ACGGTTCGGTGTTCCAAAATTGGGCTCAATACAGGTTGACCATGCAGTACCTTTCAATCATGAACGATGATCAAACGCTGGTGATGTATTCTGGCCATCCAATGGGGCTTTTTCCTTCCAATATCAATGCACCGCGAGTGATTGTCACCAATGGAATGATGATTCCTAGTGAGTCGACACCTGAGAATTACGAACGCCTCAACGCACTCGGCGTCACACAATATGGTCAGATGACGGCAGGGTCTTACATGTACATTGGCCCACAAGGTATTGTCCATGGTACGACCATCACACTCCTTAACGCTGCAAGAGCGCATTTGGGTCTATCTGGCGAGTCGGGTCTGGAAGGTGTTACCTTCGTCACATCAGGTCTCGGAGGCATGTCAGGTGCACAAGCAAAGGCAGCGGTCATTGCCGGTGCGTCGTGTATTGTGGCGGAATCCAACGCACATGCAGCATACAAGCGTCACCATCAGGGCTGGTTAACCGAGGTCACCGAGGACATCGATGTTGCCATAGATCGGATGGTTGAATGCGCTGCCAACCGTCAAGCAATATCCATTGGCTACGTTGGCAACATCGTCGCACTTTGGGAACGACTGGTAGAAAGAAATGTTCGAGTTGACCTTGGATCAGATCAAACAAGCCTTCACAATCCATTCCAAGGAGGATATTTCCCCGTAGGAATGCCTTACGCCGAAGCCGCTGAAATGCTTTCTAACAATCCTGAATTGTTCAAGAATAAAGTCCGTGAAACCCTTGTGCGACACGCCGATGCTATCAATCACATGTCAGAACAAGGCATGTATTTCTGGGATTATGGGAATGCCTTCTTGCTTGAAGCTAGTAGAGCTGGGGCTGACGTGCTCAACAGTGATGGAAGTTTTAGGTATCCAAGTTACGTTGAAGATATCATGGGACCAATGTGTTTCGATTATGGGTTTGGTCCTTATCGATGGGTGTGTTGTTCGGGCGATCCAGATGATCTGAAAAAGACGGATCAGATTGCAATGGAAGTGCTTGAATCCATGATGGATACATCACCTTCAGAAATCACACAACAAATGAGGGACAACATTCGGTGGATTAAGGAGGCAGGCCAAAATCAAATGGTGGTTGGTTCCCAAGCACGCATTCTCTATGCAGATGATGAAGGCCGGAGGAAAATCGCTTCTGCGATGAATCAAGCCATTCGAAACGGCGAACTTTCTGGCCCCGTTGTGTTAGGTCGCGACCATCATGATGTTTCAGGAACGGACAGTCCTTATCGAGAAACTGCAAACATCCGAGACGGATCCATGTGGACCGCAGACATGGCTGTTCAGAATTTTGTCGGTGATGCTTTCCGAGGCGCAACTTGGGTCAGTCTTCACAATGGAGGAGGTGTAGGTTGGGGCCAAGTAATGAACGGTGGGTTTGGTATGTTACTTGATGGAAGCAATGAGTGTGAGGAAAAGCTTCAATCAATGCTTCATTGGGACGTCAACAATGGTGTGGCAAGAAGGGCTTGGGCTCGTAATGATGGCGCAAAATTCGCCATAAAAAGGGCAATGAAGGCTGAGAAAAGGCTCAACATCACACTTCCGCACTCGACAGATTCTCAACTCCTCGATTCTCTTTTTCCAGACGGTGATGAACCATGAGAAACACAATTCACTTTGATGGCACAACCCTTACTCCCGCTGAAGTTGAGCGGATCGCATCAAACCATGCCGATGTAGCTGTTTCAGAAGATGCATGGCAAAATGTACACGCTGCTCGCTCTGTTGTGGATGGAATATTGAGCCGTGGGGAAACGGTTTACGGCATCAATACAGGATTTGGTGCCTTGGTTCATGAACGAATCTCTCCCGATGATTTGGCCCAATTGCAAACCAATTTAGTTCGTTCACACGCCACTGGCCTCGGTGAACCAATGCCAAAACATGCCGTTCGCGCGATGATGGCTGTTCGAATAAATTCCCTTGTCAAAGGCCACTCAGGCGTCCATCCAAAGGTTGTGGAGCAACTCGTTGATTTTCTCAATAAGGACATCATTCCTCATGTGCCGCGAATTGGAAGTCTTGGTGCAAGTGGAGATTTAGCACCACTCTCTCACATGGCGCTAGCATTGCTCGGGGAAGGCTATGTTCTCGACCAAGATGGAGCGCCAACACCCACCGAGGCTGTGCTCAGAGAACACGGACTCATAGGTGTTCGATTGGGTGCTAAGGACGGATTATCATTGATCAATGGGACAAGTCAAATGTTGGCCTTCATGACCCTTGCCGAGCGAAAACTCTCTTCACTGCTCCCACTCGCAGACCTCATCCTTTGCACATCGATGGAGGCCAGAAAAGCAAGTGTTCAACCCTCGGACCCACGTGTACACGATGCAAGACCACATCCTGGACAAAGCCTTGTTGCCAAGAGAATTCGGACCTTCATGATGAATTCTCAAATTCTTGCCTCACACGCCAATTGTGAACGAGTCCAAGATGCGTATTCATTTCGATGTGCCCCTCAAGTTCATGGAGCCGTCTTGCAAAAATACAGTTCCATGCTAGAAACCATTACGATTGAATTGAACAGCGCCACCGACAATCCCCTTATTTTCCCCGACCCAAAGAACCCGGGCCCGCACGAAGTCATTTCACAAGGGAATTTTCATGGAGAGGTGATCGCATTAACAGCAGATTCCATGTCTGCTGCCTTGTTTGAACTCGGCTCAATTTCTGAACGTAGGATTGACCAAATGCTCGACCCAGCGCGCAGTGAATTGCCTGCTTTTTTGGCAAAGAACTCGGGGTTGGAATCTGGTTTGATGATTGTCCAGTATGTGGCCGGAGCATCCCTGGCGGAACTCCATGGACATGCAAGTCCGCGAGCCGCCTTTTCCACCAGTACTTCGGCTGGACAAGAAGACCATGTCAGCATGGGTGCTACCGCCGCATGGAACCTGCTTCAAGCCACACAACGATTCTCAGAAGTATTGGCCTGTGAACTGTTGGTTGCATGCGAAGCATTGGAATTTGAGTCGCTTGAGCCTTCCACATATGTTGCAAGTCTGAAGCAACGCGTGCGCACGCTAGCAAAGCCCCTCACTGGTGATCGCAGCACAAGTAGAGAACTCATCAACATCGCCACTGCATTGTCAGATGGAGCATGGTTAGCACGGATTGAAGCGGAAAACGGTCGTATTCCTCGATGACTACCGGGACATTAACATCGCTTGGATATCATCGAATCCAGTGAGTTGACGGATTCTAAATTTACATGTGGTTTGTTCACTTGCGGTGAGGTGTTCTTGAGTTGCATCGACCAATTGTTCGAGTTCCACAGCGCGACGAACTTTTTCTTCAACAACAGCATACAAATCGTATGATGCTGCGGGGCCTAAATGGAGGGCGGGTTCAACTTCTGAGACATCAAGCCCCATCCTCCGCCATTGTAAAATTCGCTTTCGTAGAATGGACTTGGTAAACCCAACCTTAGGAAGCCGGTTCAGCATCACCAGCACCGGTAATCCTTCCTCTGTTGATGCGGCTTCTGTTTTTGGTTCCTCGACGTCCACTTCCACATTATGAATGACTTCTTCGGCATGGTCTTCTATCATCAAATAAATATCTGGCGCCTCACGGTGAAAACGCGCCAACCAAATTGAATTGAAGGCGAGCGGTTTGATGGGGATCAAAATCGACCATTGAGTTCGATGTAAATCATCCCTCAAACTACGAACGAAGTTCAACACCACCGTTTCTCCGTGCAAGGTCACTAACCATTCTAACCCTTCGAGAATAATACATCCATGATGGTTGGATATACGGGAAAGCATGAGTTTGTGTAACTGTTCCAAATCAGGGGCGATATGGGCTTGGCCCACCCGGTGCGTCATCCAATATGTTTCGACCTTTGAGACATCAATGCGGTCGAGCAATCTTCTGTGTGGGAGTCTAGAGACAAAAACGAGGTGGTCATCCTTTGATTGGGATGTGAGATCAATCCATTCAAACATGGTTGTTCCATCGGCAAAATTGCAACTGTAAACCTGTCCGCGTAGGAGGTTTTTCATCGTCACGCCACTCATGTTTGAGCCCTCCATTGGTATGGGTAACCGTTGAAAGACTATGAATCATTATATCCGTTGTTGTAGTCGGTGGATTAGGTGTGCCCATGTCCGAAGACAAGACTGAAGAAGTTGCTACAGGAGAATGTGGTGCTTGCAGAGCAGTAATTCCCCTCGATTCAACCAAATGTCCTGAATGTAATATTTCTTTTTCCGGTGTATCCGATGAAGCCCTCGGAGAGTGCGGTGCATGCGGTGGCCTCGTGCCTTTAGATTCCACAAAATGTAGCCACTGTGGTACAGTTTTTATCGCCGACGACGTCGTTGATGTGCTGCGCAATTGGTTGGCAACAACAGGGATTACAATTCCGATGCTGTTCAATAAATTTGACAAGGATGGCGATGGTCAAATCGACTCAAGTGAATTGAAGTCAGGACTGTTGAGCCTCAATCTAGCAGATTTGCCACCATCTCAAGTTGAGCGCCTCATTGAGACAATCGATGCTGACGGAGATGGAAGGATTGACCTTGCTGAGTTGCATAAAACCATCACCGGAGATGACTTGCCAGAAGACGAAAAAATGGATCATTCAACAACCTCTGAAGATGAGGATGCAATGGAAGAAGATTCGGAAAACGAAGAAGACAATGACTCAGACGATGAGGTGGAAACCGATCCCGAAATCCAAGTGGATGATGATCCAGAAGAGGAAATTGAAACAGAGGATGAAGGCGAACCTGACGAAGAAGTTCAAACAGAATCAAACCTTGATGAAGAGGAAATCCAAGATTCCCAGGATGATGACGAATCTGAAGATTCTGAATCAGAACACGAAGAGGTGGTCGAAGAGGAAACATTGGATTCAGAAGAGGAAAACGGCGAAGAATCAATGGACGAAGATGAGGCGTCCGATGAAGATCCTTCAGAAGAAGAAAGCATCGAGGAGGTTTCGCTCATTCGCAAAATCGCTGATGCCATGGATGAAATGGAAACCTCGCCAGCTCAATTCTTCAAGAGCATTGACAGAGATGCCAATGGGCGCGTCGATGTTGTCGAACTAATGAACGAATTGAACAAGCTCTTTGATGATGAAATCGGTCACAAGGATATCGAAGAATTCCTGTCTGAAGTTGATGATGACAACGATCGAACGGTGGACATGATAGAATTCATCACAGCTTTAGAAAATTTGGCAGATGCCGATGAAGCAACGGATGAAAGAGCTGTCATCAGCAAACCAACCAAACCCTTCCCAACTGATATGCAAAAGCGCATGATGGGGAAGCAATGGAACGAATATGTATGGCCGTTGATTCACTTAGCATTTGGCCTTTTCATTGCCGTGTGGGTCGTGAATGGATTCGGTGTCATTGTCGATGGAACTGGCGGCCCAATTGAGCTAGAGACCAAAGGCAATTTACTCCCTCCTGCGGGTCTTGCCGAAGGTGATTCTTACCCTTGTGATCCAGCAATTCAGGAAGGCGACTGTAAGAACTCGTTAACGCCCCTAAGTGGTGAAGCAAGTTCGATGCCTGCTGGTTTCTATTGGGACGGTATTTTGTTTATGGTACTTGGCGCAGCAGGATTAGCTGGTTCACTTTACATGCATCTAGCGCTCATGCCTAGCTGGCGTGCACGCGCTAAGGCAATGAAGGAAGTCCAAGACGATCAAGCAGATGCTTCGTCCGAATCTGAAGATAATGATGATGATGGGGACCTCGAAGAAGAAATGGAAGAGGCTCTCGAAGAGGATTTCGAAGATGAAGAGTTGGATGATGAATCTCATGACGAGTCAGATGAACCTGAGGAAGATGAGGATGATGAAGGGGAAGGAGAAATCGATATTGGCTCACACATCGGTCTTACACTTGAGGACGAGGAGGTCTTTGGAACAATCATAGAGTTCGATGACGAAGACGAAACCGTGACAATCGAGGAAGATGGTACAGGGGATATCATCACGGGCTACCAGGAAGACATGTTCGTGGAGTGATGGAATGGGCAAGGATCCATTGAAGGTGTATGCTACCTTGGCATCTTGTCCTAACTGTGGTTGTTTTGAGAGAAGCGGCACCGTTCGATGTTCTGAATGTGGCACCTTCCACTCCGGCATCCATATGGAAGAGCGCTTTGTTCCTGCCAATGCCGAACCTGTACGTCGTGAACCAATAGACCCTGCGGCATATTCGCTGTCCACAGAACAGGCTCTGCCTGATGAAATATTTGAGGAAACCGAGGATTTAGTGAATTGGGATGGCGGCTCATCGGATTTCACAATGGAAGAAATCGAAGAACGACCGCTTGCTCGCGTCGACCCAGACGATCTCGTCTTACCAAGTCCGGAAGATTTGACTCGTATTGAAGATTAATGAAATCTCTCAGAGATACTCATTATATTTTTACCTTTACAAAATATAATAATTCAAAAATCATAGATTGAATGGTTGAAGGATTGGTGGGCTCGGAGAGAATTGAACTCTCGATCTTCGCCATGTCAAGGCGACGTCATAACCCCTAGACCACGAGCCCCTAGGTAATTTGGCCACCGAACCGGTGTATTAAACCGCATCGGTTCGAATCAGTGAAGTTAGCTCACGATCTTAGAAATTTTTCCACTGCATCCTGGTTGTGAGCAGAAGCCCGCCATGCGCGTACGCCCATTTTTCATTTTGATCAGTTGGCCGTCCTTAATCGGACCATAGGTCTTGCACTTCAAACAGAATCCTTCTACTGCAGACATCGAACTCATTTCCTCCTGAGATATTCATTTCTTAGTTGCTTCGACAAAATTTCATGTCAAGCATGGACTTTTTCAAAAAAGACGTTATTCCACCCTCAAACCCCCTCCTTGATGGGCAAAAAGTCAGAATTTTTGAAAATATTTTTCTCGTGGACGGGGCTAAACGATGTACTGCTCTATGATTTGGAAAGGACGGAAACACCCGAAAAATCGCAAATTTCGTTCGGTGTCGTATAACATACATTATGCGACACAATGTGGTGCGGGATTTGAGTGATTATTCCCGTGCATCATCCAGATTCAGTTTGGATGGATCAATTTCGAACATTCCAACAAGGGGAGGGCCGGCCAATACAGACTCAAGACCACCGTCTTTTGCGTCGAGTGTGTTGACAACGGATTCAGAAATGGTTTTCCAACTGTCACGATCAGAGAATACAGTTTGAACCAGTACCAATCCTATTCCATCGGTTGATGATCCAACCCAGGCAGCTAGGCACCCCTTCTGGCGACGTTTGAATGCCTGGCGCGTTTCGATCATCCGCAAAAATCTCGCTTCCTTTCCTTCGGCTCCGGCACAAACTACAGTTTCGACAAGAACATTATTGATTTCTGAATCCATACATTTCACCCACGTTTTATAGCAAAAGGATTTGAGTTGGCATTTAGAAATATATCAATGGTGAATCAAAGTACCATTCAACATGGTGGATTTGAAAGGCGTGGTACCAGGACGATTGCACCATGATTGCCATTGGTACCCATCGAGCACATTGAGGTTAGCGACTGCGCCAACCTCGATTCGCCCATGTGGCATCCCCGTTGGGTGTGGAGTCGTTTCTGCCGCATTTCTGGTTGAGGCCACCAATGCAAGCAGTGGGTCAACTTGGTTACGGTGAACAAGCATAGATCCAATCAGCGGCATGCTGAGAATATTACAATTTGGATTGAAGTCCGTTGCAACTGTCCACCGAATCCCCTGTTCAGTGGCATCTGAAAATGAAGGCCATTCTGCACCCATTGTATAGGGGGTTCCTGGTAAAAATCCAGTATTGACGCCGGCGGATTCCATCTTCAACCGCGTTTCAGGCGCAGTGTAATGGGCATGATCAGCAGTAACGACACCCAGTGATGCTGCCAATTCTCCACCACCACCATCCTCGAATTCATCAATGTGAATCCGTTGTCGAAGACCACCCTTTCCGGCAGCGGACAATATCAATTCACTCTCCTCGACAGTGAACCAGCCTGGCTCGCAAAAGACATCAGCGGCATCAGCATAGCCTTGATCAAGTACTTTGGGAAGTTGGTCGCTTAGAATTTCCTCAACATAGTCTGTGCGATTGACACCTTTAGGTGTATCATGGGCGCCAAGCCATGTCAACTCCATGGTGGGGAGGTGATTCATCTGGCTTAGGTCATGTGCAACATTCAGGAGTTTTAGCTCTGATTCTGTCGACAAGCCATATCCGCTTTTGCTTTCTAAGTGTGTTGTACCATGAAGAAGAGCCTGGCGCATACGTTGGTAACCCGATTTAACCAGCTCTTCGTATGTGGCTTCTGAGGTTTCCCTCACAGTGTGCTGGATGCCGCCGCCATTAGCCGCGATTTGTTGATATGTCATTCCCTGCTGCTTCATCGTCATCTCATTCGAACGATCACCGGACCAAATCAAATGGTTATGTCCATCCACTAAACCAGGAACAACCGCACAACCCTCCAAGGATTGAATGGATACGTCAACGGTCGATTCTTGTGGTGAGCCATACTCGGAACGAAGTTCGGATGATTCTTCAATTTTCTCAATAACGCCGTCATTCACTACAATTCCTTTTCCAGCAGGAGATGTCAATAATTCATAGTCAGTTGCTGAGGTTCCAGACAAAGAGCCCTTTCCTCCAAGATGTGCCATGGGCCCGATGTCCAACAAAACGGTCCGCATTGCTCCTTGCTGAGGCTGAGGGTTGAAGAACAATGGCTTCAACCACCCACCATGCCGGGCCTCTGGACATTGGGGATCGAATCAACCGCTCACACCCTTTCGTTTGGTTTGGTAGATGCAGATGGAAACCCTGCACCATCCAGTTCATCGACCGTTCGCCCAGACGAAGGTGGCATTCATCCACGTGAGGCAGCAGACCATCACAAAAACGCTGCATCTGAATTGCTACAACGCTTGTTCGAGGCCAATGGAATCGCCGCTGATGACATCGGAGCTGTCGCCTATTCACAGGGTCCAGGTCTAGGCCCGTGTTTGAGGGTAGGAGCAGCCATTGCCCGTGGACTAGCGAGTAAATTAGAAACCCCTCTCATCGGCGTCAATCACTGCGTCGCTCATATCGAAATTGGACGTCAACAATGTGGGTGCAGCGATCCTATTCTCCTCTATGTCTCAGGTGGAAACACTCAGGTGATTGCACACCTCGATGGTCGGTACAGAGTGCTCGGTGAAACACTAGACATTGGCATTGGAAACATGCTCGATAAGTTTGCACGAGGGCAAGGCATCCCATTCCCTGGTGGCCCAGTCATCGAAAAACTCGCGAGTGAATGGCTTGACAAAAACCCAAATGCAAGTTTAGAGGGACTCGAATTACCCTTTGCTGTACGTGGTATGGATCTTGCCTTTTCTGGAGTTATGACCGCCGCTCAAAGACTGTTGGACAACGGTGCAGAATTGGGTGCTGTGTGTTGGTCACTGCAAGAGCATTCGTTTGCGGCCTGTGTAGAGATTGCTGAGCGAGCATTGGCACACACAGGAAAGTCAGAAGTTTTGTTAGGAGGCGGCGTTGCGTGCAATAATCGACTAAGAGAAATGTGCACACTCATGGCTGAAGAGCGAGATGCAACCTCTCATGCACCACCAAGGATGTTCTGTATTGACAACGGTTCCATGATTGCCCTTCTTGGTAAGATCGAGCTTGATCATGGACGAACAACCTCCTATGCACAAAGCGCGGTCGACCAATACCTTCGAACGGACCAAACACCCGTCACATGGCCAGTTTAATCACGGCATGGGACACTCATTGTTTTTATACGGTCACAAGCGGGAACAGCGTGGGGGCCTCTCGTATCGCAGACCGAAATGGAAGGAAAAAACGGGACGAGCCGTTCAACCCGTTCGCCCCGAACGCTTCCGCACAACGCAACAAGCGTCAAACTGAACGAAAAAGCGTGGAACGACGTCCTGCGCCCACGCGATCCACCACCCCCCAAGTCGATGCTAATTCTGGGATGACTGAGTTGGCAAAAAAGCAAAAAGAAGCGATGGAGCGAATGAAGCGCCAGCAAGGCGGCGTCTCAAAACCAACCACCTCTAAGCCGGAACCCAAAAAGGAAACCTTCGCCCCGACTATGACAACCTCGGTTGCAAAACCAGCAGCTCCCAAGCCACAAGTTTCTCACGAAGATCGTCTCGCAGAACTGCGGAGGAAGTCGGAACTTTCACGGCAAAATGCCAAAGCAAAAGCGAAGCCAGCAGACGTTCCTAGCGAAGTGCAGCCAGACACCGTTGCCGTTTCACCGGTTCAAGAGACCACCATCGAACCGAGCATCGAAACTGACAAAGTGAAGATCGAACCAGTTGCATCACCGGTGTCTCAATCGGAACCAAAACAAGGTTCGATCAATGTGTTCAAAACCATTCAAACTGATGTAGCAAAACCATCTGGGGATCGACGCCGCAAACGCCGACGCCACGACAAGAAAGGTGGCGGTCGACAAAAGCAAGAAAAGAAGTTGAACCGACAAAAGTACCTTGAGTACAAGTATGCTGCAAGGGATATTTTGGATAATCCAAACATTCCTGAGGAGCATAGATCGAACATCCTTGGGCAAGTTTGGGCCAAGGGAGAGCGAATCGGTGTATCCGATTGCATTGAGTTCATAGAGCAAAAAGTGATGGAAGAAATTCTTCCTGAAGACGCAGCTCAAAAATTACGAGATTTAGTCAATAAAATGACAACAAGAAGGTGAATATTATGACAGAACATACAGTAAGCGACAAAATGGTTGCTAGCGTACATTATACAGGAACACTCCCTGAAAGCGGTGAAGTTTTTGATAGCAGTGAAGGGCGCGAGCCGTTGACTTTCATCGTGGGATTAAAGCAAATGATACCAGGATTTGAGCAAGAAATAATGGGCGCAAAGGTGGGAGATCGGAAAGAATTCACCTTAGAATCCGACCAGGCATACGGCGATCGTGACGACGCAGCAGTCATGGAAATTCCACGTGAGCAGTTCGCCCAACTCGAAGCAACAAACACTTTGGAAACTGGAATGCAACTCGTGGCACAGATGCCACACGGACCTTCTCCATTTACCATTACCAACCTCACTGACGAATTGGTCACCGCAGATTTCAACCACGCTCTCGCAGGAAAATCGCTGACTTTTGCTGTTGAAATTGTTGAATTACGCCCTGCAACACCAGAAGAATTGGACCACGGACACGTCCATGGACCTGGTGGCCACCACCACTGATTCAAGCGAGTGTTGATGAAGCCGGCCGTACTGGGCGGTGCATGGTCACTCAAAGAAAGGACGAGTGGAAGACCCTGAGTGGATTGGATCTACCACTTCAAAGCAGCCAAGATACGTTGAGGCAGCAGGGCATAGATTCTTCCAACATCGGGAGTGCAGGAGCCCCGCCATACACCCGCGGTATACATTCCACAATGTACCGTTCACGGTTGTGGACCATGCGACAATACGCTGGCTTTTCCAGTGCCACGGCAACAAATAAACGATTCAAACTACTTCTGGAACGGGGTCAAAAAGGCCTCTCTGTAGCCTTTGATTTGCCCACTCAATTGGGCTTAGATGCAGACGATGAGATGTCTTACGGCGAGGTAGGAAAGGTCGGGGTTTCCATTTCTCAACTTGATGACATGCGTGAATTGCTTGATGGGATTCCCCTCGACAAAGTCAGCACATCCATGACCATTAATGCTCCAGCAATGGTACTCTTGGCGATGTACATTGCAGTCGCTGAAGAACAAGGTGTACCCTCAGAGGAAGTCCTTGGCACCATTCAAAATGACATCTTGAAAGAATACATTGCACGTGGCACCTATGTGTTCCCCCCACAACCAAGCATGCGCTTGATTACAGACATCTTCGAGTATTGTGCAGATAAAGTCCCGAAGTGGAATACAATTTCAATTTCAGGCTACCACATTCGAGAGGCAGGATCCACTGCCGTCCAAGAAGTTGCTTTTACGTTGGCAAATGCGTTGCAATATGTAGACGCAGCCATTGAGTCTGGCCTTGACATCGACACTTTTGGACCAAGGCTTTCCTTTTTCTTTAATTGCCATAACGACTTCTTTGAAGAGGCGTCCAAATTTAGGGCAGCACGGACCCTTTGGTACGAGTTGATCACTGAACGGTACAGTCCGAAAAACCCTAAATCGGCAATGTTGCGATTCCACACACAAGTCGCGGGTGTGAGTCTCACCGCTCAACAACCCCTCAACAATGTGGCACGGGTCACCATCCAAGCATTGGCTGCCGTATGCGGTGGCACACAGAGCCTCCACACAAATTCCTACGATGAAGCGTTGGGGTTGCCCACTGAAAAATCAGCGACAGTCGCCCTTCGAACACAGCAAATCATTGCAGAAGAAAGTGGTGCCGCAGATGTCGTCGACCCATTAGGGGGCTCATACCATGTGGAACAGTTGACCAAAAAAATCCATGATCAGGCATTAGAACAAATCATGCAAATTGAATCACTTGGTGGTGCAATGAAGGCCATCGAGCAAGGGTGGCAACAACGGGAAATACACAACGCAGCCTACGCACATCTGAACGACGTAGAAGCTGGATCGAGGCGGATTGTGGGGGTAAACCATGGCGTAATGGAAGAAGAATCTGCACCAGAGGTTTTGAAACTCGACCCAACTGTAGGGGAGGCCCAATGCAAGAAACTTCAGAAACTCCGTGAACAGCGAGATGGAGATGCTTGTAACGCCAACCTTCAGTCGATCAGGAATGCTGCTAAGGTTGGCGAAAATCTATTTCCGCATGTTCTTGTTGCCGTCAAAACCGGTTGCACATTAGGCGAGATAATGCAGGCTATGAAAGATGAGTTTGGAACTTGGATGGCACCAAGTGGATTTTGAGGTGTTGAAATGAGATTTGGACCTGTACACATTGATCACATCGGAATTGCTACATCAAATTTAGATGATGCATCCTCGTTTTGGAGATTGATTGGCCTTTCACAATCCAAGGAGGATGAAGTTGTTGCTGATCAAGGGGTAAAAACGCGTTTCTTTTCCACCTCCATCGATTCACAAACTTCAGATGCTCACCCTCCGATGGTTGAACTGCTTGAGCCAACACACGAAGACACACCAATTGGCCGTTTCCTTAACAAACGTGGGCCGGGCGTTCAACAAATTTGTTTCAGAGTTGGAGATCTTGAAGGACTCATTGCTCATCTTGTGGAGAATGGCATCCGAATGATCGACACTGTGCCGAGGCAAGGTGCTGGTGGCAAACGAATTGCTTTTGTCCACCCATATTCCACTGGCGGTGTATTGGTTGAACTCACTGAATCGAGTCACTGAGCCTTTTTTCATGCCTTGAAAGGCAAACCATCTTAATCATCCGTACCAGGTGAATCACCATGCGAACCTGCGTGGATACTTTGATGGCTCTCGCTCATGTCGATGGACCAAGCGTCAGAAATGAAGCACAATTCATTGCAGACCGACTGGATGTCCTCCGCCAGACCGGGCAAATTTCCAACGATGCCTACCTCGATGCAGGCGCCATCCAAGGTGCGTTTAACATGATAGGAAACCTCGTTGAAATGGGTGTACCACAAAAGGAAATTTTCAGTCAATTGAAACAACAACTCGCCCGTGCTTGCCGCTTGGAGGAAAAACACCCTGGCCTAGATTCCGCAGTGGAATCAGGTCGTGCTTCATGAGATGTGGGCGTTATGCAACCGCTTCTAACATTGACCCGAGTGTCCAAATCGTTTGGCGATTTACATGCGTTGACGGAAATTGATCTCAAAATCAATTCGGGCGAAATCATCGGTTTGGTCGGGAGCAACGGCGCTGGAAAAACCACCCTCCTACGCCTCATGGCTGGCGTGTACACACCTACATCAGGAAAAGTTCTCCTTGCCGATGGAAAACCTGTGAGTGACATGCGCCAAGTGCTCGGCGTTGTCCCCGAATCCACCGGACTGTATTCGAGGCTCACTGCTTGGGAAAACATCCGCTATCATTCACGAATGCACGGCGTTTCGGATGAGGATGCTTGGGCAAGGACCGCGAAGTTTGCACAGCACCTTGACATGGTTGAATCTCTTGGGCGTCATACAAAAGGATTCAGCCGTGGCATGCGCCAAAAAACGGCCCTGCTCAGGGCTTTAGCCCACGGACCTTCCATCCTCTTGTTGGATGAACCAACAGCAGGATTGGACATCACAAGTGCCCGAACCGTGAGGCGGCTGGTCGACCAACTGAAACGAGAGGGAGGCACCGTCATTTACTCGACCCATCAACTTTCAGAGGCGCAACAAGTGTGCGATCGCATTGTCATCGTCCACAATGGCGATATTCGTGCCGATGGGGCTCCCGAGCTCCTCCTTGAGCAAACTCAAACAACATCGTTAGAGGAAGCCTATGTTGCTTTAACAAATGATGCGGCTCGACCAAGACAAGAAGACAATGAAGGTGAGGGGCGTTTTACCGGTTGGTGGAGGCGGTTCTTCACGCCGAAACCACCGATGCTTGAAACGAAGGAGGTCAGGGAAAGTGAGTAAATTTTCGACCCATAGGATTCGGGCAATCGCAAAGAAGGAAGTGGTTGAATTTGTTCGGGACTGGCGTACCATTATGGCAATCATTGTCATTCCGCTGTTGATGTTTCCACTTTTATTCATCTTATTCCCAATCTTACTGGAATCTGAAGCAGCAGAATTGGACGCACTCGAACTCACAGTAATTGTCCAATCTAATTCGTTCGAAGAATCAATGGAGCAGGCCATTATTGGTGCAGGAATTGAGGTCGTGAAGGAGTCGCTAGAACATCAATCTCAACTCTCCGAACCTGGAAATGATTTGGAAAGGGTGCGGAATGGTTCGGTTGATGCGATCTTGCGCGTCGAGAAGGTCAATTCAACTTGGGATTATGCAATTTTGCGATTATCGACGTCCGAACGTTCCAATGAGGCATGGAATCGTTTGTTGGATGCATTGAACACATGGGAGGAAGAGGAGGTGGAACGCCGAATTTCGGATTCAGGTATGGACGTCAACTCAACGCTCAATCCCCTCCGTTGGGATGGTGATGTCACGCAGAGTGATGTAGCCACCAGTGGAGAACAAGCGGGCATGGTATTGTCGTTGTTCATACCCCTAGTCCTAGCAATTTGGACCTATTCAAGCGCACTACAACCTTCCATCGATATGACGGCTGGAGAGCGAGAACGTGGAACCCTAGAGGCGCTTCTCTGCTTGCCATGTACTCGTCTTGAATTGCTTCTCGGAAAATGGGTTGCTGTTGCCACCATTACAGGAGTGGGCGTGATCTTACAAATTTTTGGCCTACTCTTTGCGATCGGCTACCTCGCTTCTTCGAGTGTGATAGGGCTTCCGGAACTGTCGATCACAACCGTGGCACTGATCGTTGGAGCAATTCTCCTATTTGCCATCATGGTAGTCGCCATTGAACTGGCTTTAGCAATGCGTTCTCACAGTGTAAAAGAGGCAGGGTCTATTCTCGCTCCTATGCTTTTGTTAATTGTCTTCCCAGCCTTATTTACCCAAGTTATCAATCTCGATGGAATCGAATCATATTGGTTCGCGGTTCCTGTCGTCAACATTTTGTTGGCTTTGCGCGAGTTGTTGATGAACAGAGTCATCCCTGAGCACATCTTTGTGTGGGCCCTATCGAGCATTGTATACGCCGGACTTGCAGCTTATTATGCCAGCCGGCAATTCAGCCGAGAGGACATTGTGACGAGTTTGTCATGAACGCTGATTAAATTCGATTAATGAAGCCCGAACCACTTCGATGATCAAATCAATTTCTTCGGAAGTGATGCCAAAGTGCGGGGTAAATCGAAGCGCATTTACGCCACCATGAATCACGCCCAGTCCTTGTCGACGGCACCATGGTTCAACAGCATCGAACCCCACAACCGGGAATCGAGTGGGTTCTAATTCAGCACTGAGCAATAGCCCGGTGCCCTGTACTTTCGTGATGATACCAGGGAACTCTTCTCGCAATATTTTCAACTTAGCGACAAATTCATCGCCTCGATCTTTGATGTTAGAACGAAGTTCTGGCGTCATGCTGTCAAGAACTGCACATGCCGTTTCCAAAGCTCGTGGATTGGTCGTCATCGTGTTGCCATAAATTCCAACAACGTAATTTTCAGCAGCACGGTCGTTCATACCAAGCACGGAAAGGGGATATTGGCCCGCGTTTAATGCCTTTGACCATGTTTCCAAATCTGGCACTTCGGCGTCTTGGAATCCATCATAATCAATGATCGAAAGGCAACCTTGGCCCCTAATTCCCGCCTGAATCGAATCAACCAAAAGCATCGATCCGTGTTCTAATGTGAGCCTACGTGCAGCGTCATAGAAATCACGCTGGACACATGCCCCTGGGTTTCCTTCTCCCTGTACTGGTTCAATGGCCATTAATTCAATGAACCAGTTTTCTTCTTCGGCGCGCTTAAACATCGCTTCGAGTGAGGCGATGTCATTTGCTGGAACGAGCAGGAGGTTATCCCGGTCTCTGAATGTTGCTAAATTTTTGTCATAGGATCCTTTGCAAGAGTGAGAAATCTGTGCAGGTCTGTCTGTGCGCCCATGGAAGGCTTTCTCAATGGCGAGCAATTTGATTTCCTTCCCTTCGTGTCGCCCACCTGGACCCGTATGCCTTCGAGCATTCACATCGGCAATTCTGAGGCTCACCGTGACCGATTCAGAACCACTGTTCATGCAAATAAATCGGGTGAATGGGCAAGAGCCACGAGTGTGACCAAGTTCTCGCTCCAATCGCTCAGCAAGTCGCTTTTGACTGAAAGAAGGCGTCATGACATTGGCCATGACCCAGTTTCCAGACATTGCATCAATGACTTCTTCAGGACCATGACCGGCACCAAGCATGCCATAGCCCCCATTGTCATGAAGAACTGCTCCATAGGCGGTGACAATCCATGGACCTCGGCCCGAAAGGGCAATGTATGGATTGACGGTTGCTGGTGCATAAAAATTTACAAAATCGTGTTGAAGGACCCCGACGAGATCCGCTTCGTCTCGTTGCAACATCTCCGAGCCAAATTCAGATTCTATTTCTTGAAATCGGATGCTTGCTTCATGGATGGCTTTGACGAGTTTAGGATCCAGTGCGCAAAAGCGGTCAATCACGTCGTCAGGAAGTCCGACGGTGTCCATCGTTCCAGTCTTTGAACGCAATGCATGAAGGTGTTCGAGGGCCTGATGCGGTGATAGCATGACTGTCATCAGTGACCGTGTCGGCCACGGGATGCCTTGAACATTGGCTTAACATTGAATGAAATCTGACGAAAACGAACACCAACAACAGGGGCCAATGTATTCTTCTGGTAATACTCAGAGAATACTTATATGGGACCATCGGGTGCGTTAACTATGCCCAAAATCTCCCTGGACATGCCTGCTGAGCTCGTTGAAGATCTCCGTAAGCATGTCGGAGACGAGCACAAATTTGTCAGTCTTGCCGATGCAGTTCGAACGGCGTGCAGAAAATTGCTAGACCAACTGGATGAGATTGACGCAAGGCATGGGCGTGGAGGCGATTGACGATGGTGACACGAGACGAAGCAGAACAGGCAGTGCATACCCTCCTTGGCTACCTTGAACCTGAACCAAATCGTGAAGGGCTAGCAAAAACACCAAAACGCGTGATTGATTCATGGGATGAAATTTTTGGTGGTTACCAAATGGATGCCGCTGAACTTCTTGATTCAACCTTCAATGGAGAGGGTTACGATGGAATTGTTCTTCTGAGGGATATTGAATTTCATTCCACTTGTGAGCATCACCTGCAGCCATTCACTGGGCGTGCTCACGTTGCGTACATCCCAGTTGAGCGGATTGTGGGGATCAGTAAATTAGCACGGATTGTGGACCTCCATGCTCAACGCTTGCAAAATCAGGAACGTATCACGAAGGGCGTTGCTGATGATTTAGAATCTCATCTAGCACCGTTGGGTGCTGCCGTCATTATTGAAGCGAAGCATGGATGTATGCGATGCAGAGGGGTCAAAAAGCAAAATTCAATCATGACCACATCGGCCATGCGAGGGGTGTTTTTTGAACGACCAGAAGCAAGGCAAGAACTCATGCAATTGATTCATTCACGTCCACTTTGAGGTGAGAATATGACCGTTAACGACTCCTGTGTTCGTGCCGGTGACACGCCCGTTGATGATCCAACCGATTTGGCTGCAGAGTATCCAATCGTCGAAGTGTTTCATTCAGTTCAAGGTGAAGGTTACCACGCAGGGATTCCTCATGTTTTCGTTCGTTTTGGAAATTGTAACCTCCGTTGCGAATGGTGCGACACAGATTTTCTAACATTCAATACTATGAATGCGATTGACTTGCTTGGGGAACTATCAAAGTTTGATTGTAAGCGAATCATCTTCACTGGTGGAGAACCCATGTTACAGAACCTTTGGCCGTTGCATCGTTTGCTCAAGGCAAGGGGGTACTCATTATCTGTTGAAACAAATGGAACCATTGAAATCCCTGATGGACTCTTGGATTGGATATGTGTGTCACCTAAAGATCAAATGTATCCAGAAGTGAAATTGCGTCAACGTACAGGTGACGAATTGAAGTGTGTGTATATAGGTCAAGATCTATCGATGTACGAAGAATTGCGACAAGGGTTCAAACACCATTTCCTCCAACCGTGTTACATGGAATTAGAATCTGTAGAGTGGAACGGAAAAAATTTCGCTGAAACAGAAGCAATGGTCAAAGAAAATCCACAATGGCGCCTAAGCCTCCAAACACACAAATGGATGGGTGTTGATTGATGGCTGAGCATACTGTCATGGCACTTTCAGGTGGGATGGACTCTACTTCTTTGCTCTTGAACGCCTTGGCTGAGGGGAAAAATGTAAGCTGTATTTCCTATAATTACGGCCAAAAGCACAGCGTTGAGTTGACCAGAGCATCAAACAACATTGCATACTTGCAGGACAAAGGATTCTACGTTGAACACCACATTGTCGATTTAACTTCAGCGATGACCTTGTTCGAATCGTCCTTGATCAATGAAGGCATCAAGGTTCCTGAAGGCCACTACGAAGAAGAACAAATGAAATCCACTGTCGTTCCAAATAGAAACGCTATTTTTGCATCAATTCTCTACGGATACGCCCTTTCAGTGGCCAAGCGAGAAAAGGCGAATGTCGAAATTGCCTTAGGAGTGCATTCAGGCGATCATGCCATCTACCCCGATTGCCGTCCAGAATTTTATCATGCCCTTGAACACGCTTTTGCAGTTGGAAACTGGGACAGCCATACCGTATCCTTCCACTTACCATACATCGACGGCGATAAAGTGACCATTTTGAAAGACGCTTTGGCTTCATGTGACAAAATTGGTTTAAATTTCGACCGAGTTTTTGAAAACACCATCACATCGTACAACCCCGATCAGGATGGCAGAAGTTCAGGGCGAAGCGGTTCTGACGTGGAGCGAATTCTTGCCTTTAACGCACTTGATTTGGTGGATCCAATTGAATACATTGAACCGTGGGAGATTGTTTTGGCTGCTGCTTTAGAAACAGAACAAAAGCACAAAGATGCATACTACAAGGAAAAATTAACTCAATTGCAATACCATGTCACGAGAGAAAGTGGCACTGAAAGGGCGTTTACAGGCGCGTATTGGAATGAGAAAAGAAGTGGAAACTACAATTGCATTTGTTGCGGTCATCACCTGTTCACATCAGCCATGAAATTTGATTCAGGTTGCGGATGGCCATCCTTCCATAGT
The DNA here is from genome assembly GCA_003602645.1 of Candidatus Poseidoniales archaeon. Classification (GTDB taxonomy): domain Archaea; phylum Thermoplasmatota; class Poseidoniia; order Poseidoniales; family Poseidoniaceae; genus MGIIa-L1. Next base: position 14,085 of record QQSI01000040.1, on the reverse strand, counting down.
GAGCATGCAAGGGCGTCCATTCATCAGATTGAAGATCGCACGCATGGCATGATTCGAACAGAAGTTCGATGTTCTCAATGCGACGCACATCTTGGACATATTTTCAACGATGGACCAAGAGAACACGGCGGAATGAGATACTGTATCAATTCAGCCTCGTTAGAGTTTGAGGAGTTGGAACAATGACCACACGAATACGAAGATACATTGAGACTGACACTGGCCACCGAGTGCCAAACCACAAGAGCAAATGCCGCCACATGCACGGCCATCGCTACCGCTTTGAAGCAGAAATTGAAGGCGATGTTGTTCAAGAACATGGTGTCTCAGAAGAGGGGATGTTGATGGATTTCTCAGATGTGAGTGAAATTCTTACTGTTTATGTCCATGATGTGGTGGACCATGCCTTTGTGGTGTACGAGCACGATCAACAAGCCCGTGCAGCCCTCGAAATGATGGACTCAGATCACAGAACAGTCGTGGTACCATTTGTTCCGACTGCAGAAAATCTCGCAAAGTGGGCTTTCGAGCAAGTTGAGCCACACATCAAATCAGCCTATGGAAACAGGTTACGTTTGGTCGCCATGCACGTTCGGGAAACGCCAAAGAGCGTTGCTTCTTGGCACGGTTGAATGGACTCATTCTTCCTCAGGACTGATTTTACGCCTTCGTTGGCTGCGCCACTCCTCGTTGCCCTCGACGTATTGGATTGCAGTGGTCGCATCAAGAAGACCACCAATCATTCTCGTCGCCTCCCCTTGCGTTGGCATAGAACGCATGATTGAACGCGTAAGGGATTGTCCAAAACTCTGACGTCGCTCATCGTTTCCGGGAAGGGCATTCGCTAATTCGCGAACTGTTTGATGAAGGATTTGTTTCAACTCAGGATTGAGCGACCGTTCAAGGGGGACCACGTCGGGCAACCCTTGTTCCTTGCCTTGTCGAGCAATTACTCGGTTCCGATGTAATTCGTAAACACACGCATTCACGGCGTGAGAGAGGTTGGCAATTGGGTAGCCTTCCCAGGTAGGGAGGGTGACAAGATAGTCGCATTTCGCCAAGTCTTCCGTGGACATCCCCTTTCCTTCTTCACCGAATACAAGACAGACTTTGCCGGTAAAACCTTCCAAGCGTTCTGAAAGTTCCCATGGATAGACGAAGTGCCTAAAATTTGTTTTCGAACCAATTTCTCGTTTTCCAGACGTGCCAATGATCATCGAGGCATCTTCTGTTGCTGCATCAAGAGAATCGTACACAGCGCACTGGTCGAGGATACGCCCTGCATGTTTGGCCCGGTTTCTTGCCTCGATATGATCCGGTTCACATTTGGGATTGACCAGCCTCAAGTTAGCAAATCCATAATTCAACATGCTCCGGCAAACGGCACCAAGGTTGCCGGGATGAGAAACGCCAATCAATACAATTTCAAGGCCGTAGGTGGATTGAGGCAACGGAAGTGTGCTCCGGTCACCCATTTTCTTCATTCCTCCTCAGAAAATTTTGTGATATCGAATTCAGCGATCCACCGTGGATCACACGGTTGATACAAAAAAAACAGGTGGCCAGGGCCTTCTTCACGATCCTCCATCACGATGGAGCGCTTGCGAAGACCATGTTTGTTTCTTAGGTGCAGAATCAGCAACTCAAGAACTTCTTTGCTGTCGTGATGCACAGACACAGGAGTGCGGTCCCAGTTGACTCGCAGAGCCACGTCGAAGCACCTGCTCAGTCGACTCGGCGTTGTCGGTATCGCGTGACGTATCCAGCGATCCAGTTGCGGAGTTTTTTGGACTCAACATCAGTGAGTTGTTGGACCATCTTCTTGTTGTGGTCAAAATCATCGGTGAATTTTTCTCCGTGATCTTCAACAAGATGGATAGCTCGGATTTTGATAAAACTTGGTCGAATATTTCCCATAAATGATCACTCCGTTGATAGTTTGACTTCGATTGGAATATCAGGCTCATCGTGACGTGTCACATGGAGCTTGATTTTTCGAGGTGGATTTTCAATGCCACGAGCCCAGATGTGTTCGTTGACTGAGGGGTCAATCCACACTTCTTCATCTTCCCTCACACTGAGGTGCTGAATGACATGTTCTCGGATGATTTGCATTGCTCGAGGAGCGCGCTTGTACCTGGTGATGGCCCAGGCCTTACGGAGTGGGACGATGAGTTCGGATTCATTTGGTCGTACCATACTTCTTCACCTCAGCGTTGGAGCTTACTACGGCGCCAGTGGTGTCGCTTAGGATGCGACACAGTGTTTCGGTCGGTCTTTAGCATGACCCAAACTGGGACACGCCGGTTCTGCTTGCCTGCCTTCATGAGGCGGATTTTTTTTGCTGCTGGTTTATTTCTTGACATGTTCGAGCACCTTCTCAGATTCTTCGGATGGACGCACTACGGCGGCTCTTGGAGTGTGAAGCGAGCAACTGTTTCAGTTGATCATCAGACATAGGGGCTTGGAATTTACCCTGTGAGTGAAGTTGAACGATGTTTTGTTTGATGGATGCGGCGCGAGCAGGTGTAGCCAGGGCGACGGTTGCTAGGCGAGAACGGGCATCGTTCGAGAGAAGCGTTCGCATTGCCCCATCGAGTTGAGCTGCTTCTGCTTGTGCTTGTTGTGCCTGTACTTCTGCATCGGCTTGCTGTGCTGCTTGAGCCTCGAGTTGTTGTTGGAGCGCAGCCCGGCGTTGTTCTCGGAGCATGTTGAGTTCATCATCGTGCGATGTCGACATGCTGGCCACCCTCTTCACGTCCTCGTCAGTACTTGGATAGACCTGGGAATTGTTCTTCTGCTGCTGGGCGACATTCGTGAGCAACAGAGTCAATCATCTTTTGCCCGGCTGCAGTGATGCGACGACCTGCGTAAAGTTGGACAGGCCCGTCTTCGGTGTCCACGGTTCGAGTTGGAACTTTTTCAACGAGGCCAGAGGCTTCGAGTTGTTGAAGCGAGGTTCGAATGATGTGGCGGGAAGCAACACCGGGGGTGTTGGGTGCTGCACCGTTGTCCTTGCGTCCACCGTAAGCTTGCGAGAGGTGGGTCACACCGATTGGGCCTTCACGTGCGATTTTTCGCATGAGTGCGGCCGATCGCAAGAACCACCAGTTTTCTTGACTTGGAGGGCGTTCACGAGAGACTCCAGTTTTGACAAATTCAGCCCAATCTGGTGTTTCAACAGCCTTTTCAGCGGCCAAACGCGCAGCAAGAGCAGGGTTCAAGAGTTCTGCGGGGATATCATAGAGAGTCGTCATGACAATACACCAAGCAATTTGCCGACCTTACGCCCCTATATGAAGAGAGCGGGTGCTAAGCGGTACAACAACTCACGCCGTGTGGCGTTTTCTCACCAGATACATGCGGCAGACAAGGGTTGATGAAGGGCGTGTCCGTCCTAAACCCGATGAGGAAGGCTTTGGCTCAAAACCCGAACCTGCTACGAACCCTGTTAGGGCTCTCCTTTACACTTATTTTCATGCTCTCGTACGCCGTCTACGGTGCTACGATCTCCCCTTCCTATTACCTCTACGAGACCGATACCAACACCACCCTTCATCAGGAAATTGAACCAACCAGAATCTACCAAGGCGATCAAAACACAACAACCTGGACATGGTCAGTCCCGGCAAATGGAGCAAATTTGACGTGGGTTAATTTGACCGCAACAGAAGTATCGAATGGTGCCGAGGTCCGTTTGATTAACGGCGCTGGTTTGTTCAGTCACCCACTCTTGGGTTCTGAGGATGCCGATGGGTTTAGCTGTAGAGAATCTTGCCAGAAGAACACCTCCCACTCCTACATTGCCGAGGATGGAGGCGATGTACGGATCAATGCCCTAACGAGCACAGACCCAGCGCGTCGTTCGAACGGTACGGTGTACGCCCAGACCATTGAAGATGCGCAAGTAAAGGCTGAACAGGCCATTGAATATGAGCACTCACCCTCGCTCATTAGGGTCGAGATCATCGAACGAGGCAACCGAACGACAGCCCCTGCGATGAGCATCACCACGGTGAATGAAGAATTCGCAACCATAGAACCGTTTTCTGTTGATGCTGCGACTGAATTTTTGTGGGCGCTCGCTGCCGTTGCCGGGTGTTTCTCGATGGTCCTTATCCCATCTTTTACTGTGTATTGGGCAGCCAATGCAAAGGAGAAGCGAGATGCTGTCAAACTCAAACAGTCCGAAGACGATATAGAAAATGCTCTAGGGCGTGAATCAACTTCGGAAAATGAATGAGCCACTCTCCTCATATACCTTGAAGCGGTGTAGCAGAGCGAGCGCCATGAAAAGAGCCCCCGCAATTTTGTTGGTTCTTCTGTTTGTCATGGGTACTGCAAGTCCAATCACCCAATTGGCGCCTGAAGAAGAATCTCCTCTGCAGAGCAATGCGAAAGCCACAGGTGTTGATGTTACAGTAACGAATACCTCTTTTTCATACACAACGAGTGTGGATGAAGCGAAATACCGTATGTTTTCTTCGAACCATCCAATTCCTGCATTCAACCGACCTGCTGAATTATATGTCGTCGACGCAGTTGTCAACGTCCCAATTTATGCTGAAGTGACGTTAGAAAACCAGGGGACAAGTCCATCAGGTACCATTGATGTGAACTTGAAGGTTCTTCACAATGAATACCAGCTCTTTGAGATGATCAACATCACCCAACAAATGGCAGGATTGTCTGGTGGTGCATCAAATTCCATCGGGTTTACCTTTACTCCTACTTACTCTGGAAACCACTCGATCCAGGTGATCGGCACTTCTACGATCCTCGATGACGTCCCTTCAAATAACCAAAGAAACCGCCATTTCACCGTTGCTTCGCATTACTTTAATTGCAACGACCTCACACAGTGGACGACGACAAATGAATGGGGATTAAGCACCGACACATCGTTGTCTCAAGGAACTGCGTGTCATGCCGGTAACGGTGAAGCATCATCGTATTCTGCATCAACGACAAGTGTTCTTGAAACGCCTGCCTTCGACATGTCCGATGCGGTGATGGCCCCGCTTCAGACCAATGGGCTCTCCTTCTTTTACACTGGGAGTTCCCAACCCGGTGATGAATTGAAAGTCTACGTACAAAACAACGCAGGAACAAGCACAGAACTTGCTACAATCTCGGGAACCATCGACCAAGTCTTCATCGATGGTGCCTCATGGCAAACATTTTCTGTCAACAATCAAGGCACATCATCACCGTTGATACCCGCACCACAAAGTGGATTTTCACCCTCAACGAAATTTAGGTTCATCCTTACGACCGACGCAACTGTCAATGATGTGGGTTTTTGGTTGGATGACATTGTCATTGTGTATGATCAAAAAGTCAAGCCCATCGAATATGCGCTTTCGTCCTCAGGTGTGTCCACAATGGGTTCCCTACCAAATGAATGGGGAACGGTGAGCGTGAGTTTAACCAATGATGGAAACATTTCAGATTATGTGCTTCCTTCTGTCGATGAATTGCCGAGCGGTTGGGAGGTGTATTTTGCTCACCAAACAGGTGTATCAATCAACGAACAAACCGGGGTGTTGCTTGCCCCGGGTGAAAGCAAAACCATTGATGTAAAAATTAAGCCGGATGAAAACGCAACGACCGGATTCGAACAAATGACATTCATAGGAACATCAAGTCAATATCAATCGATCAACACGACATTACCCGTTCAATTCCAAGTGTTACCGGACCGTGAACCATTGGTCATCCAACCAGAAACACGCCCGGCATGCCCGCCCGGCTACACATGCCCGTTTGAGGTTGAGGTAAGGAACATCGGAGACGCAACCGATGTTTTTGATCTCTCCCTAGATCAATTTAGTTTACCAGAGCAATGGATGGTTCAATTGTCGTGGACTCAATCTGAATCAATCCTCGTTCGGCCAGACACACCGGTGATGGTTGGCCTAACAATGACAGTTCCATCAACAGCCACTCCCGACACAGTGGTATCGTTCACCATGCTTGCCCAATCACAAAATAATTCAGCTAAATCCCATGGGTTAGTCATTGATATTGCCGCATCAATGATCAGCGAAGCCGAGGTTGGTATGACCCATAACCAAGCATCAAGGGACTGGATGATCGATGCTGGTGAAACCAAAACCGTTGAATTTACAATCTGGAATAATGCCTCTCGTCAAGATATTTTTTCAATGAATATCCTTCATGATCCTTCATCGCTATGGACCATTGAACAGCCAACGCGCCCCAATGCAGTCATCAATCCGGGTGCCACTACCACATTCACAGCAAAAATAACCGCACCTGAAACTGGCCAAGCCGGTGACAAAGCACCAACGATTACCCCGCAAATTACCTCTGAACGAAGTGGAATGACCATCGCGGGTGATGATTTTGATTCAATCGTGGTACGAACGATCAGCGACCTCTCTATTGAACTCTTAGAATCGCCTGCAAAATTACGACCAGGTACTGCCAATCGTATCCTCTTGGAAGTGGTCAATAATGGAAATGGGCCCATCGAGGCTAGCGTCGCCACAATTGACCTCCCAATGGCCTGGAGCACATGGATCACAGTGGATGGATCACAGCATAACGGAACCATTTCACTCTCTGCACCTTATGATTTAGAGAACAACGCCACCGTAGAATTATGGGTCCAAGTACCAAGCGAAGAGGCAGCCAGTGAAATCCACACCGTCACAATCAGTGCCGTAAACGCCCTTGGCCTCGAGGATTTGACACCCCAAGACAATATTGTAACCTTTGATACGATCACGGCGTCAGTTCGAATACCTTCACTGGAAGGGGGATTTGAATCCACATCGGCAACTGTTGGAGGTACGGTCAGCATTAATGCTACATTGACCAATATTGGTAACGCAGCAGATGATGGAATCATCGTCTTGGCAAGTGTATCTGCTTCTCCACCCGTACCCGATATGGTCGCCTTCTTTTCTACCGGTTTAAGCAGCAGTACAAAAGCTGTGAACGAACCACTGACAATCACTTTATTGGCAAACCAATCCACCCTTCTCACAGTCGACCTGATTCTCCCCAAAGACATGATTCTTAACACAAGAATTGTCGTTACATTCCAAGTTATTGCTGGCATGAATGCAGAAATGCAACCTTACGAATTGGAACATGAGGCGTTAATCGTTGTCGATCAACAACGCCACGTCGAAGCAGAACTTAGCGTCCCGAATACCATGAGTCATGCCACTGGGACTGGTGTGCCACTCTATGTCAACATGACGAGTGTTTCAAGCCAAACAGAACACATGCTTTTCCTAGCCCAAATCCCCGATGGATGGCAACTCGTATGCAATGGTGTCTTGATGGATGCGGATGGACAAAATCTCACGTTTGGTGCAGGACATATCACTCCTCAATTGCAAGATGTCCCATGCACGCTTCACAGACTTAGCGGTCAATTGGAAGGGAAAATCACATTCATAATCGCTTCACATGACGGCGAAATAGCTTGGGAGGGCGCACAGGTATACCAGTTTGAAGAACGCCCAGTGGATGACGTAAGTGCTTCGGTTGAAGTGGTCGCAGGCGGGATTGCGGTTTTGCTTGCCTTCTCGCTCCTCATGGTGCTCCTTTTGCGATCCCGTTCAGATGATGAAGATGACTTCACCTTGGAAAAGGAAATCCCAGAAGATGTTCAAATTGGACCGCCAGCCTCAAGCGGACCACCGGCCTCTATCCCTGATGTGCAGGCGACCTTAGCTCCAGTTGAACACGAACAATCAACCGAATCATCCCATCCACCTGTACCCGAAGGTGGCTTGCCCACAGGTTGGACAATGGAACAATGGGTGCATTATGGTCAGCAATACCTTGACAGAAATCAAGGACAACCATGATACATGAACCGCACCAGCGAGGCACATGACCACATATCCTGCATCCTGGTATGCACTTTGGGTGTTGGTGATGGTGTTTGGTGTCACAACGTGGTTTTTGCGAAACTTCTCCGAACGGGTCGAGGCCACACGACTATCGGCCTTGCTCGGTGTTGCATCGATGTTGACCTTGTTGGTTTGGACGTTGTTGGAATTTTGAGGTGATAATATGGAAGTTGCTGACAAAGGAAAGCATACCTATTCAGGGACATATCCGTGCCGTGTCCCCGTGTGGTGGGGGCGCTATGGTGAGGCTTCAAAACATCCGGATGTACCCGGCGTGACTGGGCGAAAGGTGATCCTGAGGATCCCAAAAAAGTTCTCAAAATTTGAACGTTTTTTGGCGCGCATATTCAGGGCGCCAAGGGAAGTTCGAAGGCCTCTTGATCAAATGAACAGTATGCTTTGGGAGTTGTCCAATGGTCAACGAACATTCGAGGAAGTGTGTGAACACATGAATGCTGCGTTCCAAGAGGAGATTGCACCCGTCGTCGATCGAACCGCTGCTGGCATCGATGCGCTGAAACGTCGAAACTTAATGACGACATTGAACGAGGCATTCAATCAAAAGTGGTGCATCCAACCAGGTGAAGTGCCACCGCACCAAACATTAGGTGACTTAGGTCATGAATTTACGATTGATTCAGAGCCAATTGAGGGCGATGGGGAGTTCACAGAAGTTGATCCAGATGCTCCACTGGCCGACCTATGATGGCAGTTGTGCCATCATCGAGCAAAGGACGTTCCATAAGATGTCCATGGAGAGAGAGGAATTCAGCAATAGAATCGGCCTCCTCGAGGTTCAACATGGTTGAATCTACAAGTTTGAACTTCGTATCCTTTGTGCGTACAATCTTGGAAACCGGACCCTTAAGACGTGATAGGATACCGTTCAACTCCTCTATTGTTAGCGGTTCATTGAGGTACAATCGAACATTAACATCTTGATCTGAAGCTTGGCACATCGCAAGTGCAGAACGTGATTTGGAGCACCTAGGGTTGTGATACAGGGTCGTCATTGCTATGGGGAACTTCAGGTTCTACATTGGCCTTTTGGGGCGCCCAAACGAGCCTAAACCCTATCCCATCGCTACGTGTGGTCCTAGTTGCGGATGCGCGTGCCCTGCTTCGGGTGGAATCCGATTCAGTGAACCAAGAGCCCCCTCGGTGCACCTTGCGTTCGCCTCCTGTTGATATTTGAGGAGACTGTGAGCCATCGTGATTCTCATAATTTTTGCTGTAATCATCTTGACACCACTCACCGGTTTGACCGTACATGTCAAGAAAACCCCAAGGATTTGCTTTCTTTTGCCCGACTTCTCGTGTTGTTGCTCCTGCATTGCCAGCATGCCAACCATAGTCATTGAGCTCAGAATCTCGATCGCCAAAGGCCCAACGAGTCTCCGTACCCGCACGAGCCACATATTCCCATTCCGATTCGGATGGCAGGCGCCATGATCCGGTAAACCCGAGTCGAACGGTTTCTTGTTCTGTGGAATTCAAACGGGCGAGAAACACATGAACATCATTCCATGAAACGTTTTCAACTGGCCTCAAACCCGCAGCCCAACCCTCTTGAAATTTTGAGGGATTGGTCTCCATAATCGCCTGCCAGTGAGCCTGAGTGACTGGACGTTCGCCAAAGAAGAAAGGTTGGTCGATGTCCACTTTGTGAGCTGGACGCTCATTCTTATTCCCACGAGAAGCACCATCACCCATTTGATAGGTTCCCGGTTCGACCAAAAGGTAACGGCCACCAAATGCGTCATCAAACGAGGGGCGTGTTGAGGGCATGCTTCTCACTGGCTGGTTTTGAGTAAGGCAGCAGTGCGAATGACTGAGGCCACAAGTCCTTCAAGCCGTTCAATTGTGGCTTCATGGACCAAATCTCCGTGCTCATCAAATGCTTCTTTGACATGGCCGACAGCAAGTTGTTCTGGCACAGGCCATGCATGAAGCCAGCGCAGCATAATTCGCATGTGGTTGAGGGTGTTCGAATTCTCGATCCCTCCTAACGTGCACATGAGACCAAATGCCTTCCCGCCAACATGCTTGTCATAGAGCCAGTCAAATGTGTTCTTCATAACGCCAGACATGGTTCCATGGTATTCTGGCGAGCAGACCAAGAAACCATCACAAGATGCAGCTAGAGCTTGAAATTCTTTGACATGCTCGTTGTCCCAACACCCGTCTTCACCAACGAAAGGCAATGGTTTTTCGTTGCAATCCCAAAAGAACACTTCCGCCCCCAGCCCTTCAGCAAGAGCCAATGCGTGGTTGACCATCATTCCACTTTTGGAAGATGGACGGTACTCGCCGGACAGACCAAGAATGCGTAGGTTCGTTTCGCTCATACCTATGCCTCGAGCCCAAGGCATTTCAATTTAAGGTCGTGAACCCAACACATACAGAAGGAATCCTTATCCCTTTTCCTTTGCCCCTTTGAGACGGGGAAGCCGTAATGGACACCGATGAGAACAAAATCAACGCCTCATCTACAAATCAAGGGGATGACACGGTCTCTGACTCAGTCTTAGATTCAATGGCTGCCGCACTCGAATCTGCAGGAATTTCTCTATCCGCCGATGCTCCGGAACCAACGCCCGACAAGCGCTATTCTGATGATGTGATTCATCAGGTGATGGATACTATGGGCATCTCGGATCGTGAAGGATTCATCGAATTTGCTCGAACCATGGATGGGGATGATAATGGCTACCTCAACAAACAAGAGTTGGTGGACGCCGCAGAGGCATGGCTTCACATGAATGAACCTGAACCATCAACCGAAGAGATGTCAATAGAGGAAGAAGTCAATTCGCTTTTGCAACAGGGCGAAGAATGTTCACGTCGGGATGATGCAAAATCAGCGCTGGCTGCCTTCAACAAAGCGATTTCACTCGACCCTTCATGCGACATGGCCTGGTTCAATCGGGGCGTATTGCTTGAAGCCCAACAAGATGCCCGTGGTGCGCGACAGGCCTTTCAGATTTGTTTAGATCTCAATGATGAGCACGCACCAGCCACAGCAAACTTGGCTATTCTTCTGGAACGGATTGGCGATGAATCTGGTGCCTATGACATGGCTCAGCGTGCTCTCAGCTTCTTTCCGGGCCATCCAACACTCTCTGAGTTAGTGGAGCGATGCAAGGGCAGCACAGAAACCATAGAAATCGAATCCATGCCGGTTGTCGAACCAACTCAATCATACAGTGAAGCACAGGTCACGAAAGTTATGGAAGAAACCGGGGCTACCAACCGAGAAGCAGTGTTGGCAGAAGCAATTCACCACGACGATGGCAATGAAAATTTGGAATTCAGTGAACTCATGTCTGCTGCAGAAGTCGTCGCAGCAACAGAAGTTGCCGAAGTGACGATCCAGGGTCAGCCAAGCCTTCTTCACGATGAGGTTGCTGAACTTCCAGTTGCTGCGCCCGCAGTAGTGACCGTTGAACCAGCGCCGGTTGCTGCAGTTCCAACTGAAACGCCTGTACCCACGCCTACACCCCAGGCCGCAGAAGAACCAGGAATTGATTTGGATGCACTGGTCGAGCAGGCAACAGACCTCATTCGCAGTGGCTCACCCACTGAAGCTTTGGCATTGCTCAAGCCTCATTTGAAAACCATCGGAGCACAGCACGCAGGTGCATGGCGAATTGCCGGCGGCGCCATGGCTCGTTTGGACCTCGATGACCATGCGATAGCGGCGCTTACCCATGCACAGACCTTGGATCCAAACCAAGCCAGCGGATGGTTCAATCTCGGCTCAATTTATCAGAGAAAAGGATCGAATGCACAGGCCATTGATGCATACTCAAAAGCCATTTCAGCAAAACCTGATTACCTAAAAGCAGCCCTCAAAAGCAGTCTATTGTGTTACGAAATAGGGGATATCGAACAATACCTCAGCGCAACAAGGACGGTTCTTTCAATTGATCCAAGCAACGAAATAAAGCACCAGTATATTGAGGTCCTCATTGGGTTAGCAGAAGGTGAAGCAACGGTCATTGAAGCGGCACAAGGGCTCCCACCAACCCTTCCTGAAGGTCCGCACATGGCCAACGAAGCATTGCAATTGTTGGGCGAGGGGGCAACCTCACTCCATGCTAGGGCTCACTCTGCGGCAAACGATCACGTTCAAGCCGTCACCCTTTGGAAAACCTTGATTCAAACGGATGGTGAAAACCATCTCAATTGGCGGGGTCTAGCAAAAGCACTGGAAAACGCAGGAGATTTAGANACAGCACAGAAATGCCATGCAAAGGCAAATGGCTTNGAGCATGCATCTGCTGAACCNGCACAATCCATAACCCAACCCGTCACCGAACCCGTTGAANTGNTACCGAATGAAGNCCAAACACCAGTTGCACAACCACCTCACCCCGAGGANGCAGCTGCAGANTACTACATGGGCGCCTTGGGATTGAACACTGAGCCGCAAGCCTCAGAATTNGCACCACCAGTCGNTGCCCCAGAGCCAATGCCAGCATACGATCCNGCAAATGACCCGTTGATGCAACCACTGCCTCCGCAACAACCGGTTCGTGAAGCAGAAGCACAGCCAGAAGTGGATTTGGCCAAGGCCGCACTTGACGCTGCTGCTCGAGTGAGTGTCCAGACTCCAGGCGAGGTGAATTCTATGTCCATTGCTAACCAAGACATCGCCTGGTACAATCAAGGTGTTCAGTTGATTGAAGACGGTAAGTATGACAAAGCACTCTCTTCCTTCGACCGTGCTCTGCCATCATTCGCCCATGATGATGATATGTTGATTCGTATCTTGAATGGAAAAGGAAATGCTTACTACTACCTTGAACAATACCCAAAATGTGTCGAGGCCTACCATCAAGCCATGCTGATCCGACCAGCAGAGGTACGGGGCAAGACCCTTTACAACATGGGGAGCGCTTATGCAGAGATGGAACGATACCCTGACGCAATCAAGTGCTTCGAACAATCGATTCCACGCGGCTTGCAACCTGACGAAGTGGCCCGTGCACGGGACCAAATCCGTCGTTGTTCCATCCTTCAGAAGGAACGGGATAGGAAGCGAAAAAGAGCATAATTAGGTATGAACTAAGATGACGGTAAATTCACAATTAGATATTATTGCTCGGCTCGTAGAGTGCGGCCTTGATGAAAAACACGCAACGATTGTCATGGATTTGGCAACACATCCTCCATCGAAAGCAAGCGAGGTTGGAAAACGGATAGGCATTTCGAGAATGGATGCCTACAACACCTTGAGAAAAATGCAAGACATTGGCCTCACAAAAGCTACACTGGACAAACCAATGCGGTTTTTGGGCATCAAAATTGAAGAAGTGTTCGACCTCCTTATTCAAAAATCGGAAATGGACCTTCGAAGAATACAAGAGCACCTTCATGAAATGAAAGAAGGTTCTCACCTGGCCTTACTCTCTCACCAAAATGCCGTCACGGAACCTAATTTCACCGTGCTCAAAGATCGGCATGCCATCATGGCAAATCTTCAATCAATGTTGAGCGAAGCAGAAGATTCTGTTTGGATGTTGCTCGGCAACTGGGGTATTTTCCATCTGCGACGTTCTGGTGCCTTTGATGCATTGATGGAAGCAGTTAATCGGGGCGTCCGCGTACGTGTATCCAGTTCACTTAATGAAAAAACAATAAAATTCTTTGATGATCTTGATGATCGGATTGAAGTTCGTCACCATGAAAATTTCAGCATGCAAGGCGTATATGTCGACGAAGATGTCGGGCTTCAGTTCATCAACATCGAGGCGAACCCCACCGGTCGAGGGAAGCAAGAAACTGCTTTGCTGATCGAATCGGGAGCGTTTATGACCGCTCAGTTGGAATTAATGGAAATTCAATGGGGAGCAGGAACCTCCTATTCTGCTGCCAAGGCAAGGCTCACAGAGGGGAAAATCATTGAGCCCCTCAAACTCACCTTAGGAGAAGGCTCTTACTACGAAAAATTACGAACTTTCTTCATGGAAAATATCGAGGTGGAACCAATCATAAACACCTCGAACGCAGTCCTCTTGAAAGACGGTAAGCCGATATTAGCTGAACTAAATCACCAAGAAGACACATTCGCAAGGTTAGGTATCGACCTTGATGAGGTGCTCAATGGTGTTGGACAACGAATCGGCCAAGAACTTGCAAGCAAGTGGAAAGAGGTCGAGAGCCACGATGAATTTTGGACGCACTT
>QQSI01000004.1:96069-115708 GCA_003602645.1 Candidatus Poseidoniales archaeon | reverse complement strand
TTCAACGAACTCAAGGCCGCAGGTCTCGAGGACGCGGAAGCTCTCGATAAGATTGGCTTGATGCGCTACTGCTGCCGCCGAATGTATGTGGGTCATATCGACCTCATTTACGAGGCTGCACCATTCAGCACTTCGACTCAGTGAGTCTCGAAAGAAGATCAGAACACGGGGGCCCGTGGGTTAGCTTGGCCTATACTTGGCGGCTGGGGGCCGTCAGACCCCAGTTCAAATCTGGGCGGGCCCACCTGATCTTCTCCATGATACAGTCCTCTTGAAGGCATCAAATCGTCTGACAGGGACCCTTTGGGTTGATATGGAAGACACGCAAAGAATTGACCATGCGAACCCTTCAGGCAGCAACCTTGGTTACTCTTCTTCTGTTTGCTTCATGTTTAGCACTGGTTGCTCCAGTGAATGCAGCAGACACAACCGTCAACATGGATACGACATGGTCTGGCGATGTTGTTTTGGCCGGCAACGTCACTGTGGCAAACGGGACCACATTGACCCTTTCACCGGGCACGACAGTGGACGGTGGCGATGACCATTGGATTCGTGTCCACGGATCTCTTATCGCTGACGACACCCACTTCTTTTCTTCTGAGACCCCGCTTACTCAAGGCTCTCATGGTGCAGGCCTGTGGGTCGGAATCCACATTTCAAGCACTGGCCATGCGGTGTTGGACAATGTGACGCTGGACAATGCGAAAACTGCAGTGCGAAATGAAGGGCAGCTCCACGCCACAAACCTGAGCATTAACGATGCCTACATCGGCATCCAGAATCCAGGTACTTCCACCATCACTCACCTCACTGCGATGGATATCGATTACGATGTGGTTCGGACTTCAGGTGTTTTCGACCTTGAGGTAGCAAGTGTAACCAGCGCTGCTGGTGGTGTTATTTCCTCAGGTACGACCACCGTCACCGATGCTTCATTTTTCCAAACTGGCTCAGCCATAAAGGCAACTGCTGGGCACCTCGATGCCCTACGAATTGGCTTGGTCGATGTCACAGTTGGAATTACAAGTCAGTCAGGAGCAAATGTGGGGGTCACCAGTGTGACTGGAACGGATGTTGGCTTACTTGTTGCTGCAGGGGACAGCGATGGACTTCATCTCGACACGATGACAGTCACAGGCGACCGTTTGATGCTCGCTACCGGAGCCACCATGGTTTCAGCCAATGAAATCACCTTTGAGAGTCATCCCAATGAAACTCGGGCGGTTCTTGATCAGCGATGCAATGGAAATTGCTCTTGGGGCAATTTGAGTTTGACCAATGCAGTCTGGGGCATCTCTCTCAGCGGCACAGGCAGTCATTCCTTTGACAACACAACGGTTTCCTCGAGCGAACGCAACCTCGATGCAACAGGAACTGGGTTAGTCACATTATCCGAATTCAATTTGATTGGCGCCGATGACAGTGTAAGTCTACGCGGTCCTAATAGCGATTTCACCGATGGAACGGTCACAACCACCACCTCCTCCGCTCTTGCAATCGATGTGCTCGATGGGGTCCATGAATGGAGTAATTTGCAAGTCATCAAGCCTTATTCAGCCCAAGACACAACCTCAATTGGAATCAAAGCATGGTACAGCACCATCCACATTGATGGGGGGGTAGTTACGCACCACGCAAATGGAATCGATGCTACGGATTCCAAAATCACTGGTACCTCATTGTCTCTGCTTGATGGAAAATCAAACGGTATGGCGCTCCAAGACACCGATGTCACTCTGAACGATTTAACGACCCGTGTGTTTCCAACAGGTGTCCACATGGAAGGCACTTCTCACCTCCAAGTCGCATCATGGGATGCAGAATTGCATGCAACCCCACTCAACCTCGACACCCACTGCACAGCAACAGTTCGCGATTTCCAACCTCAAAACACTCAGACGTCCTCTTCTGATGCTCTTGGAGATGGATTCTTGTTGTACGGTGGTTCAACCAGCGCCACCATCTCCACCTCTTCTTCGGAATTCCTTGAAGAAACCCCGGTGACGTTCACAGACCTGTCCGGATCTCCAATTGTGGCGTCTGTTTCGGTTCACGGATTCACACTGATGAGCAACAGCAACGGTGCTGCCACTTTGCCATTGTTGGCGCAGGGAAGTACAGTTGATGTCAGCCTAGGAGGCGCAGGTGTTCGTGTAACACTGTATGGTTCGACCATGGGGCAGTCAGTCCAAGTGCCGGTGATTCCACAAGGTGATTGGACCATTACAAGCGGCCAAACCGTGTACCTCGGGCCAAGGCCCGACGGCTCACCACATGTGCTTACGGGCGACTTGACCCTTGAAACTGGAAGCGGGCTGCAGTTAGCAGGGACCACAGTCCTTCTCCCATCAAACGGTCTTGTCGAAATTCAGGGCACTGCACAATTGCTCGGCGATGCTGCCACCATCAGCGCCCAGACTTTTTCAATGGGCTTCGACAGCACCTTATCCTCATCAACTTCCGGTGATGGGTTGAATGTCATTGGAAATGTATCCTGGGCCTGTCAAACCCTCCGTGTGTCAACTTATGTGGACATCACAGGGAACCTTGCACTTCAACCAGGGTGCACATTGGACTTGACCGCCGGCACGGTGTCTGGGACCGTCACCGCCCTTACGGGGGCGGAACTCAATGTTCTTTCAGAATTGAACATCAGGGTCCTTGACCAAGGCGAGCCAGTGGAGGGCGCCATCATTGCCATTGATGGGGCTGTGGCTGGAACCGATATCACTGGTCGTTTGAGCACAACTGCGGTCGCACGCCAAGTGACAGACAACAGCGAAACCATTGGCGGAATTAAAAACATCAACTTACAAATTGGTTCATTTACTGATTTTGTCACATGGGACTCAAGCACTTCCTTCGATCATACATTCATGGCTTCAAGGATTCTTGGTGGAACGCTTGATCAATGGTTGGTTTTGGAATCTCAGTGGAGCCCCTATTTCCTCGATGATGATTTGTTGGTCGGTCAATCTGGTACCCTGAGCATTGATGATGGGGTTTCCGTCCGTATTTCTGAAGGACGAACCATCACGGTCGACGGCACAATGAACGTTGGTGACGCAACCCTCTCATCCACAGGTTCAGGCGCACGCTGGGGCGGAATGCATCTTGGTTCCCTCACATCATCGACCATTGACCTGTCCTCGACATCGGTTGTCGAGGCATCTCCGGCATTGACCGTTTCGGACCTTGGAAGGTTGACGGCAGTTCAATCTGAATTTGCAAGATCGTCCGGCGCTGATGCATTGGTGATCGTTCATGACGGCAGCAATGCCACGATTGAGTTGTCTGATAGTCATCTCTATGATGCGGGCGATGGATGCATCAAATCCTTCGCAACAGAAGGCCAATTGATCGTTCATGATGTGAAGCTTTCAACCTGCAATGGTGTCGGTTTATGGGCTCGTCAATCCAATGTTGCCGTGGATGGATTGAACCTTGAAAATGGCTTCACGCACGGCTTCGAACTGACAGCAGTGAAAGGCACGATGACCAACATTGATGCGAGCGCTTTCGACGGCAGCGGGATGATTGGATGGCTGGAGTCAATCGATGGAGGGTTTTCACTCTCCAACCTCAACGGAAGCGTTGGGGCATCCGGCGGTTTAGCTGGCTTGAACAACAGGAACATCAACCTCGAAACCATTCAAATTACTGGGGCCCCAGCCATCGACTTCGACAACACTGCTGGCCGAATGACCGGTCTCATCTTGAACGGCGAGGGGGCAGGTACAGCATTTGCCAGCCATCATGGGCACGCTCTTGATTCGTTGATAGTCGATGGCATAAGCGCTGCAAATTACGCAGTCGCAATTGACTTGCATGCAGATGAGGGCGACGGGAACATCGCACCGCTCATTCTCCGGTCACCAGATCTCCTTGCCTCATCTGTTCTCTCCGCCGAACTCTATCCTGCCCGAATCGAAGGTGGTGCTTTGATTGGCGAAGTCGCCGCCTCAGGGAGCATTGCGGTCGATTTGATTGACGTTACCACCTCCCAAGTTTCTGTCTTTGAAGGCGCAGTTGTGAACCTTTGGAAGACCTTTAACGTCGACGCACAGGTCAACAACGCTTCGATCGATGCAAACTTTGAATTCCAAACTGAGGGGCACATCTCGGGCGCGCCAATCCTGGCGAGTGGGGCCTCTATTCTGGTTGAAATCCCAATGACCATCTTCGACGGTGCCACCACCACCTCGCTGACTTCCATCGGCATCACGGCAACCAGTTCTGGCTTGCCCGTGAAGACCATGATGGTCAATGTCACCGAAGACATGGAGGCTACAATCGTCGTCGTGATGGAACTCAACGGAGCGCCACTCGTAGAAATTTTGAGACCATATTCCGGTCAAAGAGCAATGGAAACAACGCCACTCAATGCTGAAGCAACCTACAACGATGACCTTGATGCCGTGGAGGCATTGAGCCTTCAATGGATCATCACCGATGCCCAAGGGAATGTCGTGATGCAAGGGCCCAACGAACCACAATTCAACATCACAGATCTGCCTTATGGATTCTATGTTTTAGAAGCAAGAGTGACCGATGCTCTTGGAGCATCATCAAGCGATACCGTTGACTTTGAAATCACACAATTGGACACGGACGGTGATTGGACCAATGCTTGCACCTACACCCAGAGTACACAAGTGTGGTTCAATGCAGAAATTGGTTACCCTTGTGGGCCAGATCAGGTGGATACGGACGATGACAATGACGGCTATCCAGACGCTCGTGATGATTATCCAATGGATGCCTGCGCTCATGCAGACACTGACGGGGATGGCCAACCAGATACTGTTGACTGCCCCGAAGGCATGACCACCTGGCTCTTCGCAGACCAAGACGATGACAACGATGGAATTCCAGATGTGCTTGAAGGCGAAACCGTTGACAACAACGATGACTTTTCCACCGGAACACTGCTCCTAATTGCCCTCATAGGTGCGGCACTGGTCCTCATTGTCTTGCGCATGCGCAAGGGCGGTGGCGGCGATTTAGGCGAAGTCAATTTGCGCCACCTCTGAGGTGACCCCATGGAACCTGCCCTGCCCGATCCAAACACCTTTGCCGCTTTGGCTGTCGGGGTTTTGTTTGTGATTGTCGTCTGGGATGCCTTTTGGCTCACAAGGCAACGCGTCGATGTGCCAACATTAGGTGAACTCCCTAATGGTGGCTTTGCATGGGAAAGCGAAGGGGCACAAGAAGTCATACGCCAATGGGGGAATCTCGGTTCTATGGCCGCTATGATGGCGTTGCCTTGGGGGCTTGTCGGTGTTTCGAACACCCATGTGGGTTACGCACTCGCTTGGGACTTTTTCTTGGCTTTACATCTAATTTCTCTGCTGGTGCCTAAGCGTTATGCTGTCACTAGAACCCATGCGTTTGCAGACGGACAACGCTACGAATGGCAACGTCTCCGCCTCGCCCGCCGACAACCAGCTCGCCGAATTATGCTGTTGAGAAAAGGCTGGGGCGTGTTTGGCCCGTTGCCATTGGGCGGCGCCCAACATGATTTGACGGTCGCAAGAGAGCGCATCACCCTCGCAATTGATTATCCGGAGAAATGGGCGAATGCAGCTCTGCCAAAGGAAGAGGAATGAGCGCTACCCTCAATAGTCGTATTTCACGTCCCTAAAGCATGGAATGGGCGCGCAGTGGAGAAGATTTGTTTGTGCGGCTTGATCCAGGTGAAGAAATTCACGCTACTCTGCAGTCATTGGCCGATAAGGTTGGTTTTGATGCAGCAGCCATAACCAGCGGCATTGGGCGAACTCGAGACACCCTTTACGGGTACATGGATGAGGATGGCATCTATCAACGCAGACCGCTTGATGCACCCTCGGAATTGGTCAGCCTTTCTGGAAACATAGCAAGGAAACAGGATGGAAAAGCCTTCACCCACATCCATTGCTGCTGGTCTGATGATGACAACAATGTCCATGCAGGCCACATGTTCCAATCAACCGTTCATGTGGTCGCTGAAGTCCATCTTCGGATCCTAACACACGCCCTCATGACCCGCTGCCCATTAGCGGATGTCGAGTTGCTTGGGTTGCAATTTTCGTGATGTTGATATCCGGTGACTTGGGTGAACTACCATGGCCGACGCTGAGCGTATCCTCCACTTGGCCGAGACGATTCGGTATCATCGAGAATTGTACTACAATCACGCCTCTCCCGAAATCACAGATGCAGACTTTGATGCGCTTTGGGATGAGTTGAAGGCACTTGATCCTGACAATTCAGTGCTTCACGAAGTGGGGCCAGAGCCGTTACCTGGCACGGTGAAAATCGAACATAAATTCCCAATGCGCTCCTTGGATAAAGGGACAACAGACGAAGACATTGTCCATTTCATCACTCAATCAACTTCGGGGGGCAAACGCTACCTCGCCCAACCCAAGCTCGACGGCTCTGCGCTTTCCCTAGAGTACATCGCCGGCAACTTGCACAGGGCTGCAACCCGTGGGAGTGGCGAACGGGGCGAAGACGTCACGCTGAACGCTAAGATGGTGGCCAACATTCCCACTCGACTCAACCTTCCAGTCGATTGCCATGTACGTGGTGAAGTGGTGATGCCAATCAAAATCTTCGAACAGAAGTACAAAACGGTCTCTCCGAACCCTCGAAACCTTTGCTCAGGGGCCCTTCGGCAAAAACACGGAGATGGAAAGGCCGAAGCATCAGACCTCGTATTCTGCGCCTATGATGTCAAGTTCACCAACAACCCCCCAGATGTTCTGCATGACAGCGAATTGCTTGAATTGTTGAAAGATTCGATTGGCATTGAGCCGGCTCCCTGGACAGTGTTTACAGGTGAAACCATTCAACAGGATATGATTGACTACACTAAAAAATGGAGTTCAAAGCGTTCTTCGTACGAATTTGAAATCGATGGGATTGTGTTCAAACTCGATGACTTGGCACAACGAGAACGCCTAGGTTCAACCGCACACCACCCACGGTGGGCTTTGGCGTGGAAATTCCCACCTGAGGAGGCAACCTCAGTTCTGTTGGAAGTGAGTTGGCAAACCGGACGTACTGGGGCAGTGACGCCGGTGGCGAAAATTGCTCCACAGATGGTTGGTGGCGTCACCGTAGAGCACACAACCTTGCACAATGTCGGTGAGGTAGAGCGACTCGGCCTCAACCTTGGAGATCGCGTCTTGATTGTGCGAAGGGGGGATGTCATTCCCAAGATCGAATCAGGTCTTGGCCGTGCGTCCCTTGAGGACCTTGCAAGTAGAATTTACGCTGATGGCACATCATTTGAAGGAGAACTTCCAGAAGCCCAAGGCATCACAATCCCTACGGCATGCCCGGCTTGTGATGGCGCCTTAGAGATTGAAGGTGCGTTCTTGCGATGCACAGATTTGATGTGCGACGCTCGAACAAGTCGCGCTATTTTGTACTGGTGCAGAAGCTTAGAAATGGATGGCATTGGGGAAAAACTCGTCGATCAGTTGCTCAGTCTTGGCCTCATTCGAAACATTGCCGACCTTTACAGGCTCCAACAGGCGGAATTAGAGAACATCGAACGCATGGGAACAAAGTCAGCCTTGAATGTGCTCAATGAACTTGCCAAAACAAAGAAGCTCAAACTGAGCCACTTTTTACATGCGTTAGGCCTGCCAGGAATAGGACCTGAATTGGCCACTGCCGTGGCGCAACGGTTCACTTCACTGTCCAATGTTATGCAGTGGGTTGTTGATGCATCAGCGAGGCCTGGCACGGAAGCGTTCGGGCCCGCAGTGGATGAAAAAGGAAAGCCACACAAGGAGAACCAGGCCCTTCGCTCACTCTGTGAAGTGGACGGCATTGGGAGTAAAGTTGCCATCCAGGTTCGAGACGGTCTTTCTCAGCGCAAAGCCATGCTGGACGATTTAGCTCACCTCATTCAAATCCTTGATGAGCCCAAAGCAAACCGCCAAGGGCCATTGACTGGAATGACCCTCTGCTTAACAGGGTCGCTTGAGCGACCGAGAAAAGAGGTGCAACTATCGATAAAAGCGGCAGGGGGGAAGGTTGTTGGAAGTGTCTCATCTCAACTCAATGTTCTCGTTGCGGGTGAAAAAGCCGGTTCAAAACTGGCCAAAGCTCAACAGTTAGGGATCACCATTTGGAGCGAGGAAGAACTGATTCAGGCATGCACGCCCAATGCAGAACCTCTGGGCGATGTGAAGAAAAAAGCAAATGCAAAAAGCACGCAGCAAGCGTCACTTTCGGATTTCGAATAACCCTCAATTAAACCACTTCATGCCCAATCATCATACCACAACACTCCTATACACTGGGCTGAACCAAACCTCATGCAATCGGTCCGCCTCCCCCTCTTGTTGGTCAGCTTGCTGCTGCTCTCCACTGTGCCATTAACGGAAGGAAACTCTGCTGGAAAGTACAATCAAAGTTCTGGTTGTTCATGTCATTCGACCAGCGGCACAACGGCTGCAAGCGTGAGCATCAGTGGCCTGCCAAGCAGTTACACTCCTTCGACAACCTATACGCTAACGATTTCGGTGACCGGTGGAGTCACTGGTTCAAATGGCGGTTTTAGTCTTGACATCAACAAAGGATCGCTTTCAAGCGGGATTGGATTCGCAGTCAACGTCGATAGTGCAGGCACAAGCGCCACACATTCAATCACGGGCAGCAATCAACGTTCCTGGAGCGTGGATTGGACGGCACCAGCCTCAGGCTCCGGCCAAGCGAACATCAATGTCGCCGGTCTAACTGCAAACGGAAACGGACAAAATGGCGGTGACCGTTGGGCAACTGCAGTCTATACGCTGCCAGAAGCCGGCGCTGCACCGAACACCCCTCCGACAGCAACCAATGTGCTGCTCGGTCCAATTGGAGCCGTGACGACCTCCACATTGACCCTTTCATACACATACAACGATCCAGAAAATGATCCTGAATCTGGGACCACCATTGAATGGTTTAGAGATGGGGTGCAACTCTCGCTTACTGGTACAACAGCAAGCCCATCATTGACCAGCAAACACCAGGAATGGTACGCTGTCATCACGCCTTCAGACGGAGACGATGCTGGAACAAGCGTCACGAGTAACACCCTCATAATCGCTAATTCAATTCCAACATTGGACGCACCATCCATTGTCCCGGCCACCCCAGAAACCGATGACGAATTGACGTTTACCGCCACCGGCAGCGATGCTGACCAAGACCCGCTTACCTACGAGACTCGATGGATGCTTGAAGGCGTCGTGATCTCAGAATTAAACAACAGCCAGAGCGTCCCCTCTTACGCCACACGTAGTGGAGAAAATTGGTCGATGGACACCCGAGTCAACGATGGCGAGGCGAATTCATCTTGGCAAACATCTCAGACGGTGCAAATCGGAGGGTCCACAGAAAACACAGCACCATCGGTTCCTTCCGTTGTAATCGCTCCAGAAAACCCCTTGACAAGTGATGATTTAACCCTCAGTTACACCTACGCAGATGCCGAAAATGATGTCGAAACACGTCATGAAGTTGAATGGTACCGCAATGGGCAACTTGATGATGTGTTCAAAGGGTCCGGAATCCCCTCTTCCTCAACAGAAAAAGGACAAATTTGGACCGCGAAGGTTCGCGTGAACGACGGTGGAGCATGGTCCACTTGGACTTCCTCGAATCAGGTCATCATTGGTAACACAGCGCCGATCACAACAGCACTTGAAGTCAGTTCATCAACCCTAACAACGCTCGAAACGACTGAAATTACCTTCGAACATTTTGACATAGATGGCGATACGATGTCCAATTCGGAAGTGATCTGGTTGAAAGACGGCGTGCGCATATCTTCCTTAGATGGCAGCATGACCTTGCCGCCAGAATCAACTGAAAAGGGGCAAGTCTGGACGGTTCAAGTACGGGCTGGAGACGGTTCTTTGTTGAGTGAGAACACGCTGAGCCAGGACGTGACGATCATCAACTCAGCACCGACCCTCACCATCGAGTTCAGTCAAAATCCATCGGTCATCAACGCTTTGAATGCGACGATTGTCACATCTGATGTCGACGACGATGCCGTGATCACCACCGCCAAATGGTATCGAAACGGGTTCCTCGAATCGTCCCTCGAAAATCAAACGACCGTGCCGAGTGTTCTGCTGGGGCCAGGCCAAGAATGGTCGATTGAGGTTGTGGCAAATGATGGCACACTCTCGAGCACCCCCACATTCCACTCGATTACAATTGCCAACCTCGCACCTGTTGCGGAACTTCTTCAGGACAGTACTCCCTCTTGGATTGGAGAAAAGACAACCCTCGATGCGAGCGGTTCAAGCGACATCGACGGACGAGTTGTGTCTTACCAATGGACATGGTCTGACACCAACAGCGCCTCAGGAACCGGAACCGGCCCGACCTTCACTTTCATGCCGACCGCAACTGCTTCTGTCAACCTCCTCATCACTGACGACATGGGTGCAACTGCTGCTGCAACAACCCTTGTTGTGCCGGTCCAAGGGCCAACGATCTCCAACCTAGAAGCCTCTCCCATAGGCCAAGACATTACGCTGTCCTGGGCTTATGAAGGGCCAAATGCGACTTTTAACATTGAACGAAATGGGGCTGTCATCGCTACTGTTGATTCGCTGATGTATTCAGATGAACCATTGGTTGCGGGAGAAACCACCTACACCATCCGCCCGGTGTTGGATGGTGTTGCGATGCAAGATGGTTCGACCGACACGGTCTTGATTCAAGTTGAACCCGTCATCGAACCAGTTGATTCATCCACCCCACTGAGCGCTTCATTGCTGGGATTCTTCCTGTTGCTGATTGGGGTTGCAGCACTCGGCTATCTGCTCATGGTTCGGAGGGAATAGATTGGCATATCAACGCATCAAGGTTATGCTCGCTCTGGTCTTGCTTCTTGCTTCAACCACTCTTGGAGCGGCTGAACCGGGCGGAAATGGCGATGGCCTTCGTGACATGCAATGTGGCGGGGCCTGCCACGGCGACGCGAGTCAAAATGCGTCCACTTCTCTCTCTTTATCGATACAATACGCAAGCCAAGTATGGGTTGGTCAGCCAACCGAGGTCACCGTCGTTGTCTCAGGGCTAGGCGAAGTTCACGACCATGAACTGCTTGGTATCTTTCTTCTTTCGAGCACCAACGCCAATGGAGACACACCGTTGAGTGACGGTTGGGAGATCCTTTCAGACGGGCATGGTGGCACCGGCAATTATGTTGAAGTCACCTCGAATGGGGAAAGCAACTCCATTGAACACACATGGGTTTTGAGAACAGATGATCTTGGCCCAAAGAACATGTATGCTTCAATCCATCACGGTGATTCAGCAGGCTCTTCACAAGGTCAACCTTTCTTTGGCATTTCAGAGGGCTACGAAGTCAATGTTGCCCCCTTGCCAGAAAACGCACCCCGTTTGTCAGCAACTTTTGAACCGGCCAGCATCCGAGAGGTTGGTGTGTCAATTCAGGTTCCAATCCAAACTGAACACACACAATCTGTCAACGTTGAGTGGCGAGCTGAAGACGGGGCCATGATGGAGGCTACAGTGAACACGACTGGAGAAAATGAGTGGTTGTTTACACTTCCCGCCTCATTGAAACCC
Organism: Candidatus Poseidoniales archaeon; assembly: GCA_003602645.1. GTDB lineage: Archaea > Thermoplasmatota > Poseidoniia > Poseidoniales > Poseidoniaceae > MGIIa-L1. The sequence continues at coordinate 104,107 of QQSI01000004.1, read as the reverse complement.
TCCAGCGTTCAATGGCGAGCCACCCTGATTGGCGAAGGACCAGAGCAAACAACGCCCTGGTTCACGATGGTTGCTCAAACAGCTCCTGAAGAAGTAGACAGCGGCCCAATTTACCTCCAAGGCCTTGCCATGGCGTTGTTGCTGTTTGGTGCAGTTGTCGCTCTCCAGAAACCCCAGCACCGAAAAGAAGACCCTACTAAGGTGTACGACAACACGGCCCACATCGAGTCAACCCATGTTGCCGATCAAGAAGGCGCCCCCGCTCCGCTGCCAGAAGGAGGCCTGCCTCCGGGTTGGACAGAGGAGCAATGGGCGTGGTATGGTCATGAATACTTAGCCGGAACCTACGGGAGCGACCAACAATGATCTCCTCCAACACATTCCATGTCTTGAGCACCGAATTGGTGGTTGGGGGCTTTGCACTTGCAGGTCTTGCCTTTGTGTTCTGCATGATTGCTCCAATGCTTCCTTCGGCGTTTCGTGACCGTCAAGGTGCTGGCGACGTGGTGGCTCACACTGCGCTAATGTTCGGCTTGGTAGCGACCCCATTTGCTATTCTAAGCGGCTTTTCCTCGGCCCCTGGAGAAGCACTGAACAGCGCTCTTCTGGCCAACAAGATGCTCTTTTCGCTCAGCGGAGGCGGGTTAGCCTTGGGCGTCCTCGTGGCCCGCTGGCGCAATGGCAGTGGCGTATGGGATTCAACACAAACACGACTCATTCAAGGACTCGCCGGTGCAGGTGCGACCGGATGTATGTTGCTCACGGCCTCATTAGGTGGAAAATTCACTCGGGGTGAATCTCTGCTGGATTGGCTTCACTTACCATACAACGAGGTGTTGCTGATGCCCACATTTCTGAGCATTGCTTTGCTGCTTCTCGGCTGTGCGTGTGCGGCTGTTGGTTTCCGCTCCACATCTTAACCGTACATCGAGTTGTCTTGAGTTGATTCGGGAAGAGCGGCTCCGTCCATCATTGACTTAATCTGGGCTTCGAGGAATTCAGCCTCTTCAATCAGCGGCTCATGAGGCAAATCGATGGCGGGGAGGTATGCATTCAGATGCTCGATTAAGGTGGCAGCAGCACGCGCATCAGGGAACCGGGGGTCCGCTTCCACCATGATGGACATCAGGTCAAGACCTCGTCGCCTTGCTTCGCTCAGGATTGCTGCATTGATGCCCTTGATGACACCTTGATTGAGCAATGGAATGCCGAGTTCTTTCAACATTTCACGGACCTTCTGATTGGCACCAATCCCTACGACATCGACACCTTCTGTGTCTTCGTATTCGACGGTTGGCTCTGAGCCGTTGAGGCTACCCTTCATGCCTTCTTTTGCAAACGCATCAATGACCACTCCGGCAACAATGTGGTTTTCTTTGGACCATTCAAACATGGCCCACACGATGTCATTGATGAGAGGTTCAGGAATGACAAGTTCGCTCATCAACAGAATGACTTGATCGCATCCCTCAATGGTGCATTGTGGTTTACCTGCATAGGCGCGAATCACGGGTAGTGGTTCACCTTCATTGACGAGGGTGATGACTGGAAGCCGGTTATCGACAACTGCTCCAACAAACTCAAGTTCCAAATGATCAATCAAGAAATGTGCTACCACGCTCGACACCATGCCGATGCTTGGAAAGCACGCCACCACGAGGGCATTCTCCGTGCTGACATCTTTCGTAATCCGAACCATTGGGCCTTCCATGAACGCCAGACACCGCCCCTTCTGTATCAACACTTTGCCTCCAATGGATGGCGCCGGTGGCTTCATGTTCGTTGAGGATAAGCGCAAGATATGGCGGAAGAAGCACGACCACACATGCTGTCACCTTCGGCTTGGAATCGGTACGAAACGTGCCCCCGTATGTACTGGCTGAGCCGGCAAGGCCTCCCAAGAAAAGCGGGCATGGCCGCTTCGATTGGAACAGCGGTTCACGCCTCAATCGAAGATCTTCTGCTTCTGGACATCACGGCGAAGCCGGATGCTGAGAGTGGTTGGCTCGTTAAGGAAGCCGAACGCGTCCTCAAAGCGCGATGGGAGGAGGAAAAGGCCGTGTTCATGGCCACGCCACGTCGACCAAAATGGAAGGAAGAAAAATGGAAGGACGCCATTCAACACCAACGCGGCGGCATCATCATGTTGCTCGACCATGTCGGCGTGAAAGGCCTTGGCCATAACCGAATCACAGCGGCCTTGTGGCGGCGAATTCAATCCACAGCCATAGCCGTTGAAGGCGAACTCAAAACAGCGGATGGGCGCTTGATGGGGCGCCTCGATTTGTTGATGGCAGATCTCGATGAAGACGGGCAACCAAAAGGATGGCTTGTCGCTGATTTGAAAACCGGGAGGACCCCCGATGGGGAACTCAAAGTTGATGTCAACCGTCAATTGCGAATGTACAGAGACATCCTCCTCTCGAACAATCCTGCAGCCCCTCCAGTCCGCACCGAAGGCTGGTACACTCATGATTCCTCAAAGTGGGCTGCTGTTGGAGAAAATGTTCTCGAAGATGCCTACGCTGCTTGGCAAGCAACTGTTCCAACGCCTATGCCAATGGAAGCAACGGTTGGGGCCTCTTCGTGCGGTGGCTTTTGCGACTGGAAAGCGTGGTGCCCTCATTGGTGGACTTGGCGCCATGAAAATGGCACCCTGCACAAGGATGATTTTTCTGACGCAGTGGTGCTTTTGCATGAGTTCGAACCTTCATCGGGGGCCGCGATCTTGGAACTTTGTGAACCCCTCAACTCCGATGGGCGCGCTGTTCCAACGGGTTTTCAGCAAGCTGCTAATTTCTCAGGCAGAGGAAAAGAAGCATTGCAAGAGACGCTCGCAGCAGGGCATCAAGGAGCATTGTTTCTCGGCTCCGTTATGACCGCTCAGCGAGTTTGGCGCGTTGGTCATTGGTGTGATGTGTTGCCTTGGGCGCCAATTCCTGACGGCGTAGAACACCACCGTTCTTCATGAAAAACTGAGTTTTCATCCCACGCCGATTCTATGACGACAAACCATCGAGATAGGTTTTGACGCGTCCTCTCGCCTCATCATCCTCTATGCCTTTTGGTGAAAGCAACCAATGAATGTAACGAGGGTCTTCGAATTGAATTTCACTTAGGTGGCGGCCTTTGTGACGGCCGAACGCAAGGACCATGTGGCCATCATCGATTCGAATCTTCCCCAAAGAATCAACTGGCTCGAGGTCCGCTAAACCTCGTCCAAGGTCTGTTGATTCAGAGCCAATTGTCCCGTGGATTGCCCACCGTTCAATTTCTTCAATCGATTTGCGAAATGAGGGAGCGTGGTCGACCGATAAGCGCCAGAACAGCAGCAGTGATGCTGCGGCATCGGCAGCGGCAGTGTGAGCGTCTTTCAGAGCAATCCCATGGCGTGTGCATTGAGCTCCAAGGCCATGTGGCCGCCCAATTTTCAACCTTCGAACAAGTTCGTAGGTGTCCATGATGGCTTTTGGTTTGGGTGCTCTTTTTCCAAGCCGGAGGTATTCTCCCTCCAGCATAGCCATGTCGAATTTCCTGACGTTATGGCCAACGATGATGGCTCCTTCAATCAGTTCTGCAACAGCATCTGCAACGGTGGAAAAGCTTCCTTTAGAACGCACATCATGATCGTAAATTCCATGCACACGACTTGCTCCAGCTGGAATCGGTCGTCGAGGATTGACCAATTCTTCGTAATGAATTGCTTCACCTTCTGCATCTGCCCCAATCAAGGCCAATTGCACAATCCGGTCGTATTGAGTTGAGACACCTGTCGTTTCTAAATCGAAGGCAAGCACACGCTCGCCATCAAAAACATCAGGGGCCATACCAAGCCAACACCGCCGTCCCTCTTTCAATATCTCCCACCAAACGGCTCAAGACTTAATGGTGGAATGCTTGACAAATGCGCATGGTCAACACCCAGGCGCTCGCCACACCCAACTCGAGCCCGGTCTTGGCATCCCGCCGGATTGAATCGCTCGACGTCCTTCGAGGTGTTGCTTTGCTTGGTGTTCTCCTGCTCAACATCCTCGGTTTTGGTCTCGCCTCAGTAGGGTACTACAATCCACTCGCCGGATTGGGCGAACACAACGAGATGAACTACGCCATTTGGGGCATTGTCAACCTCTTTTTTGAGGGGTCGATGAGGGGCCTTTTTTCCTTGCTCTTTGGGGCTGGTGTAATCATGTTCACCACGGGAATCGGCAGTAAATCAGGGTTGGAAAAAGGGGCCAAACTCCACTATCGCCGAACCTTGTTTCTTCTTTTGTTCGGCATGTTTGATGCTTACGTGCTGCTTTGGACAGGCGACATCTTGATGGTTTACGCAATGGCTGGAGCCTTGCTTTACCCTCTTCGCCATCTTCGTCCAAGAAATTTGATTCTCATTTCAGCAGCCATTCTCATCTTCTCCACAGTCCTGTTCACTGTTTCAGGAACGGTCATGGGCGACGCGAGGGACGCTGCATCCGTGATCGAGGAGAACCCTAACGGGGATCACAGCCAATCGTTATTGGCCGAGGCAGCACTGTGGGATGAATCAAAAAACACCTTTGAGTACAATGAAACGGCGGTCAATGAGGAACTTGAGATTCGGCGTGGGTCCTATGGCGAAGTAGCGAGTTACACAGCTAAAAACGTCAATGAGAAACTGCTCTTTTTCACTCCGGTGTTCATGCTCTGGGATGCGATGGGAATGATGATTTTGGGTATGGCCATGTACAGACTTGGCATTCTTTCTGCTGCTCGTTCAGCCTCGTTTTATGCACGGATGATGGTTGGTGGTTTCACGATTGGATTGGCAGTCAACGGGTTTGAATTGCTTCGCGCCATTCAAACCGATTACGATCCGATTGTCATTACAGGTTATTTCCAGAGCACATACCAACTTGGTCGCGTTGGCATGGCAGCCGGCTGGCTTGGCGCTGTGATGCTGTTGTGCCAAAGCCAAGCCTGGCCCCACCTTCGTGCTCGACTGGCGGCCGTTGGACGGACAGCATTGAGCAATTATTTGCTTCACTCAGTCATTTGCTTGGTGCTCTTCACAGGGGTTGGATTCGGTCTGGTCGGAGCGTTGGAACGTTGGGCATTGTACGCGATTGTGATCGGCATTTGGATCCTGCAATTGTTCCTTAGTCCATGGTGGCTGAACAGGTTTGCGTTTGGTCCAGCCGAGTGGTTTTGGCGCACACTCACCTATGGCACGGCTCAGCGTTGGAAGATTCGTTGACACTCAAATCTCTGCAACAAGAATTGAGCGTTGGCTGATGGTTCAGCCCCCAAGCGTTAGAAAGGGCAGCCGGCTCGACAGCCTTGATGTGGAACCCTCAACAAGCCCGCCGGGTCGGTTTTGTCGTGCTCATGAGCCTCGTCATGGCCACCACATCACTTGCAGGATGTACGGGCGTGTTGGACACAACAGTGGATCCTCGAGCTTCGCTCAATGCCTACCCTCTTCAAATCCAAGAAGGAGAGACGGTCACCTTCGATGCACGTGATTCAGAGGCCGTTGAAGGCGTCATCACGTCCTACATGTGGTCCTTTGGCGACGGGCTTTCTTCTGAAACGGTCTCTGGCTTCACCTCACATACGTACTCGAGTTATGGGATTTTCACTGCACAACTCACCATCACCAACGATCAAGGTGGCACCGACGACATCACTGCAACTGTGATTGTGAACGGAGCACCTCAGTTGAATCTTACATTCCCAGAAGTGATTCGTTCCGGGGACTCAGCACTGCTTGATGCAAGCGGCAGTTTCGATCCAGAAGGTAAAGATCTCGATTTCGCATGGGATTTGGATTGGAGCGAGGACAGCGACAAGGACGGTGATCCACGCAACGATGTCGATGCGACTACAGAAACCGTCCTTATTCCAACCAACCGTTCAGGAACCATCACTGGAAGCCTGCACCTCGATGATGGAGCCGGAGCCAAAGCCGAACAGGTGTTCACCCTTGACGTCCTTACCCGTCGTTATGAAGTCAGTTGGGAAACCATCGAACTCGAGTACTCTTGGGATGACTACCTCGATCAGGGCGAGGAATGGCAAGGCAACATCACGCCTGGGCTTCAAGGACGCGTCCTCGATTTTGAGGGCATCCTCACCCTCGACCAAGATTTACTCGCCCCACAGGACAACTTCACCCTCAGCGTGTTTATTGTTGATGATGGCTACAAGCGATCTGACCAAACCTCTGGTGAGAACTTGACCTCAAATGAATCCGCTACTGCAACTGTTTCTGGCCAGGAACTGAATCCGTTTGGAGAAGATGGAATCTTCGACTCGGATTCGGAGGAAGAGTTGCTGGAATTGCTTCTTATGGATGCCTCCGCCCGAGCAGGCCAAGGTGATTGGACATGGAGTGTCATCGCTCAGCAAGCAGACCCAGACCCGCTCTTCGAAGGTTCACCCGACCCCGACCCAGGAAACGACTGGTCGCTTGTTGTGCTCGTCAAATTGCATGTGCCAAAATTGGTTGAAATTGCTTACGAGTGACCACTTTGGTCAATGGAAAGGCGTATCAACCACCTCCTCGTCGTCTGCCTTGATTGCAATGGTCGACAGCATCGAAATCAGCCGCGTCAACATCCGTGATTCGTTGTCTTTGGACGTCTCTGTCTGGATGAACGACCCAAACGACATGGATTTCCGCCCCGCTCTTTCAGTTTCTGGAAGCACCTTCACCATATCGAGCCTCACTGACGGCGCTTCCTTGGCCTCGATTGAACTTGATGAAGATCAAATGGAAGCCGTGGTGCGCGACCAAGCCGCTGAACTTCGAGTTAAATTTCAGGTACGTGGAATGCACGGCGAACTCAAAACCATTCATCCAATTATTGCAGATGGAAAAGCCAAGAAGCTGGCCACTGCAAACTGGAAAACCACTCAAAAAGTCACATTTGAGTGATTCAGAACGAATTTTCGAGCGGGACAACCACCGTGTCTTTGATATTGGTTCAAATCGATTTTCTGTCTATGCCACCACGCAGAGAGGGAAAGGGTTCCCAAAAACAGGCTCGGTTTGAGCGATTAAAAAATGAAATATTACGGTTTGTCGGTTCAAACCCCGGTTGCTCCGCACAATCGATTGTAGCGAGCTTGTCCAACGATCGATCAATGCGCAATCACGGCCTTACTCCCCGCAAGGTTGGCTTCTTTATCCCAAGGCACCTTGGCGATTGCCTTGAGTGGTGGCAAGATCATCGCGCAGGTCGCCGAGTGTACGGTGAATTGGGTTGTCCACAAGCCCCTCGCAAATCCTGATTTGATGCCACTCCACAGGGGCGCACTCATGTATGTCGGGCGTCACCCGCAGCGCATGACGGGCACTATCGCAGCGTATTTCGACCTCGATGGAACTCTTTTGGACGCATCAAGTGAAAAAACGTTGACGATTGAACTTGGAAAACGCCGACCCTGGCGAATTCCAGTTGGAGCAATTAGTTGGTCGCTCGGTCTTATTGGCAATCTGCTCAGAGGCCGTGCCTTTTACGACGCAGCCCGGAACAGGGGGCATTTCTCATTCGCTTCGTGGAAGGTACTCAACGCATACTCTGAACGACTGGCCAAGGAAAAATTAGCGCAGCGTGTGACCGATGAAGCAAAGGCAAAACTCAACTGGCATCGTGATCAAGGTCATCGCCTTGTTCTCGTCACGGCGACGATTGCTCCTATGGCTGAAGCTATGGGCGAAGTCCTTGGCATGGACACGGTCTATGGATGTGGCCCAGCGGTACGGGAAGGTGTGCTTAGTGGATCTGAACGTGGTTGGTCCGTGCCTCGAAGAAAGGGCAAGGTCCCAGTGGTTCAAGCCGATGCATTGGAGCACGGACACGATTTATCAGCGTGTTATGGCTATGGCAATACGCATGCAGACTCTTGGTTTATGCGAATCACGGGCCATCCAGTCGCCATCAACGCAGAGGGGCCACTTCGCCGTCTTGCAGATGAGGAAGGTTGGCCAAGCCACGAATGGCGAATCTAGTCCAAAGCCCACATGTTGATGGCCATCAGCAAAAATCAACCCTCGAAC
>QQSI01000004.1:89211-95969 GCA_003602645.1 Candidatus Poseidoniales archaeon | reverse complement strand
CATCGATGTCATGTACCCTGGATACAAATTGCTCGGGGAGGTTCCTGTATCAACCAAATAGGAGTCCCAGGATCCACTTTTGTCTGTTGCGATTTTCAATTTCGAGGAGCTTCTATCTTGATAGGCGATGTACATATGATCGTTCTCATCAATGACAATGGCAGACTCACAACCACGGTTAGCCCCCTGGTCAACGTTCGTGTACAACCAACTCGATCCATCATACGAGGAAATGCGAAGTCCAGCACCGCATTGATCTGAACCGTCGAGAGCATAGGAGATGTGCGGATGGTTGTTCGAGTCAACTGCTATGCCGATTGGCCCAAAATGAGCGGAGTTTGACACTGTAGTATCCGTCCATGTTGATCCATCGTAGTTCATGTAGACCAATGTTTCATCCCATTGGGTGTATGTTGTGTAGGCCAAGTGTAGGTGGTCGTTGTCATCAATGACCATGTGAATGTCCCAACAATATGTGCTCCCACAAGTGTTGATTCCCACAGTATTCCAACCGGTTCCGTCATAGACACTGTGGCGGATTTGGTAACTTTCATCCTTAATTTGTACGACATGGATGTGGCCATTCGAATCGACGGCAACCGCATTCCATCGGCCGGCTTGATCTGAATAATCCATGGTCGTCTCCGCCCACTGATGATCAATTCCATCATCTGTTATGTTAGAGAAGGCGAGGTCAGAGAAGCCAGTTCCAGTGATGGTGATTTCTTGACCGCCACTCGTCCAACCAGAGCTTGGGGAAAGTGTTGCTTGAATTGGATTTGAATGGCGCACATCATTGCCAGACTCTTCGAGGTAAGATGGCTGAAGAAACACAGGCGCTGCTATGACGGAGAGCAATACTGCAACCACGAGCCATGTGCGCATGAATGTCTGTCTAATTCAATTTGTAAAAATACCCTTGGTAACAAATGCGTAACACACGGAGCAATGCCCTACTCCATCAGGCTTGGCCCTGAAGGCATTCGCACTTGGGTCAAAGAGCGGCCCCACCGCGATTCGAACACGGGTTGCTGGCTCCGCAAGCCGGCGTGATATCCAAGCTACACTATAGGGCCTTGGTGGTCGGTCCACCGACCGCTTGGATATAAGCGCAACGGGTTGCGTTTTCTTGCTTCAAAACAGAGCAATAAGCAAGGCTTCATGACGCCCTGCTGCTTAGGGGCATCATGGCCGTGGAACTTGCTCGGCGGGTCGATTACCCGATGCTGGATGGAGCAAACATCGCGTATTTCCCTCGAATTTTTGACCTTGCACACCGTTTTTTCGAAGAGGCATGGGAGCCTATGTGCGGCGTTTCTTACCCTACGATGATCAATGATCGAAACATCGGTTTCCCAGTGGTCCATGTCGAAACTGATTTTGAGGCACCCCTGCGTTATGGGGACACAGTGCACGCAACCCTTTCCATCGAACAAGTCGGAACCACATCATGCACATGGTACTACGAGTTCCACAACCAACACGGTGAAGCACTCTGGCGAAGCACGCAAGTGACCGTTTGCGTGAACATGGAATCGCTCAAACCTACGACCATCCCAGACGACCTCCGGAGAGGTTTGCTGGAACATCTTCGGACGGTGACAGAATGAGTGACATCGACTTGGGATTTTCAATGAGGATAGAGGATGAAGATTCTGTCCCAACACCTCCAATCGATATGTTTGCCATTCGACCTGACACCAAGGGCCCAAAATCGGTAGCGGTATTGATCATACTGGGTGCTTTGCTGCTTGCGTTCCAAGCCTACGGCGATTATCAACTCCATTCAGCAAGTGATCTTTCGGATGAAGAAGTCAATGCTCTGTTGACCACTCCAAACAGTCAAGCCAGCGATGCGGATGATGTTACGCCTGAACAATACCAAGAATTCCATGATGCGGCCCGAGCATCCGGTGGCTATTTGATTCGTGCAGTTGGTCTTGGGATTGCAGCAGCCCTGATGTTTGTAGGAAGCGGGTTCTTGTTTGGCCTGAAACCAGTAGGTGCTTGGTTGAACGTCTCTGCGGCGATCATCGGCCTGTTTTCAGGTGTGATTGGCAGTTGGCTTCTTGGCGGGGCAGCAGCAGAGAACCTGACCGGCCCCCTGTTGCTCACTTATGAGATCTTGACCTACTTTTGCGGCGTGTGCATGATCACCTGCCTTAGCGTTGCAGGCCTTCCTCTGTTGAACGCCCGTGCTCGGCTTGCCCTCTATCCAACCGAAAAGGTGGCTCTAGTGATCGAGGAAGAGTGATGTTCACTCATCAGCCGGCCTTGGCCATTTTTTGGTGAGCGCCTTTTCAAGTCCTTCATCCAATGTTGCATTCCACCAATCGCTGCCCTGCCATATCGCATATTTGCCGCGAATACCACGCAAATCAGCTCCTGCAAATTTGCAATTTCGGAAATTTGAGAGGTTCAATCTCGCTTTACGTAGGTCAGCACCGCGAAAATCTGCACCATCGAAGGCCGACTTCATCAAATCAACTTCATACATCGAGGCGCGCCGGAAATCACAGTTTGAAAAATCGCCTTCCGTCAAATCTGCCCCATCGAGGATCGACCGTCGGAAATTCGAGCCAGCATGCCTCCCTTTTCTCAAGATCTGCGCTGCATGGTTTTGAAACGACCAGTCAAGCACAACTGATTCTTGTTCGCCCGTTGATTCTCGAGGATCGTCGCCCCCGCCACCCGACATCACCATGTTGCTGCTTCATGCAGTGGAGCGTTTATCAAGGTGAGCACGCCCTTCTTCAGTCAAGTGTGCAAATCTGTTTTTATCTTCTTTTCCCGGTGGGATGACTAAGAAATTCCTTTCACGCAACCGATTGAGGTAGAGTGAGAGGTTTCCAGGTGGCTCAATTTTTGCATCACTGAACAACTGGTCAATAACTCTGGGCGGACTGTCTTGGATGCCTTCGACGCTTCTTAGGTAATGAATTGCTCCGAGCACCTGGTCGGGTTTCCGCTCCAAAGAACAGGTCTCAAGCAGAACACGGAAGGCTGATCCACGCTCAGGCAGGCCCTTTTCCTTAGCAGCAGAAACCGCCGCCTCCAGAGCATCTTTACGGGCCTGAGCAAGGCGGTCAAGCATGATAGTCCATGTGTCATCTTGGCGATGAAGAATCAACTGCTCCTCCACCTCCATTGCTGCGCCTTCAAGATCGATTTCAATGTCACCAGCGATGACTGAGACCTTGCTGTTAGTTTCCATCTTTCGCCCTCAACTCAAATTTGCGGGCCTTTAGGGTATAATCCTTTATCGTTCGTGTTCCCAACAAAAAGAGCATAGTTTTACAACAAATTCCCGCATATTTACCTTCATCAAGGCCAGTTTCTCCGTAAGGGACTTGAAGGGCTTGTGACCACAGCGGAGCAGTGAAGACCATGAATGGCGCCCCCAAAACCGCTTCTTTCCTCCTTGTCACCTTGCTTCTTATGCAATCCTTCGCAGTCCTCTCAGTGACAGCGAACCCGACAGGAGGGATTGTCAATACCTTCGATGGTGGTCAAGCAGCCCCGAGCATCACGCTCACAGCCGGCCAAACCAATGTCGGCCTAGGAATCGAAGTTCCGCGCAATGTAACGTTCGAATCCGCTTCTTTCCTTGTCAACGCAAAGGATGAGGTCTCATCCCCTGGTCAAGTTTTCATCGACATCGGCCAAGACGGTGTGAAGGAATGGGCTTTCGAAGGTCAGGGCTATGGCAATCTTGGCCATCAAAATTCGTTCTTCAACGGGAACTTATCGGCTGAAATCCCTTCCAACGGTTCCGCCATCTCGCCGCCGCTTTTCCTTCCGTTTGCGGCCTCCATCGCCAGCGCCCAAATCAACACCTCATTCACACCAGATGTCAATGGAGGCTTGCTTTCGATTGGTCCAGTTGCCGACTATACCTCGGATGATCTTGATAATGACACCCGCCAAGAAATCGTCGTGCTTTCAACAGATTCCACAACCACCGGATTCAACGCGGGAGTGCTATCTGTCGATTGGACGCCAACAACAGGACTTCAAACTTCGAATTGGACTCAAACATGTGCGGGTGCGACAGAGGTTGATACGGGGGATTTCAATGACGACGGTTATGCAGACATCGTCGCTTTTGACTACGGTTCGGACCTCGCTTGCGTCCACTTCACGAATTCAACGAGCGGTGCCTTAGGAGCAGCTCAAGCCTTGTCGTTGTACTCTAATAGCATTGCAGGCGCGGTCGGAGATTTCAACTCCGATGGGTATTCGGACGTTGTGTCGATTCACTCGAACGGCATCTTTTCTTTGCGAATCTACAATGACAAGATAAGCGCTTTCGGNGACAACCAGACGCACACTGTNAACATGAACGGCTCAACTTCAGCTGCGGCACTCACCATGCTGACAACNGGTGAATTTGGGAATAATTCCACTCTGTTTAGTGCAGTGGTCACTGATTTCCTTGGCCACAGCACGCCTCTCTATTGGGTCAATGGCGCCGGAATCACAGAAAACCCGAATCACTTCGACGGCATTCAATCACAACCAATTGTCGGCGATGTCGATGGTGATGGCGACCTCGATTTCATTGGTACAAATCAACAAGGTTACACAATTGCCCTGAACACTGGCTTACAATGGAACACGACGAATGTTCTCTCGGCGGTTGCGCTCACCAATGCCTCAATCTTCGACCACGATGGTGACGGAGTAACGTCCCTCGTTGTGCCCAATCCGGGTGCGAGCGATGGTAATTCGCAAACCATCGATGGAAATTTAACCGTCTATTCATTGAATTCAACCGAAATAGGGAACGTCACTTCGGTGGTGCAACCATGGTCAATTCCGACCGATGCAAAAGCTGTCGATATGAACGGCGATGGATTGCCTGAACACATCATTTCTGCAGGAGACAACAGTCTTGGGTTGTTCATCGGTGCTTGGAATCAAATCGGCATGGACATCAATAACGATGGTCAAGACGATCTGCATGCAACAGGCTATGCAGGTCATGCAACGTACGGCATGACTCCACTTTACATTCAAGATCCGATGGGAAACATCTCCTCGACTCTGGCACCGTTGATGAACGGTTTACCCTACACCTCTGATGGGTTCAACATTCGCCTATCGAGCATCAGTTTCTCCTTCTCAAACATTGGATACGGCACATTCAATCTCTCAGGAATGGACATTGGATATGATGCAGATTTCATCGTTGAGGACAATCCTTTTTCCGCAGGCAACCTCACCAACATCATCAATCAACAACAGACTGCAGGGACAGGCACCTTTGTCGTACCTCTTCCGATCAATTCAACGATGAGCGGTACGCTCGCTGTATCTGGCCTCATTGCGCAGTACGTTCCCGGAGCACCCAATCTCGCTTTACCACCAACGCCTGTCTTGTCCGTGATGGAATTAACCTCGGAGCGGGTTCAAATCGAATGGCAGGAAATGATGGACTTCGGTGATGATCTCATTGAATTCGAAGTGTTCCGAGCCCTTGAGGGTGGTACGTTTGATTTGGCCTCACCCTACTCGGTCGAAGGGGCAAACATGTTTGTTGACGAGGAAGTTGTCCACGGTGAAACTTACCAATACGCTGTTCGCTCCTTGCACTCATTTGGTGTAACCAGTAACATGTCGTCGGTCACAACACTGACCATCCCTTACCCCTCTCCCCCTGCGGCAGTGGCCAACCTCACGGTGGTTGACACACCAGATGATACAGGTGGATCGTTGGACATTTCATGGGACATCTCTATCGATGGAGCCGTGGAATACCAAGTTTACATTGAATCACAAGCCATTGATTCACTCGACAACATCACCGCTGTTGCGACCATCCCTCATACCACCACAGATCCTACAATGATGTTGAACACCACGGCTCTTGGTATCACCACCAACGATAACGACGGAACTTACGTGGCGGTTGTAGCATTCGACAGCTATGGCAACGCAACAACCGAATTTAGCATGGTCGGACCTGTCCTATCCCTCAACAATTCATTGCGCTCTGCAGAACTCACCTATGTTCTTTCCACGACAGGTTCAAGCGAAAACGATGAGTTTGGACTGAGCGCTTTGGATTCAGTGTACCTCAACATCACCCTCACCAGCGGTGAATCGCCCTTGGTTGGCGAACNGCTCGAACTGACGATTGAAGCCGCAGCAGCCAGCCTTACCCTTTCGGGTACCACTGATGCAAATGGTGTCTGGCAGGCAATTGCGGTTGAGGACCTCACCGAACTTGGAGCGACTTTCACTACGTTCTTCGACGAAGCAAGCATCACCATCAACTACCTTGGAAACGCTGGGGATGCCACTACGCAACCAGTTGGCGCCACCTCACTTGAAATTGAAGGCGCAGGTTTGCTTCGAGCTGCAGTGACTGCAGACGCGTACGAACTCCAACTCGATGCAGCAGGCGTGTTCAATCTCGAAATTGACTTCTCTGCTGAACTGGCGACACAGAACACCTACCTCGAGGGCCTTGCTTACACCTGGACGCAGATGAACGCCACTGGAAACACCACCAGCACCGGTACAGTTGAAGTCAAGGGGGGCCAAATTGTCCTTTCCGGTACGGCAAACTCCACTGACACGCTGATCCTCGCCTCTGATTCGTCATCTTCCTGGATTGTTCCTTCAATCGACCCGCTTATGTTCACATTCACAGGCGGTCCAGATTCGAATACAAATCAGACAACAGGCAGTAACGAAACAAACGAAACAAATTCGACCGAAGAACCAACATTCCCAGACGCCACCCTACCGGG
>QQSI01000004.1:71972-89111 GCA_003602645.1 Candidatus Poseidoniales archaeon | reverse complement strand
GGCGGTGGAGCAGACTTCAACGCAAGCAACAACGACGACATCACCAGCCGACTTCACAACCTCTTGGGCGTCGACTTCACTGGTGCAAACGGTATTGCCCTCATGGTCGCTGGTCACTTGACCGATACACCAACAGGACTCATTGCTACAAACGCTGACGGTACAGGCTTCGGTCTTGCAGATTTCCTCACTATGGAACCTGCAGACGCTATGCTTGCATACACACTCAGTGCTGAGCAATATGGTGCAGTCGCTACTTGGGCTGGCGGATGGGCAACCTCTGCAACTTCTGTACAACTTGGCCTTCTCGGCAGCGTTGGCACCATGAGTGCTGAACAATTCGCCAACCAAACCTTCGGCGGCATGAGCCCAGTTGGCGATCCTTACCTCACCAACTCCCTCAACATGGGCGGAGCATGGGGTACAGCACTTGTGCCCGGAAGCGAGGGTGCACCAGCAGTCGCTCTTTCACAGGCGCAATCTGGAAACGCCCTCTACGGCCCACTCGGTCTCACCACCTCAACTGGAGCAACCCTGTTCCTCTACGGTGAATTGAGCGGCATGACCCCGCCAATCGACTTTGCTACCATGGGACCAGGCACACCAATGGAATGGAACACTTCCACAGTTGCCATGCTCTACGGCGTTGATGAAAATGCAGCCGCAGCAATGCGTGCATTCATGTTTGGCGCTATCTTTGGCGACTTTGTTCCAGGATTCCTCATGGACTCCTTTGGAACATCACCTTACCTCAGCATGGAATTCAACAACTGGCTGCTCGGATGGCACGACCCTGTGTCCGCTTTCCTCGCAAGCGGTAACCCAATGGACATGACCGTAGGTTGGACGAGCCTTGAATCGAACGCAACCTACTACGGATCTGGTGGCATTGTTGCCTCAACTGGAACCACATACACCATCTGTACCGGTGAATCTTCAGATTGCGACAAGGGCACAACCCTTGCCATTGACGACAGCTCATTCTTCTCATGGAAGGACCCAGCCAAGGAAATGAACACCTTCGGCTTGGTGGCAGCAGAAACCCGAGCAGGTACCATTGGTGGTTTCCTCGCTGATGGCGAGAACCGTGTCGACCTCTCTGGCTACGCGACCGCAGAAATCGTTTGTGAAGGAGAATCAACCCTCAAGGGCATTCCAGTCGACGACTGCACCGCTTCTCTTGATCCATTGACTCGCAACATCCAAGCCAAGCTCTTGGATACTGACACCCTGCTTGATGCAGTGCCAGGAGCACTCCCTGTCTACTTTGGTAGCGAAGTATCAATGAGCGTNGAACAAGTCAGTGGAGCAGCCATTGCTGGAGANTCAACCTCTCACTTCTACCTTGACACNCGACCAATCACATCGATGAACGTCGCTCCAACCATTGACGACCTTCAACCGGTGTTCATGATCAAGTCGAGCGGAGAAATCTCTGATGAGGATGCTGAATCCCTAGAGTCTTCCATTGTGACCAACCAGGAGATGCTTGGCTACTGGACCAACTTCGATAACATCGTCGATTACATCACCGTCATGATTTACCTCGGTGCTGTTGTTGCGATCGTGAATGGTGTTCGTTTGATGATGACAGAAGACGAGACCGATGAAGCAATGAAGTCGGATGCACCTGCTGCTGAAGCACCTGAAGAAACCGGTGATGATGCAGAAGAAGCAACCGCTTGATGCATCAATAGTGCGTGAATTCAACGCCTTCAATGGCGTGGGTCACCTTGTGACCTGCGTCGTTGACGCTGCCGATCATGGCGACACCAGTCAGCCTTTGAGCAAGCCAATCACAGATGTCTGATGCATGCTTAGCATCAACGGCAATAATCATGCCACAGCCCATGTTGAAGGTGCGGTACATCTCGCGTGTTTCAATGCCGCCGACGCTCTGCAGCCATTCAAATTCAGGATGAGGTTGAAGCGGCGCATCAATGTGCCATCCAAGCTGGTCATGAAGCCGCAACAGGTTGGAGAGGCCACCGCCAGTCACGTGACAAATGCCGTGCAAATCAGCGATTGAAAACGGCACTTCATCGGTGGCGCATGCATGAAGCAAGTCAACCACAGGGTCGCAGTAAATTTTGGTTGGATTAAGGAACACTTCGCCTAAGGTGAATGGCATACCTTCCTGCCCTTTGAAACGAAGAACGGAGCGGCCAATGCTGGCGACAGCAAATGGAGCCTCATCAGTGTACTTTGCTCCAGTGTGTTCCATGACCTTGCGAACCAGGGAATACCCATTGGAGTGAATTCCAGAGGAGGGCAAACCAATGAGGACATCACCGGGTTGGAGGTTCTCCCCAGTGATTGTATCGCCTTTTTTGACATAGCCAAGAGCGGTGCCTGACAAATCGAGTTCGGTCACAATTCCCGGTAAGGAGGCGGTCTCGCCACCGGCGAGGGTGACACGTGCCAAGCGGCATGCTTCGGCCAAGGATGCACCAAGCGCAGCATGTGTTTCCGGATCGGGTTTAGGTACGGCCACATAATCAACAAAGGCAATTGGTTCGGCCCCCACACAGAGGAGGTCATTGACGTTCATGGCCATACAATCTATGCCAACACCCCCCCATTGATTGAGGGCTGAAGCAATCTGCAGTTTGCTTCCAACACCATCTGTAGCGAGTGCGAGCAACGAATCACCAAATTCGATCAAACCGCCAAAACCACCAGGCAAGTCGACAGGTGCTCCAGGGGTTCCCGGTTGGCGTGTGGAGCGCCCAAGCGAAGCGATGAGCGAGGCAACAGCCGAGCCTTCAAGGTCAATATCAACGCCAGCGCTTGCGTAATCCATGGGTTCGGCCATGCCCCTTCCACAGAAAGGCGTTTGATGAATCAACCGCCTCAACATTCCGAACCTTCAGTTCAGTGCTTTTGAGAGAAATGGTAGACTCAAGTCCAGTCGGTGATCGATTCCCGAGTGAGTTCCATCGAATTCTTCCCAATGGTGTTCGACCTCAAGATCTGCAAGCCGCTTCACCAGCAATCGAGACCCATACTGAATGTGGTATTGGTCCTTATCGCCACAATCAATCCATAACGCAGCAAGGTTGTGAAGGTTGTTGGAGTCGCTTTCAATCATGGTCAAGGGGTCAAATGCAAGCCACTTTGCCCATGCCGCTTCATCCAGACGAGCGGTGGTTGAATCAACCGGTAAGACGACACCTAGCGGATTTGATTCGGTTGGTGCTCGAGGGTCATATGAGGCTGCCATTGCACAAATCATCAAACTGTGAAAATCAGGTCCAGAGAGTTTTGCAGCAGCGCGCACATGGTCCACATAGGCCGCAGCGGAGCCATACCGGGCTACATGGGTCAATGTCTCTGCGAAGGTCGGCTTGAACATCAAATCAAAACCAACATCGCCAGAATGGCAAGCCACGCCGTCCCAACACTCCGGCGACAACAGAGCGTTGACAAGCCCGCCATATCCGCCGGAGGATTTGCCCACAAGACCGAACCGGCCGTTCGTTGCGTAGCGTTGTTCCACTTCTGATTTGAGGGCTGTGGACAGCCAAGTTGACCATTGGCCAAGGACTGGTGAGTCAACGAATTGATTCCCTCCAAGACTTGTGAAGGTGTCAGGCATGACCAGAATCACAGGCTGCATCACCCCTGAGGCAACCAAGCGTTCATGCCGTTGAGGCAGCGTTTCAGCGAACGCTTTCCACCCTGCTCGAGCAGGCCCTGATGAAGTAAATGGCGCGAGATAGATGATGACAGGTAATTGGCCACCGCCTTCCAAGGCTGTGAGGCCTTCGGGTGCAATGTGAACAAGGACTTCACGTTCCGTTGGATCATTCAAACGGTTGGCCAATAAAGGAGAATCAAAACTCCACCGGTCGAGCAAGCCACGGGTGGGAGCAAAGGCGTGGGCGGGCATGGTTCTGCGTCGGGGTGATGACACATGGATGATGCGGTGTTGGCGCTTCGTCAGTGGACGCCTGAGTTAAGTGGAAACGGGGGACATCGCTCATGCAATTTTGCAGTGGAAACGAAGGGGTGGCAATTGTTCAAAGATACGCTCATAAACAGTTGACGCCACAGAATGAAAGTTCGGTAGGTCAAGAACGTCCAGAGGTGCCCAAGATGTTGCAAGAATTCGATCTCCCCGCTCGCTGGACTTCCCTGATTCAAGACCACTTTGCTGAAGCCGTGCACAATCTTGCACAGATGTGGCCGGACGAGCAATCTCTTGAAGTCTCTTATCGCGTCATAGAAGGGTTTGACCACGAATTTGCACATGACATCGTGGAGCATCCCGAACTCCATTTTCACGCTTCAAATCAAGCCCTTCGACAATTCCTATTGGACGCAGGCCATAGCAATATGTACCCATTTGTTCGCATCGTCCATCTCCCAAGCGACCAAATTCGAACCGTTTCCCAACTCAGAGCAGATGACATCAGTCACATGCTCGCCATCGACGCAGTTGCTACGAAAATCACAGGTGTGCGCCCACGAATTTATGCTGCGACCTTCGAATGCGTTGCTTGTGGTCACACCATGGTCATCAACCAGCCAAATGAACAAGAACTGATCGAGCCTATCGAATGCCAACAAATCGATGGTGGATGTGGTCGGGCAAAGCGGCAAACTCGCTTTGAATTGAAGCAGCAAGATTCAATCCTCATCAATTCTCAATTCGTCGAATTACAGGAACTGCCTGAACAGATGAAGGGTGGAATTCAGCCTGAACGCATCCTGTGCATTGTCGAACACGATCTCGCCGGTAAACTCAATCCAGGCGACCGTGTGAAAGCCAACGGTGTGTTGTTTATCCGCTCCCAACGAAAAGGCGGTAAAGACACTCCAGTGTTCGATATCTTTCTGAGAATTCATTCCCTTGAACGACAAAATATCCCGCTGGAGGAAATTGTCATCACCGAAGATGAAGAACTGGAAATCAAAGAACTCTCCAGGCGACCAGACATTTACCAGATTTTCACTCAAAGCATCGCTCCCTCGATTTTTGGCATGGAATACGTCAAGCGTTCCCTTATGCTCCAATTGTTTGGAGGTGTGGCGCGCCTCAACCCTGATGGCACAAGAAACCGCGGCGACCTTCACATCTTGCTCATGGGCGATCCGGGTGTCGCAAAATCCCAGTTGCTCAATTACATGGCCGAGATTTCTCCACGTGGACGGTTTACTTCAGGTCAATCGGCTTCTGCCGCGGGTCTGACCGCAGCAGCAGTTCAAGATGCAGCAGCAGATGGACGGTGGACATTGGAAGCAGGTGCGCTTGTGCTGGCGGACCTGGGCCTTGCAGCCATCGACGAATTCGACAAGATGAATGAGGGCGATCGCTCAAGCATGCACGAAGCTATGGAACAACAGAAGATATCGATCTCAAAGGCTGGAATCAACGCTAGTTTACGGACCCGGTGCGCTGTTTTGGCTGCTGCAAATCCGAAGAGCGGTCGATTTGAACCAGTTTCGGAAGTCCCGTTCACCGCCCAAATCAACCTCGCTCCACCGCTGGTTTCTCGGTTTGACATCATTTGGTTGCTCACAGATGATCCCGAAATGGAAAAGGATGCTAAAATTGCAAAACACATCATCGACAACCGATTGCTGGGCGTCAGTGAATTGTTGGTGAATGAAGGTACAGCCCCCGACCCAAGCAAATCTGCAGCCGAAGCTGGTCTGAAAAAAACGGTTGAGCATGGAGAAGTGCTCTCAAGGGATCTCATTCGCAAATATGTGGCCTATGCCAAGCGCAGCATCCATCCCTCATTGGAACCCGAAGCGAGGGACAAAATCGTCAATTTCTATGTCGAGACTCGAAAGCAGATTGGTGATTTCAGCGACACAGTGGCCATCACGGCCCGTTCACTCGAGGCACTGGCTCGACTGGCCGAGGCCAGCGCCCGGATTCGACTGTCACAAGTTGCAACCAATGAAGATGCAGAGCGAGCGATTCGCCTCACACGTCTTTGGCGAGAGGAACTCATGGGCGGCAACTATGATGAAACCGCACTTCAGACCGGACAAAAAGGTACGGCTAGGAATCGAGAGAAGAGCATGTTCAATATCGTATCGACCCTTGCTGTCGACAATGGTGGCGTGGCTCAACACAACGACGTGTTAAATGAAGCAGAACGGCACAAAATTGATCGCAGTACAGCAGAAGACATCCTCGAGAAGTTCCATCAAGAAGGTCGATTGTTCAGGCCAAGCGGCTATGACACTCACGGAATCCCTTGACGGACATGGGTTTGAATCTTGAAGGATGAACGCGTGGGGACACTATGGCGGAACCTCTGACAACCGAGCCCGTTGGTGATGTTGACGATGCAGCGTCCCTTTCACCTGAGGGACTCGGGTTCATGTGTGGCATCGAGGTTCACCAGCAATTAGCCACAGGTAAATTGCATTCTCGCCAGCCCGGTGTGCTGTATGATGTAACCATTGATACGGTGCCAACGGATTGGAAGAGATTCTCTCGAAAATTGCGCCCAGCTCGAGGTGAAGGCGGCGTTATTGACATTGCAGCACGCTTTGAAAACCGTCGAAATCGCTCGTTTGTTTATGTTCAAAGCCCAAACGCAGGGTTGATTGAGCTCGATGATCAACCCCCGCTCGACCACGACGATGAGGCCATTCAAATCGCACTCACCGTTTCTGCCCTTCTTGAGGCAAAACCAGTGTCGCTTTTGCAGACCATGCGTAAGACCGTTGTGGATGGTTCGAACACCAGTGGGTTCCAACGCACATCGCTGATTGCCACCGATGGAACGTTGTCCACCGATGGAGGTCCTGTTGGGATTGATGTTCTCTGTCTTGAAGAGGACAGCGCTCGGAAATTGGATACACTGACCACGCCAAACGGTGAACAAGTCATCTACAATCTTGACCGTCTTGGCCTGCCCCTCATTGAGATCGCAACAGCCCCGGACGTCACCTCACCCGAGCATGCAAAAATCACATCGATGGCGCTTGGCAGGGTGCTGCGGCAAACACGACGCGTACGCCGTGGTCTTGGAAGCATACGTCAAGATCTCAATGTTTCACTGGCGTGTGGCGACCGTGTGGAAATCAAGGGCTGCCAGGACCTCAACTGGATTCCACGCATCATTCGTTTGGAGATGTCTCGCCAACTCCATTTCTATCGCTTGGCCAACGAGTTACGAAGCATGCTGAACCTTCCATTGCTTCCACCTGATCGAAGAAGTGACGAGGATTCCCTCGAATCGGAAGTCGCAGCAGCGGTGGCGAGCCATCTTCCTCTTCGCTTGGTTGATGTCTCGGATTGCTTCACTTCGTGTGAATCGAAGATGGTTAAAAATGGGCTGGAAAGGGAGCACACAATGCTGTGTTTACCTCTGGCTGGACTCAATGGGAAAATTGGTCAAAAATCGATGGACAAAGAAGGCTCGCAAATGCCTCGCTTGGGCCGGGAGTTGGCTGGCGCAGCAAAACTTGCTGGCGTCAAAGGCGTGTTTCATTCAGATGAGTTACCGGCTTATGGCATTGAGCAAGAGCACGTCGATTTGGTTCGTCAAAGCCTCGCGCTAGAGCCAACAGACGGGTTCATCCTCTGCTTAGCCCCGGAGTGGCAAGCCGAACTTGCGCTCGAAAGCGTGCTTCAACGAGCCCGTGCAGCATGGCATCGCATCCCACAAGAAGTTCGAAACGTCGTGGTCAAAAAAGGCGCACCTGAAGACGGTACCACAGCGCCAATGCGTCCACTTCCTGGTGGGGCGCGCATGTACCCCGAAACGGATGTGCCCTCCATCATGATCGACGCCGAACGCTGGAGGTCAACCCTCGAGTCCCTTCCAATGAGCGATGATGAACGCTCGCAACGGATGAAATCGTATGATGTTTCAGCCGATCAGGCCAAGCAACTTGTGGCGCGTGAACTCGATGACGTGTTCGTCCTTCACGGGCAAGACCTCCCACACAAGGGATGGGCAAGCGTTGTCTTGGAAAACGATGAGGCGGACCCTATCTTGTGCGCAAAGGTCCTCAAAGTCAAGGAACAAGGTGACATCACCCGTGAATCGATGAACGAAATTATCATTGCATTTGCTGGAAGCCAGCCAACCTTGGACGAGATAGCAGCCTATGGGGAAGCTCATGGGCACAAACCTGCCGATGCTGGCGACCTCGCCGGGACCATCCAGGCCATCGTTTTGGAACGTGAAGCCTTTGTCAAAGAACGAGGTATGGGGGCAATGGGCCCTCTCATGGGTGTCGTCATGCAGGCTGTTGGAGCGGCAGATGGAAAGATGGTCAGCGCTCTTTTGCGTGAAGCGATTCAAAAAACGATGGAGTGATTTCTGTGGACCGCCGTCCTCTCCTCCTCGTTGTCCTCATTGTGTTCATGCTTCCCTCGTTTGAAGCGACAGCCCAACAATCAACATTCGATGATGAATTCAATCTACATTGGAAGCATAATTTTGGTGANGTATACATCACCACAGCTCCTCTTTTTTACGACAACGCNATGTTTGTTCGCACATCTGCTTCATGGGAGGGAAACGACGGCCCCTCCGTCTCTTCTTTTAACCTCAAAGGGGACCTTCTTTGGTCCTTTGAAAACCCGAATTCAAGCCGTCATGATATGGCTCCTCTTATGNTCGTAGATGCGGGCANTGGCACCTGTGGTTCATGGCCTAACATGCTCATTGTTGGCTGGTCAGACGGGTTGATTGAAGCGAGAGCGCCAACCGACGGTACTGTATTGTGGGCGCACCAATCACAGGCGGTCATTTGGGGCATTAGTGGATCGATGGAGCATGAGAATGATCGAATCGTGGTGCCGACCCGTTCAGGCTTGGTCGCGCTCTGTGCCTCGAACGGCGCTGTTGAAATGGAGGCCAGCACTGGATTGGGCTGGCGAAATGGAGTTTCAGTCGTCGAGGGGGAATACCTTCTCGGTGATGAAGCCGGTGTGCTCTGGGCCGTTTCTCACAATGGTGATGTCCGTTCAGTGGACCTCCAGGAAGGAAAAATTCGACATGCGCCGCTCATGACGCCATCGGGTCTTTTCGTTCAAAGTCAAGGCGTGAATGGCGGTACGGTTAGTATTGTCAACATGACCACTCTGGCCGTTACAGCACGTCTCCCCCTTGGCCCATCGCCTGCTATTCCTGTCGCGTTTGGAAACACGGTTGTATCTGCAGATTCCGAAGCCATACGATTGTTTGATTGTGCGATTGAATGCTACCAGACTGATCAGACACCTTTTCGATCAAACGGTGAAATCGGTGCAGTCCATCACGGACAATTCATGCTTCCATACAACGATGAAACAATTGGCTGGGGGCTCATCCGGATTTCTTCAAATGGATCATTGGTTCTAACGACTGTGAACACCGGGGCTGACGGTTATGGCACTTCATCACCTGGTTATTACGGAACGAGCGAAGAGGAATATCTAGCGTTTGGCAACGACGATGGCGTTGTTTTTGTCTTCACATCAGCATCAGAAGATGCTCAATCAATGGCAGCTGACGAACGGCCGGATTTTGATTGGATGGCCCAAGGAATCGTTTTCCTTTTGTTTCTCTCTCTTGGTGGTGCGGCCATCCAATTAATGAGAAAACACCACGCTTCGATGCTCAAATTTTTCAGCCTCTATGCCGTTTTAATTGGGCTCCTCATCGTCGACGAAGTGGCCTTACAGTGGGCCGAAATGCTTGAAGATTTATCCACTCAACCCGCCGATGATGATGGGCCATGGGATCCAGCATGGGATGAGTCATGGCGCGGAACCCAAATCGTATCGTTCACCATCGATGGTGAGGTTCACAGCGCAGGGGGATTCGAAGGCTATGAAACCGCTCTTGAACTCACGCTCGCTGCTTGCGACCAACTTGGAATTGAGATCACCTCTGAATCAACGGGCCTAGGAGAATACGTCGTCGCTTTTGACGGCCAAGAAGGGGATGGTTGGGAATATTCTGTCGATGGACAAGAACCGGGGGTTTCATCTGAATCAAAACCCATCGATGCATCATCGAGAGTGCATTGGTATCCGGCGGAAGCGAGGTAAGCCTCAAATCTTGGTAGCCGGTGGCTCTCATCATGTTCCAAGCCCTTGGCACCCACGGTCCCGAGCTTTCACCAACAATGGGATTGGTTTTGGACATCATTTTGCTTTCGGCTGCATTTTTACTTCTTTCAGCGTCGAAGCGTCGTTCAATCCACGATGTGGTGTTGATGGCTACGCTCGTGCTGAGCGTTTCTCTGCTCCGGGTCGTGATGCAACCATTGCCGAACATTCAACCAGTAACGGTTGCTTGTTTGCTCGTCGGGGCGCAGCTGGGCGCTCGTCGAGGCGCTGCCTTCGCCGTGATGGTCGCGATGCTTTCGAATTTCATCATGGGTGATGGATGGTGGACGATTTTCCAAGCCATCGGTTGGGCATCGGTCGCAGTTGTAGGGGCCAATGCAACACTAGTTCTGGATGGCGTTTACAACCTCCGTCGTACTTGTATGGCGGCCATTGGAACAGCGTTCATGTTCGATTTCATTGTCTCTCTTTCCATCATTGACGGAACATTTGGCGTCGTTGACTTCATGCTTTACCTGCTCAACGGAATTCCTTTCGATGTACTTCATGCGGTTGGAAACATTGCATTTGCTGTCTGGTTTGGAGCCTGGTTTACCTCAATTCTGCAGGAGCAGCCGACACGTGAAACACTCGATACAACGGTGATGGAAGGCTATGGCATTGATGCCTGATGAACCGACGATGGCCCTCATCGTTCGACACGATCTGCGCCTTTCAACCGGCAAAATAGCCGTTCAATGCGCTCACGCAGCCGTAGCCTGTACGATTGCGGCCAAAAAATCCCATGCCCGTTTGACGGAACGCTGGCGTCAATCAGGGGCGAGAAAAATATGTCTGAAAATCGACAATTTGAATGAACTTCAACGTCTCGCAGGTCAAGCACAATCAGCAGGCCTGGTC
This sequence comes from Candidatus Poseidoniales archaeon, assembly GCA_003602645.1. Classification (GTDB taxonomy): domain Archaea; phylum Thermoplasmatota; class Poseidoniia; order Poseidoniales; family Poseidoniaceae; genus MGIIa-L1. The sequence continues at coordinate 78,175 of QQSI01000004.1, read as the reverse complement.
ACACATTTAGTCAAAGACGCAGGCCATACTGAGGTGGAACCAGGGACCATCACTGTGCTTGGCATCGGGCCAGGTCCACGCCGCTCAATCGATGCACTCGTCGGAGAATTGAAACCATATTGATGCCTCAGAGGACCATGGGTCTTCGATCATTCATTCACCGAATGACCGCACCTAAGCCGAAGGGAGCGCCTCCAACAGGGGAATTGAAGATGGTCTTCATCGTCAATCATGGTCTCAAAATGGGCAAAGGGAAAATCGCTGCACAAGTTGGTCATGGAGCGGTTAAGGCTACCCTTGATGCAGCAAACCGTCACCCATTGCTTGTTGAATCTTGGTTGGCAAATGGCCAGAAAAAAATCTGCGTCAAGGGAGACGATGCCGCACATCTTGAAACCCTTGAACGCGAAGCACAGCGGCTGAAGATCCCTACTGCCCGGATTCATGATGCAGGCCACACACAAATCCCCAGTGGCTCACTGACGGTCGTCGCCCTTGGTCCTGCAGAACCCTCGCAATTGGAACCCATCACCGGCCCACTCAAATTGCTTTGAAGTTCCAGCCCTTTGATGAGGGGGTGCGCCTTCGGGCAATCATGCGCCACTACTCAACTGACCGCATTGATTTGCGCTCCGATACGGTGACACAACCCACTCCAGAAATGCGACACGCCATGCACCATGCTGCAGTTGGTGACGATGTTCTTGGTGATGATCCGACCGTACGAGAACTTGAGCAACGCCTCTCCGCAATGTGTGGAAAAGAAGCAGCGCTGTTCGTGCCTTCGGGCACGATGGCGAATGCGATTGCCCTGCGATGTCACACCTCGCCAGGGGATGAAATCATTACGGCCAAAAACAGCCACATCTACATCTACGAAGGAGGGGGTTATGCTGCATTGTGTGGTGCTTCAGTTGCTCTCGTCGACGTTCATGGTGGGCTGATGCGTCCTGATGACGTTCAACGTGCGATTCGAAAACAAGCAGGCTCTCTTTCTCACTATCCCGATGGCACCTTGGTGTGTGTTGAAAACACCTCTAACCGGGGGGGTGGGGCATGTTACCCCCAGCGCACACTTGATGAAATCGCCGCCGTTGCAAAGGCCAATAATTGCGCCATCCACATGGATGGAGCAAGGGTGTTCAACGCCTCCGTTGCAACAAAAACTCCGCTCGATCGCATGGTTCGAGATTACGATTCAATCTCCATCTGCCTCTCCAAGGGGTTAGGTGCCCCGATTGGTTCGGTCTTGGTTGGCTCTGCTTCATTCATAGCCCAGGCTCATCGTTGGCGTAAGATGTTTGGAGGGGGCATGAGGCAAGCTGGAATGATTGCAGCAGCAGGACTCCACGCGCTCGATCATCATGTGGAACGAATGGTCGAGGATCACGAACGAGCGATGCGTATGGCAAACGCCATCAACGCCATCGAAGGGTTCAGCGTTGACTTAGACACTGTTGAAACAAATATGGTTTACTTTGACTCCATTCAACCCGCATCCCAAATCATGGGCCTACTGTCTGATCATTCCATCGATGTCCTTGACATTGGGCCAAACAGTTGTAGAATCGTTGTCCATTTACACGTAACTGATGAGGATGTTGATCAAGTGATTGCGTCTTTCAACCAACTCTCCGTTGTTTAAATCCTCTCGAGGGTTTTACTCTCATGGCAGGGGTGGAATGTGAAGTCTGTGGGCGCCTCAAGCCACAAACGCCGTGTGCATTGTGCGTGTCTTTGAATCGAAAGCCGCTAAAGGATGAGTGGGATTATGAAATCCCCCAACTTCTTCACGATGAAGTTGCGACATTTTTGGGCGGGCCCCATCGTAGCGCGAAACAGCGGTGGAATTTGATTCAATCAAAGTACGATCGATCCGAAGAAGTCAACTGGGCCAAAATGGCAGATGAGTCCGACCCCGTCATTGAAGCACCAACGACCGATGTTGAGGTACGCCGAATCGCCTCTGATATCGAACAAGGCGTGAAGATTTCAGCAGATGACCGAATCCTCCTTCACCGTGGTTTTTTGATGCATGACGGCCTTCACTTCTCCTTTCAAGACGACCGAATCAGTATGAACGGCCGAAGGCTACCTCACCCAGTACCAACGGTCTCAATTCTACGAATCCTTGCCTCGAAACAAGCCAGGAAGGGTTGGAATCTCAGTAAGTTGATGATCGTCCTTGGTTGCACAATTCATTCTTCCACTGGTGATGAAACGCTGCGGCCACCAAGAGCCGGAGATGGCCGGGGGGATCGTTTGCGGTACCGAAGGATGATGCGTAGGATGCAGCAACCGAATCACGCAGCAGTGCAGAACGTTTTGAGTTGGGTCGGTTGGATGGCCGAGGAACACCTCCCTCCGCCAGAACATTACATCATTCATCCACTTGCTGCGTGGGCGCGAGACATCAAACACCGCTTGAGCACACGCTCTGATTTTCATGCCCACATCACAGAGGCTTTCCTCAATCATCCTGATGGCCTTGACCAGCTGAATTCCTATCCTTGGATGGAACGCTGGAATTCATATCGGGGAACCCGTCAACACAACGCACCGTACAAATGGCCGTTGAAGGTTGTCGGGGGGAAACTCAAGCTTCGTGTTCGGACCAAAACCGGGAAAACGCGGCACACAAACGTTCCAGACGATCCCAAAATATGGGCTCTTCTTCTCTCAATGAGCCTCTCCCCACTGACCTCACATGTTGGTGAGACGTTGTTTTCAATTCAACGGAATTGGACTTCGATTGGAGACCCTCCGACCAAAATTTCTGCTCCGCTTCAGCGTTCCATCCAATTGCTTAATGGCATCATTGAGGGGGCCAAGGGACGCGTTTTTGTCCATGACAAATACATCCTTGTCGTTGGGCGTTTAGGGCACTTTTACGAGGTCCAGGTCGGCACTGGTGCGCACGGTGCGCCCTTTATGATCCGGTTGGTGGATTCCCTCAAGCCCCGGAGAACAACTTCCATCTGCATTCATTCAGGCACATTTCATTCCCATGTGCCGCTTGGCGATACTCTTGCAACCGTGGTCCTCACGTTGCTCGATGACGTTGGAGCGTCAAAAGAGGTCGACTCCCTGTTGAACCAAATTGCTCATCATTCACCTCTCGGTTTTCCAGGCCTTCTCGATAAGAATCATCTCGCATTGCTTGACAGTCAATCAGTGGAACAAATCCAAGCCATCCTCAAACGGGGGCGATTAGCAATGGTAGCTCCGTATTGGATGGAAGCCTTCCGCGACCAAATCTTACGTGACCGCCAGAACCATCGTGGGAGGGGGGAGAATGCTTACTTCCAATACATGGAAAGAAGAAACCGCCGACATTTGAACCATGATTTCGACTATGTTCCTGTTGACGGGCACATCGGTGAAGCCACCATCCTCGTATCACATGCTTTGGCAGCAAAACGACCGGTCCCTATCGAAGCCATGGCCAAATTGTGGCAAGATTCTCTATCTGAGATTGAGCAACAAGAGACGGAAAGGCCTCATCGAAGGGAGGCTCATGAACTCGTTCATCGTCGTTTTGACCTTGACGACTACATCCAACCACACCAACGAAACGATTGGATGTTCATCCGAAATCAAGGGCAAGCAGAACGGGACGCTCCTATTGGTGATATTCGAAATGGCGAACGCAGGTTTTGTGAAGTGTTCCCAAGGGCATGGGAGGCTATGCTCTTGCAACCAATTGGGTCAACGTTGAGAATAGCAACACAGGATGGAGGGGACCTCTCCTTCCAACATTGCATGCTTCGTGTGACTTTGCGAGGGGGTGCAGAACGCCGGTTAGCCCGTCAATTTGCCAGGGAAGCAGGCTATGTCGAGCATGGGCAGGAAGGTGCAGCCCTCCTGTTTCGGCGACGCGATCACCCTCGCCAATGGGCTCGAAGAAACTTGAGTGAACACCTCACTCGAATCCAAGAACGCTTTGGGTTTCGAGGTGCTCCACCGTGGTGGTGGCACTTCATAGAGGCTCAACAAGCACCAGATGAGGTTCCAGTGTTTCGTTGGGAACTTGAAGCAGACCTTCGCGATGACAATGGCAATCAGCGAGTCATGGGCGGAGATTATCAGCCCTGATCCGGTCGTCTTAGAGCCGCTGCAACACCAATCATCGACAGGGTTGCTAAGCTTGGAAGAAACGGAAGTGACTCGTCTTCTTCAACATCGGTCACAATAACAGGCTCTTCTTCTGCGGGAGGAGTGAATTGATACACGAGGTGCACTGAGAGGTCAGCATCATCAAAGGCAGCAGGCAGAACGACCTCAACTGTACCTTGAGATTCATTGCCCAGATGGATCATGTCACGAACGATGTGGGGGTAGTTCTCTAAGCCGTTTGTACCTTCTTTGAAGTATGCAGAAGCCTCAACAACCCATAGATATGCACCCAGTGTACCTTCGCCGAATTGACTCATATTGATGTCAAGAGCCCATGTTGCCGTACCTTGCGACTCGCCGGTGGGGGTCCAGACAAAACTGCTGGAACCAAGGCCGAGGTCCAATGGTTGCTCGATAATCGTCGAAAAATCCTGTTGCAGGCTATCGGATTGTGCCACACTGCCCCTAACCATTGTTGTGCCGTTAAACACAACGGCCGGTGGCGAGTAACGGCCGTAACGGTCATGGAACCGGGCGTCCAGTACATCGGTCCCAAACGGATCTTGCATTTCAGAAATCGACCGGTGGATGTGATATTGGTGCATGGAAGCATTCTCTTCCACATCGTCAAGCGCATGCTCGACATCAACGCAATTGGAACACCACGTCGCCGTGTAGACTTCGACAATGGCTGGCAATTCACTCAAGTTGTGCGCACTGGTGGCAGAGGTGTTTGCTTCAGTTGATTGGCCGCCGAAGACAACACCGGATTCAACCGCTTCAGCGGGTCCAGCGCTCACCGTCTGGGTGCTTAACAACAGTGTAATCAAGAGGATGATGGCTCTTTTCCGAGGTTCCATAGACTTTCCAGACCGGCCCTTTGTATCAAGGTGTGGTCTGGATGCAGCGCCATGAGGAGTTCAAGGCAACTCTTCTCCGTATCGAGGAAGGCCCCGTTGTAGTTCATCTCTCCAGCGCGCTCAGCAGCAACCAAAGCCTCGTATCGAGAGCGTATACCGCTACCCGTCAACCCGAACACAGCACCTAGGCGGTCAGCCATACCTGACTGTAGCCCCAATCGCACCAGACTGGCGTAGAATGTGACGCAAACAGCCATTCGAACCTCTGTGTTTCCGGTGAGCGCCTCAGCGGTACCCTCGTTCAACAATGCAAGCCGAGCCTCAACATCTTGGTTCAGCTCAAGGTGATTGCTTTCAGTCAACACATCACTGAGCATGTCATGAATGTGGTGGACAGCCTGATCAACACCATCTTCTCTGATTTCGCCAGGGGTCTTCTTCCGTGGAGCAGTCTCCCAACCCATTCGGACGCGTGCCTTGTAGTGGTTCAGAATCGTCTTGACGGCGCTGACCAGTTGCCTTGTGCTGATGCCTTGATGCTCCATACCACTACGACGGTCCATCTTCGAAAGCTGACCCAGGCGACCTGCAACTTCGACAACAGCCATGGCAAGCAAGACAATGTTCTGTTCTGAAGTCTCCCCGCGGACACCCTGGCCCTTGCGACAAATGCTTTGCTTCGGCATGCCAAGCGCCTTCTTCAAGGCCTTGTCCTTACCTTCGAGAGCACTTCGTTGCTCTTCGAGTTCACCCTTCAGGGGCTTGCAAGCCATCTTGATGTATGGTTCAACAGCGCGAGATGCGTAATCGCCATACATTTCCTTGACCTTCTTTCGCACGGCAACGGAAAGCGGGTGCTTGATTCTGGAGGTGCTTCGGTTCACCTTGCGGCGCCGGGCCCAGTCGCGACGTTGACTTGCAGGGACGCCACTAAGGTCCATGTATGAGCCTTGGGTGCCAGTCTGGTCGTTCGAGTCACAATTTCTCTGCACTCCATGGTGAGTGGCAGAATCTCCACCGTATGTCGTCTTTCCAGCATCGCCATCAAAGAGGTCTTGAGACGCAGCGACGATACCGCATTCACTGCAGATCAACTCGCCCTTGTGCGCATCGATTTCCATTGTTCCAGCAAAGCAGTCTTCGCAAGTTTCGTTTTCCTTCATGTTCTTATTTTCCATTCATATCACCATTCCTTCTCGGTTGTGCAAGGGCGGTAGAACCTACATT
>QQSI01000004.1:0-71872 GCA_003602645.1 Candidatus Poseidoniales archaeon | reverse complement strand
TCAAACCAAGGCCTCTCAGTGGACACAACGCATCACCTCACGCTCGATCGTTTGGTGGACCTGCTTTACATGGACCTCAAACAACCAAGGAAGTTACAAGCCAATCCTGCTTTGTTCAACGTAGTCCATGCACTGACCAAGGAGTGCGCTGAAGAGGGAGGGCTGCCCCTTTTGTTCGCACCATCGAAGCAAAAACGGACTTGGAAGCCCCACAATACAGAGCGTTTGGCTTCCCTCCATCGAACCCTTATGGATCTCGACAATCCTTGGTCGTGGGATGAAGATCCTGGCGCAAGAGAGTTCGATCAAATCTTGCATCAGACCGGGCGGCGGTTGGAAGGCACCCACCCTGTTCTTGTACAGCGCAACTTAACGAGGATCCTCGCAGAATCCAAATTGCCGTTCACATTGAACGATGTTGATGGCATTGTCATGCTTGATGCAGCACCTGACTACACAGAGGCACAGGTCAGTTTTCTTCGGGCACTCAGTCACCACCGTCCAATTCACCAACTGTGTAACCCAGGTTCGTTCCGTCTCGGCCACCATGGCGCATACATAGACGACGTGCCTTACGTCACCGCAGAAACCCTCCCCTCTTGGGTGCCTGAACATGAAGTTCTCAAAGCAGAAGAGGCGATTGCGCTGGATGGACGCACCACTTCAAGGTATTACAGGGTGCAACTCCATCAACGAGCGCACGCATTTGAGGCTGCAATCGATTTGGTTCGCCATTACAAGGCGTCGAGCCAAGGGAGCGTTCTTGTGGTTGACGGTCACGCTGATTCAACCATCGATCAGTGGCGCCTCCGTTTCAAGGAACTTGGATTGAATTTGGGAAGAGGGACTGCCTCACTCGACACGGTACCGGGCATCCACCATGTGCTTCGCCTCCTCCGATTGGGTGTTGGGCCTGACGCTTGGTCGATGACTCAACTGAGAGCACTTACCGCACACACCAGTCTGCCAATCATCAATGGCAGTGTGCCAGATTTAGAACATCCAACGCAGCCAGATTGGAAGCCTAAACCCAATATCGAGGTCCTTGAGAATATGGCTCGGAGTTTCCACGTCCGTGGCGGCCCTGGAGCGTTAACTCGATGGGCTCGCACACTTCGTAATGCTCAACCCTCACTCGGTAGAGATTCAGAGAAAGCACGTCAATCACTTGAGGAAACTCAGTGGTGGCTCGCTTGTGTTGCGCGGTTATGGGCTCCATTCATCGAGGGCGAGGATGTTGAAGCATACACCAGCCGGGTCATTGGCTGCAGCAGCGGCGAGGCTTTACCAACTCCAAAGGCATTGGACCGCGGTGAAGACCTCCTCAACCATCTCTTTTCCACCCTGGATTGGGGTGAATTAACACAGCGAACAGGAGCCCATGATCGAACGCTTCCTGCCTTGCAATTGTTGATTACAGCTCACCAGAATGGATTCAATCAAATGAAGGAAGCAAAGATTGAACCTCCAAAAAATGGCATGGCCTTCATTGAGCACATGGAACAACTCGTCGCAGGAACAAAGATGCCAAGCGAGCGCGCCTCCAGCCAAGATGTACGTGTCTTGACTCCAGAAGAGGCACATGGCTCTGTAGCCGACCTTGTTCTCTTGGTTGGGATGGATGTTGATGCTTGGTCGATGAAGTTGCCAAAAGTCCCGTGGCTTGATGCACCTACGAAGTTGAAATTGGGCATGCTTCACACAGATCTTGCAGTTCGTAAAGGCCGTCATCATTTGCGACACCTCTTGCACGCAGGACCAGCCGTCGTTGTGTTTGACAGCACCTTAGAAGATGGAGGAGGGCCGGCGGCTCCTCTCGCGGAATGGTTCAGTGATGCACAGCGAAATGGGCAATACAAGGAACTCCAAGGTGCCCCAGATTTCTTACCTCACCACGCCATTGAGGGTGACGATGCATCACGCGCCTGGCAATTTGATCCAACAACGCCTGAGCATCGATGGCTATCACCTCGTCCGTTTACGATGGAACTCAACAAAGGTACAGTCCGAGGCATCCGTTCGGGTCAACGCGGTAGGGATGAGCGCCAGAGAACAGGCCTAGGTTTACGGGAACACACGGAAACAAAAGGCAAATTCAATTCCATCTATGGCATTGCTATGGCACATGAAGGCTCAATTATGGAAGATCGTAAACAACGGCAACCAACGTTTGCTGGTCTGAAGGATATGGAGTACATGCCATGGACGGTCCGCAACACGCTTGTTACGACCGACATATTGGCGCTTGAACCTTCATTTGGTCAAGCCAAAATAGGCTCCAGTAAGCAACCAATTTGGCCTCATCTTGGGATGAAGAAGGGCGCCAAAAGCCGAGGCATTGCCATCGATCCACGACCCCTTCCTGCTCCAGGGTTGCCGGCTGGAGCACTGTTGGATGTTCTCGGCGTTCATGGACCCGGTGTGAAGCGAAAAGTATGGTCAGCCAGCCGAATTCAACCATGGCTCACTTGCCCACGCCAGGCTTGGGCGACAACCCATCTTCAAGCCCAAGATCTTGAACAGGAAAGCGAAGACCTTGATCACCGTATTCGCGGACAGATTCTTCACGATTCTGAAGCAGCGCTGATGGCTGCGCACGAGGTCCCAATCGGGGGAAAAAGCCTCACAACAGCCCTTCCATTGCATTCAGGAAAGGTGTCGACGCTCGAAGCAGGTTGGGCATCCATATTGGTTCACTTAGAGGCATCAGTGCCTTGGTTGACACGCAACGACGCAATTGCTGCCCACCGTTGCCGTGACCTTATTGGCATCAACCCTGCAACATGGCGGCAGCACCTCGATGGCGAACGAACAGTCGAAGTCGGTGGAAGAATCGGCCGTTTGTTGGAGGCAGATTATGCCTTGTTGGATGTTGCCCCTCTTGCCTGTGAATGGGTGCTCAAAATGTCCGATGGTGCTGCAATTGAACTTGATGCCCTCAATGATGCTATGGAATCTGCCCCATTCAGCATTCGCGGGAACGCAGACCGTGTGGATGAAATTTGCCTATCCCCAGAGATGCGAACCGCAGCGATTGACAAAGGCCTTCTATCAGCGACCCCACAAACCACACCTCTTGATGTGCGCCATCCAACTCGGGCGGGAGGCGCTCGACGTTTTGTTGTGATTCGAGATCTCAAAACGGTCAACGGACCCAAGGTCAAGGAAAGTGGGAAACGCCACCTTAAGGCACTGTTTAATGAAGTACAACTCGGGTTATATGCCCGCGCATGGGAACTGGCTCATCCCGGGGACCGGGTTGTCGGCGTCGGTGTTGGAGAGGTCGGAGAATCCACCACGCATTACGTGGAATTAGATCCGGAAATCGAACCGTATCTTGAGGGGTTGCATCTTGGTAAACGAACATCATTGGTGGCGAATCAATTCCGCTTTTCTGACGATTTAGACTACCAAAGCAACGGATTTAGGGCATGGATGAATGAACGAATGCAAACCGCTCGGCGAGCCATTGATACCGCTGAAGCGGGCCACATTCATCCGGTTCCAAGTGCCTCATGCTCCTTCTGTAAGGTTCGTTCAATCTGTCCTTCGGCCCTTCTTGGAGGTGAGGCACGTTGAGCAACAAACGCATTCCATTCAATCAGAGTCAACGGCTTGGGCTCGATATTGACCGCCACATCGCGCTTGATGCCGGTGCAGGAACAGGAAAAACCACGGTGATGGCTGAACGGTATGTGCAGCATTTGCTCTCACCAGTGCAACGCTCGACCCTTGTTCTCCCTCATGGTCCAAGAGAACCATTGAACGGTCATGGCTCCCTACGTGCTCCTGCCCGAGAGCGAACAGACCGAAAAGAATGGAAAGGTTTGCTTCCAAGCGAAGTGGTTGCGATCACCTTTACCAAAAAAGCAGCATCAGAACTCAAAGCGCGCATCCGAGATCGAGTTGCTCAAACGNGGAGAGCGCCCGTTGCTCCGGATGATGAGGTCGGAATTTTCGATCCTCGAGTTGGCTCAGACGCGGACATTGAAATGCTTCTTTCTTCTCTTGATGAGGCTCCAATTTCAACCATCGATGCTTTCCTTTCTCAACTTCTGAGTCCGCATCTTGACCTGGTTGCTGTCCACCCGAGCAGAGAACAAATCGCTACAGAGCGTACGCCTCTTTTGGTTGAAGAAGCCCTTCATTCGGCTTGGCGGGTTCGAACCGTTGGTGATGCTCAAGAAGCCGGTGTACTCGGTTATGTGAATTCATTTATCGAATCAAGAGACCGACTTTCCATCGCTCTTGGGGGGCAAGAACAAGCCTCCATTGTGCTGTCTGGTATGCTGAACAAATCCCTCTTTGTAGAGGAATCAAGGAGGGCAATCGAAACCCATTCTCAGCGGCTCGGGGAACCTCTTCGGCACGATGGAACATTGTCAGAGCAACTCTTTTTGGAAATGTTCACCCAACCAGTTGTTGGTCAGATCGACGCTTTTGCGGTGGACCTGCATAGGGCGCTCAATGAGTATGTTGATCTCTACCTTGCCCATTCAATTTCGTATGTTGTCCCGGCCCAAGCTGATGCGGACACCGTTCAAACACGATTCAATCATCTTGTCCATTTGGCGCGTCATGCGTTCGTTGAAGATCCAATTGTTCGAACTCAATGGGTTTGGAGCGTGGCCATTGCCGCCGCAGGGGCCATTAAGACTGATGGCAGCCCGACAAACTACTTCCCAAATGGCGCCCTTCCACCTGCTCGTAAGTCTGGATGGCACGCAGGGTTAGCGACAAAATCCAAAGCAAAGGGATCCAAAGCCGAGAAAGAACAAATCTCGATTGCAGCGAAGTCCATCGCGTCCGAGATGTCGGATTTACTCAACGGTGAAACTGGCCGATTGATTGGATTAATGGGGCGTTGTTCCACCCTCTTTTCGCCTCTTATCACAAACCAGTTCATCCCCGAGGGGTCAACACACGACTTGCACGCCTTGGACGTCGACCTGCCAGAATCCATACCTGAGCATGACCGCATGAGGATTGGCCCGGCTTTGCAATCAAGGATCTTGCTTGATTTGTTGAGGGTCCACGAGGCATGCAAAGAAATCCTCGCTCAATTGAAAGCCCAAGAAGGGGTGCATGATTTCGCCGACATTCAAAACATGGCTGCAGATTTACTGCTCGCTCGTTGCCCGGACATGGTGCGCTATGATTATCCCCCAGCGGTGGTTGATGCACTCGATGATCTAGGTGATGAACCGTGGGCAGACCATCACATTTCTCGCGCCCTCAACCTCGCATCAGAGGATGAAGCGTGCCTCGCAGATCTTCAACGCCGACTTCACACATTGCAGGTNCTTCGTCGGCAATTCAGGGCCTTCATTATTGACGAATACCAAGACACNAACCCTGCGCACTTCCGCCTTCTTGCTCGCTTATGGGGTCACCGTGCTTTGCAGCAGGATGAGCCAGCACGACCACTCGGGCCTTGGGACCCTACGGTTTGTATCGTGGGTGATATGAAGCAAAGCATCTACAGATTCCGTCAAGCCGAAGTTTCAGTCATGCGTCGAGCTGTGGCCGCCGTCATGATGGCAAATGAGTTGGAACTTGGCGAATCAAGATGGCCTGAAGGCATCCGACTGGAAGGGTACGGGCGTGACCCTAGACCAATTGGGGCCGGAGGCGAAACTGCGGCGTTTATTGCTGCGAATAGCCTTGATGAGAATAAGGCTGTATCTCAAGCATGGGAGCATGTCAGCCTGGGTGAAGATATGGACGGTTATGCACCAGAATTCTCAGGAAACGACCGGCAACGCTCCCGGGGATTGGGTCTCATTGACATGACGAGCAATTACCGTACCAAACCCGGACTGGTTCACACCATGAATGGCATCTTCAGGGATGTCTTTCATCCTCGGCATCATTTGTTGCCCGGGGAATGGCATGCAACTGCTCAGGATTTAGTTCCTGGTCGCCTTCCAGGTGATCAAAACGGCGTGCTTGAGTGGCTTATGCCACTGGTGGAAGAAGAGGTGGAGCAACCTAAGGATCTCACCGAATCTGTGAATGTGTTTGCAGATTCAACATCCAATCCGGTTCACCTTGAGCATGAATTAATCGCAGCACGCTTGTCTGCTCTCCTTCAAGGTCAAGACACACGGGTTTGGAGTGCTAGCACCTCATCATTTGTACCCCTCGGGGCTCAAGAGAAACCCATTTCTGCATCAGATGTCATGATTCTTGTCCATTCACGGACGCATGTTCCTGACCTAATGAGGCGGCTTCAGTCCAGAGGAATTCCTGTTGTGGCAGACCGACAGGGGGCTTTGTTGGGAAGGCCAATTGTTCAGCCTTTGATGGCGGCACTCAACTTGATTGCCAACCCCACCTCAAGAGCCGCAGTTCTTGGCCTTGCACGGTCGCCAGTGCTCGGGTTTACCGATGCACAAATTCAGACGATGATGAACGAGGCTTGTGAAGGCGATTGGTGGGGCCACCTTCAACAGCATTCCCAAAACCAGCACGTGGTTGCACTGCTCCACCACCTCAGGAATTTGGTTCACGAGGGCGCACTGTACGAAGTACTCGATGCGATTCTTGACCATTCAGACTTACTCGTCGCGTTCCCAGATGATGCNGATCGCCAAAATGCAGAGGCATGGTACACACTGGTTGTGTCAATTGGGAATGAACTGGGTCATGAAGCAGCAGCGATTCATACNAGGTTATGCGAGCTGCAACGGCTTGGCCAAAAGGGCCCACAAGCCACCAGCGTTCCACCTGGGGGTGCCGTTCAAATCATGACCCTTCACAACGCTAAGGGGCTTGAAGCAGATGTTGTGTTTGTTGCTGGCATGTTCAAAGCGGGTGCATCAGATGCTCAATTAAACACCAAAGAGAATGTTCTTGTCACACCGCAAATTATTGCAGGTCGAATCAATCCCTGGCGTTCAGTTGCCCGGCCGCATGATGGTTTGTGGGAGTTTACATTGGCCTTGGATAAAGCACAGACACAGGCCGAGCGTCGACGCTCGTTCTATGTCGCACTCACCCGCGCCCGCGACCGATTGATCCTCGTCGGCGCGTATTCAAACAAAACATCGCCAAGTGCAGATGGTAATTTGGAAATCAAAACCAAAGCCTCGAAGAGCACGATGGGAGGAATGTGGCTTGAAGGATTGCGCAGTTTAGCGCACCAAGGCGCTGTTGCAGACTCACCGTGGCTTGTCAACACTGACCTTGAGCATGCCGAGCTTCGCCCGTATGGAGAGCGAACTCTTTCCCTCGACCCCTACGCATTGTATGAGCATGCAAAATTAGGAGATGAAGCAGTGGATAGCATCCGAATCTACACCCATCCTGATTGTTTTGAATCAAGCGTGGCCCGGACCCCTCTCAACGTTTGGCAAGGCATCGAAAAGAGGCTTGAAGCGGGACTTGATGGGGGTTCGACTGAAGCATCAGCCTTGACCGTTTCAGAATCTGTTCGAATGACTGCTCACGGCTTAGACACCAGCCACAACTGCCGACGAAGGCACTGGTTAGCGGAGGTGAAAGGATGGGTTCCTGAACGATTCAATCTCCTCACCAACCACACAACGAACCTGGGCTCAACCTCGCTCTTTCCGGCAGCGACTGTGTTTGGAACAATGATGCATCGCTTGGTTGAATTGGGGCTGGCAAACCCATCCGCTTCAGCCTTGCCACATTCAACGCCCCTGCCTGCAGCATGGCAGTATGGGGGAGAAGATCACCTCGATGACATGGCTACTATTGACGTCGTTCTCAACGAGGAAGGTTATTCTCGAGGCACAGATGGCGCGAACGAGGACATCGCTGAGCGAACGGCTGAACGCTTAGCGCATTTGGGACGACTTGTCCGTGATGGTTTGCTTGGTCGTTGGTCCGTAGGCGAGCTACATTGCGGCCTCACCGTCGAAGGTCTACGAACAGAGTTACCGTTCTATCACCGTCACGGAGTCCAAGTCGATGGCCTGCGCCGTTCAAAATTCGATGTGAACGGGCCAGTGGAAACTTCAGTGTTCGATGCATTGGATTTGGTCTTTGATGGAAGGGCTGATCTGGTGCTTGCTTTGCGCGATGAAAAGCAGCGAGGCTACCTCCAAATTGTCGATCTCAAAACCAGCGGCTGCCGGGACGGTTTCAATGCGGAGGACGCAACAAACGGCTCGCCACTTCAACAATACAGCGGAGACCTTCTCCATCCAGAACCATCAACAGATGCTGAGAGAGCATTGCTGCACGAACATCGGCTCCAACTGACTCTGTATTCGGTTGCTTTAGAGGCCATTGAGTTACAAAAGCCGCTTGAAGAACGCCGAGAGGTTCTCCCTCCCGCTTTGCTTGTTGGAGCATCCGGGCGTTTGATTCAACTGTCTGATGAAGAATTTTCTCAAGCCCGCTCAGATTTGAACGATCAATTGCAGTGGATTGGACATCTTGCTGCTGTGCCTGACGCCCTCGAAGAACCTGCTCGTCTCGATGCCCATCACGCCCACCACTGTCAAACATGCCCGTTCTTCACGGGTAAAATCCGTTTGTGTGGCCCACAGGGCAGTGAGTTGGGTTTCATCGAAGAACCCGTGCAAGATTAGCGTCGCTTCCCCATCATCACCAGGGTTCCAACAAAGCCATCTTTTGCAGCCGCACGGTGCATCTCAACATCCACAAAGCCCGCAGCAATCATGGCTCCTTTCCATTCTGATTCGCTCATTAACGTCATGTGGACGTTAAGCGCATCTGGCCATCCATGGCTGTCTGAGTTTTCGAGGTAGTGATCGATGCCTGCGACCAGTACTCCTCCGTCATTCATCCATTCATCATGGAGTACCTTGAGCATATGAGAAGGATCTTTCAGGTAGTAAAGAAATTCCATAGAATGCACCAAATCGAACCGCTCAGACGGCTTCCATTGAGGTAGAAGAGCGAGGTGAAACGTTCCATCACCCAGTGATTTTGCCTTCTCGATCATCGCTTCTGATCCATCGACCCCGACGGCGTGAGTGCAACCTTCAATCGCCTCGAGCGCACGACACACCCAACCATTGCCGCAACCAACATCCACGGCTGAAAACGGAGCATTCACTTGAGCTAAAGACATGTCAAGCATTTCAGTAACTGATGCTGCGTGGCCTCTTTCCATACCTTCGTCCTTGTTCTTCATGGCCCATTCTGAGAATAAATCGGTGGCGGCTCGGGTGGTCATACATCGTGGCTTTGTGGCCGTTCCTTGAACATGTCCCTCAAACGAAAGGCAGATGGTTTGCCGTTCTTTGGCCGAAACAATGCTCGATTCAACCACGACCCTTGACGATGTGCTCTATTCTCCGATCGAACCTTATGATTCTGGAATGCTTCAAGTGACAGACCTCCATTCAATTGCATGGGAAAAGTCAGGTAATCCAGATGGAATACCAGTCGTTGTGATTCACGGGGGGCCAGGCGGCGGTGGCCAACCCACTTACCGGCAATACTTCGATCCAGCAAAATTCAACATCATTCAATTCGATCAACGGGGCTGTGGTCAGTCAACCCCTCACGCCGAGCTACGAGACAACACAACACAAGCAATGGTGGCTGACATTGAAGCGTTAAGGGTTTCATTTGGTGTTGATCAATGGCATGTATTCGGCGGTTCTTGGGGATCCACTCTTTCCCTCATCTATGCTCAAACATACCCTGACCGTGTTCAAAGTTTGATCCTAAGAGGCATCTTCATGTGCAGAAAAAGTGAACTGCATTGGTTCTACCAGGATGGCGCCAGCCACATCTTCCCTGATGCGTTTGAGCCTTACCGCGAGCATATACCGGAAGAGGAACAGGGAGATCTCATCAAAGCCTATTACGCTCGTTTGACCAGCGAGGATGGCGATGTCCGTCGAGCCGCTGCAAAGCAATGGACCCGTTGGGAAATGGCCACAAGCCGCCTTTTCCCTGACCCGAGTTACTTAGAGAAAGCCGAGGATTTGGATTTCGCAGTGGCCTTTGCGCGCATCGAATGCCATTATTTCATCAACGCCATCTTTGTGGAAGAGGCTCATATTTTGAACCATGCAGCACTCATCGCACAGATCCCAACAGTGATTGTCCAAGGGCGGTATGACGTGGTGTGTCCGACCCGCAGTGCGTGGGAATTGCACAAGGCCCTGCCTCAAAGCAACCTGATCATCGTTGCCGATGCGGGTCACTCGATGGGTGAAGTGAGCATCGCTAGGGAACTGGTGGCTGCAACAGATTCAGTTTCCGAATGAATCCTTCTGCAAGTTCATGCCTGTTTTCACGGTCGATGAAGCGTCGGCTTGATAGGGTGGAGTTAAGTGGACTTGCATGGAGGCTCGCCTCCGGGTGATACCATGACCGAAGAAGGGACCGTCACGCCAGAGATTCGAATTCAACAACTTGAGGAACAACTCGCAACTGAGACTGACCGTTTGCAGAAGTTGTTCGCTGCTTACGAAGGAGTCGAGAAAGACCTCTTTGATGCTCGAACCGAAAACGAAGTTTTGGAAAAGGAAATCATCGAACGTGAAATCGAAAAAGAGACACAAGAAGCTCTTCTCAATGAACGGGAAATTCGTGTCCGTGAACTTGAATTGCGTGCCGTCAAAGCCGGAAAGCAAGTGGAACACCTGAAGCCAGAACTCGAAAAGATGGAAGAGAAATACTCCCGAGAAAAAGATCGTCTGGGCAAAGTGTTCGGCATTGCAGAAGAACTGGACAATGACCTTCGTTTAGCCGTTTCAGAAATGAAAGCCCGTGACGACTGGTACGTCAGTCACATGCAAATCTTTGAGGATCTCAACAAGGCCATTAAGGAGCGCTATGAGATGATTGAGCGCGCCGTCGAAGCAGAGCGAAAATCCCAACACATGTCCCGTGCTTTCACTGAGCGAATGGACGACATGGTTGAAGCCCGTGCAGCGGACATGACCATTGAAGAAGCAGAACAAGTTGCAGCAGAAGCCGATTCGGCCTCTGTCGAAATTGTGGGTGATAGTGCCGTAGAAGATCTTCTCGATGACGGCGTCCTCAACAACAGCAACACGGTTGCAAAAGAGGAAGTTGTGGAAGAAGAATCTCCTGCCGACGAAACAGAAACGCCCGAGGCCGCAGAAGCAGTNCCTTCTGATTGGTCGAATGGCGACGACCCTTGGGCAGAGTGAGGTAGTCACATGTCTGGGCTGGCCCATGGCGGCCATGCGCCGGTTTTAATCACCTTCATGATGGGTGTCAGCTCCCTCATCGTAGGAGCGCTCATNGATCCTTTGAGCGGCCTCATTCCTTTGTTTGGAATTCTATGCCTCATGGTGTCGGCTTTTTTTGTCAATTTTTGGCGTGACCCCGACCGACCAATTCCCAAAGATCCAGGGGTTTTGGTTTCACCTGCAGATGGGCATGTCATGTTTGTGCGTCGAGAGAGAGCTACGGGACGACGTCCCTCAAATGCAGAACTCCAACAATCAACCATCGAAGAGGANCCCCTTACGGGAAGTTGGATTGGCGAGACCTGTTCAGATCCGTTGTCCTTTGAGACAGAACAACGGTTCGAAGCGGTGCCCGAAGGGGAGGAACGTGCAGATGATGTGGTGCGTGTTGCGATTTTCATGTCGCCACTGGATGTCCATGTCAACCGGGCCCCAATGGCTGGAACCATCGAACGAATGGAGCACCGGACAGGGAAAGGACTCAAGCGAGGGCCGTTTCGACCAGCGTACAAAAAAGAAAGTGAACACAACGAAAGGGTTCGGACGGTGTTTCTCAATGATGAGAAGATTCGAGTTGAAGTCACTCAAATTTCTGGGGCATTGGCCCGGACCATCATCCCGTGGAGTGGCATTAACGAGCCGATGCGACGTGGGCAAAGATTTGGCATGATTCGTCTTGGCTCGAGGGTTGATATCCGTGTTCCTGCAGCAGTGTTCACATCCGCTGTTGTCTCCGCAGAGATGAATCATGAAGCGCATCCAAAAGGACAATTCGTTCAGGCAGGCACTACAATTTTGTTCCATCCCATTGCTGAATTCGCGTCGGTGGATTGAAACCGGTAGGGCCGGCCAACAAACCAACGGGGGACTCTCATGGCGAATCAAAAATCACTCACTTTGGTTGGCGATGGTCAGAAGGGTGCTCGTATTCATGATCTCGTCAAAGCCCCGGCAAACACGCCTTGGGCAAAAGCCAGGCAACAATCTTGGGATGCAAGTGAACCTGCAACAGTGTATTACACTCCAGAAACACTTGCAGATGGAACCCCTTGCAGTGCAGTGACTGTGATTCTACGCACTAAGGGATGCCATTGGTGGTGGTCAAGTGGATGCACTTTTTGTGGGTACTTCAACGACACACGTGACGATGTTACCAACGAGGACCTTCACGCCCAATGGGCGTATGCAAAATCAAAATTCGACGATTTCAAAGACCATGCGATGGTGAAGGTGTACACCAGCGGATCACTGCTTGAGGATCGAGAAATTCCAGTCCCCTTCCAAGAAACCGTGCTGCGCGATTGTCAGGATCTTGGCAAGGAATTGATCGTTGAGTCACGATGCGAACAACTCACGGAAGAGAAGTTGGCTTGGGCCACCTCGATCAACACAAGTTTCGCAGTCGCTATCGGCCTCGAGGCCTACGACGATGAAGTGCTTCGTTTCCACGTCAACAAAGGATTCACAACCAAATCATGGGATCGTGCGGTTGAGAACCTCAAAAAATACAACGTTCGGGTTAAGACCTATTTGATGTTCAAACCACCGTTCATGAATGAAGCTGATGCGCTGCTACATGGTGTCAAATGGATCGAGGCTGTGGCTGAAAAGAGCGATGAGATTTCCGTTAACCCGATGAACATACAGCGGGGGACCATCATCGATCGATTGCACCGTCACAACGAGTATCGCCCTCCTTGGTTGTGGTCTTTGGTTGAAATGATTCGACAGGCTCACCCAACCATTCATCCTCACAACACAGGCAATGGTGGTGAAGGGCAGGTCAGTCGACTTATTGTTCATCCAACAGCTGGCGGCCGTGTACGTGGTGCACACAACTGTGGGGCTTGCGATGCAGAGGTCGTGGCCGCCATCGAGCGGTATGCGGTTTCAGGAGATTTGGCTGAGTTTGATGGGTTGGAATGCAATTGCCAGAAGGCATGGGCAGAAGAGGTCGCACTTGAGCACGCTTTACCAACTCCACTCGGCATCTCGAAACCTCGCCGTGGCAATGTTTTGGACGCATTGCGGGCGCCCTGAATTGCTCCAAGCAATCACCCGCATACCTCTTTGCAAGGTGTGAATCTTTATGACCGCTGTACGAGTGGGCGGAATGACCCCTATGGGGTCATGTTCGGGTGAACCGTATGACAAACACAACCAGTCTTCCAGATGTAACCGTTGGAACCGGCGAACCGGCTTCCAGTCGTATTCTTTTGACCCTGCTCTCAGTTGGCGTGCTTGGTCTGTTCGCATTGTTCTCAAATGTCTTTGGCTGGGACAACATTCCCTTGCTCGGTGAACTGGTCCCATTGATTGGAAATCTTGGTGGAAGTGGAATATGGTACTACCTCATTGGCCTTCTCATTGGTATTGGTGCCATTGTGGCCTCGCTCCTCACAGAGGTTATCGTCGATTAGGAGGTGTGATGCATGGAAACAGTCTTCATTACATCTGGCCTTTTGATTGCCATTCTTTTCTTCACCGCAAATTACCTTGTCAAAGGCATCGGGGGAATGAGCGCACCACTCCAACAAGTGGGTATGTTCCTTCTCAACAAAGCTCCAGCGGGTATCATTGATCTGTTCAGCGATGAGGCTGGAAGTGGAAGCAAAACTTGGATTCGTTTCGGTATGGTTTGGTTTATTTTCGCAGCAATCTCATGCTTCCTCGGTCTTTGGCACAGCTACGATGGTACCGCTCTTGATTCCCTTGCTAGCATTGGATGGTCCTATGACGATGGTTCGATGCTCACTGAGTACACCAATGTGTTCTTCATGACCGCCCTCAATTACATGCTTGTTGGTGGCGCCCTTGTCGCCGTTTCTCGTACAGCCCAAGGTCGACTTGCAAGTGAAAAGAGCGCTTCAATGGTGGCCTTGCTTCTTACGGTCTCCACAGCGGCCTATCTGTTCTTGCCAGTCCTGCTCTCTTTGGTCTCCCTTGACAATGAAGCAGGCATCATCGACAATGTGACCAATGTTTCCTCGCTCGTGGTCGGCTCCTTGCTTCATGCGGCGATTCTCATCAACGTGCTCATCACTGTTGCAAACCGGGCATCAAACAACCTTTCTCCGAGTACGTGGTTCCTTGTTTTGGCGCTTGTTGCAAAGATTACGGCCGGCCTCATGGCCTTCATCGGCGAGCTCATGTCCTCCACACAAACCGTTTGGATGGCAGAACATGTCCTCACTGGATGGGTTCCACTTGCGCTTATTTTCGGGCTTGCTTACCACATCATCCCTTTCACAACCGGCACCCCAGTTTGGTCAGAGTCGATGCTCAAGGTCAACATGCTGTTGCTGTTCGTGACCGTTCCACCGTTCTTCATGACAGCAGCAACAAGTGCAGAGTTCCTACAAAATGTAGGTGCTATTCTCCTCACCCTTGGATTGCTCCCATTGCTTGCAGGATCATTTAATCTGCTTGTAACAGCAAAGTCGAACACAGAAGCGATTGTCAAGAACCCAGGCGCCTTTGCAGCCACGGGGGCAATGTTCCTTCTTCCATTGTATGCCGTTGGTGGCTACTTCACAAGCATGGATGTCTTCGTTGGTCTTGGAAACCTCGGTACAATGGCTACAACCGTCGATCAAGGCTTCATGTACACGATTGGTGGTTTGATGATGCTTGCGAGTGTCTTCACAGCATATCCGCTTGCTGCACGAAAGCAATTGGCGGCCACCTCAAACGCACAACTTGCAGTCTGGCTTACCATTGTTGGTGGTCTCATGTCCACCGTCATTCGTTTGATGGGCGACTTCACCAACCAAGCCGTTGCAAATTCCGGAGTGGAAGATGCAGTCGCCAACTCAGGTGGTTTCCTCCTGGTTGCTTCTTCAATGTACTATCTTTGCGCAATTGCAACCATCATCGCAGCTCAGGTCATGATTCGCACTGGTACTCGTGGCAACGCAAATGCCGTGCTTCAAAGCGCAACAAGCGATATCAACGCTTACACCCTTGTTGAGGGTACAACATCAATTCGAACTTTACTAGGCCGAGGTGTCGGTATCGATACAAAACTCAACATTGGCCACGGTGAAGAGGACGACGGAGCCACAATAATCGCCGTGAGTGCCCATCTGCACAATGAAGAAATCACGGAATTCCCAGACGATGGCACTGGTCCAGCGGAAGAGTTGGTGATGCTGTCAAATTACCTCGCAGAATCGGATCAATCACTGTTCCAATTCTTCCAATCCATCGATCTTGATGATTCGGGCACCATCGATGGCTTCGAATTCCAAAGGGCGCTCAAGAACGCAGAAATTGCAAATCTCCCGCCATGGGAAATGAGTGCTCTTCTCGAGGCAATGGATCTTGACGGGGATGGAAAAATCAACCTTCCAGAACTCGACATTGCAGTGACAAAAATTCGATCCATGCAAAGCAACTCCGAAGAAGAGTGAAGCAGCAAAGGGGACGTGGACAAGGTGCGAATTGGCCTTGTCGGCAAACCAAATGTGGGCAAATCTACTTTTTTCAGCGCTGCAACATTGGCCAAGGTGGATATTGCAAACTACCCGTTTTGTACCATTGAACCAAACGTCGGTGTTGCGTTTGTCGCGGCACGTATGGATTGTCCCTGCAAGGACATTAGAGTGAAACTTGAATCCGAAGGAAGAATCGAGGCTACCAAGGAAGACGATCCAAGAAAAGGCAGTCTGTGTGAGCCAAGAACGGGCTCCTGTGTTGGACATCGCCGACTTGTCCCATGCTTCCTTGTCGACATCGCAGGTCTTGTTCCCGGGGCGAGCGAGGGGCGTGGACGAGGTAACGCCTTCTTGGCGGATTTAGCGAATTGTAACGCTCTCATACAAGTTGTGGATGCTGCTGGAAGCACAGATCTCGAAGGCAACCCGCAGGGTCTAAACCAACCCTCAGAAATCGCTCGGGCACGAATCAATGAAGAAATTGAATTCCTCGGACATGAACTTGATGCGTGGATTGCGGGTTTGTTGCTGGAGGGTTGGTCCCGTGGGGTCCGCCGAGTCCAAGCTGAAGGTGAGAAAGGTCTTGTCTCGTTCATTCATGAGCGGCTTACAGGATTGGGCGCAACGCTACAGTCAGTTGCGTTAGCCTATGACGCCTTCTTTTCAGAACAAAACGACCTTGGCTCTCCTTGGGATTGGAATTCAGCTGTTATCGCGGCGTTAGCCGTTCATTTGAGAACAGCTCTTTTCCCAATCCATATCGCTGCCAACAAATTTGATGTTGCTCCGGCGGATGTGCTGGATGGCGTTGTTGCCAATGGTGTCATGGTGCCTTGTATGGCCGATGTGGAATTGGGCCTGCGTCGTGCGGACGCAGCAAATCTCATCGAGTATGTGCCCGGTGAGGCCGACTTCCAATTCAGCGCTCAATCCTCGCTGAATGAAGCTCAAATGAAAGCCCTTGATCACATGAAGGAACGCCTCAAAACCAACCAGGGAACGGGTGTTGCTCGGGTGCTCGACACGGTCTTGTTCGATGAACTGAACCATATCGTTGTCTACCCGGTACAGGATGAAGCTCGCTGGACTGATGGAGATGGAAAGGTGTTGCCGGATGCGTTTGTTGTCCCGTCAGGGATACAAGCCAAGGCCTTGGCATTCAAGGTGCACACCGATTTAGGAAACGGGTTCATTCGGGGTGTCGATGGACGAAGCCGCCGTGTTGTCGGTTCCGACCATGAGTTGCAGGACGGAGATGTTCTGAAAATTCACGCGAAATCCTGATCAGTGGCCTTTGGGACGGTCGTAGGCAGGGGTTAAACGAGCCATGTCACCAGAGTATTGCCCACCTCGGTAGATGAACCAAACAGGCGTCAACAGCGTCAAGGCGAGCAATATGAGCAAGAAATACAAGCCCCATGGTTGAACATCTTTGATCACCATGATCCACAGGGTCCAGAGCAACGGAATGTAGAGGAAAATGCTGTATCGCCGAGCGAGTGTTTGTAGACGAGCGCTGCCCAATCCACCGTCGTACATGTTCGCTGCGTCTTCTTTTGAGACAAGACCCTTTTCTAAACCACAGCGCACACAGACCTGTGTCATAGGCCCGTTTCCATGAATGAATTGTTCACGTGGGTAGGTGCTCGAACAGAAACGGCAACTTGGCATGGTCTTCCCTCATTCCATCCCAAATGCTCACGATTCTTCAAGCATCCGCTTCCATCCTGAGGAAATTAGCAAGCACCGTGAAGCCTTCCGGCGAGCCAACCGACTCAGGATGGAATTGAACACCAAACACGGAGTGTTCTGAATGTGCGATGGCCATGATTTCACCCGTCCCTTCGAGATGAGCGGTTTCCAGTAATTCATCGTCTGCGTCAGAGGCTAGAATCAATGAATTGTACAACGTGAATGGATGTGGGGATTTGAGGCCTTCAAACAGCCCACTGCTGGTATGGTTAATGTTTCTGGGAGAGCCATGAACCGGGCCCGATGGTGTTTGGTTTAGGTTCATTCCCGCTGCCACCCCGATGGCTTGGTGCCCCAGGCAGATACCCAAAACAGGTATCGAAACTTCACCCCGAATGGCTTGCTTTGCAATCTCCATCGTCAAGGCTGAATCGCTAGGTTTGCCAGGTCCAGGGCCTAGGATCACATGAGTTGGATTGAGTCGTTGGAGCAGCAAATCAACTTCGTCATTGACCGTCGCAAGGGATCGATCACCAGTTCTTGAACGATGAATGACAACATTATGCCCTCGTCCGGCCACAGCATGTGCAATGTTTTGGGTGAAGGAATCAAGATTGTCAATCAACAAGACACATTTCTCACTCTCAAAATCAACCGTGTCGATCATCACCGTCCCCTGAGGTGCGGCCGTAGGCGGTGCTTTTTCGGGAATGAGATGATGAATGGCCAGCTGACCTTGTGGTAATGATACTCGCTCATCGAAAGTCCAACCGCACGCTTTGCGCAAGGCTGAAGCCTTCCACTTGGCTTCCTTGATTTCTTCCTCAGCAACCGAGCCAATCGTGATACCTCCTCCAGCTGCAATAGCACCGTGCCATTGTTTGCGAACTCTTGTTGCGATTAAGGTCCGAATGAGGATGTTCCATGTTCCAGCTCCGCTGAAGGGGTCGAACCAACCAATCGATCCGGTCCAAAAGGAACGAGGGGTCTGTTCCAGCTCATCGATGGTAGCGCACACAACGGTTCTCGGGCACCCTGTGATGCTTCCACCGGGGAAGATTGCTCCAAGCGCATCAAACGGCGTATTTTCTGGGCTCAATTCCCCCGTGACTTGAGACACGAGGTGCTGCACATTGGCATAAGCCTCGACGTCAAACCGTTCAACCTCGACGCTCCCAACAGCACACACTGAACTCAAATCGTTTCGCATTAAATCCACAAGCATCCTGTGCTCTGCACGCTCTTTCTCGTCATTGATCATTTCATCGCGAAGCCGGAGTTCTTCTTGCTGCGTCTCACCGCGTGGACGGGTGCCTTTGATTGGTGCTGTGCGAAGTTGAACTCCATCGCATTGAAGCAAAGATTCTGGTGACGAACTAACCAAGGCAAGCCCAAGATCTTCACAATGCATGTATGCAGAAAACGGCGCTGGATTCGTGTCGCAAAGCCGTTCGAAAATGAACCGTGGATGCTCGTTTAATTTTCCTCGCCACCAGCGACCAAGGTTGACTTGATACATTTGACCTTCAGCGATGCTTTCGCGAATGGTCTCAATTCCAGATTTGTGTTCTTCATCCGTCATGTTGGATGATTCAGAATTGGGGTTTGGTGCTTGAGCGGCGAGGCTCTTCTCTTGCGCTTGGCTAAGTTCGTAGCTCACCTGTTGCGACCAGTCATCGCCCTTGATTGAAAAAGCGTGAAGTTCGCCGGTTGATTTGTTTTCGACGATGTACCGTTCCACAAAGAACAGAACGCACAAAATCGTGTCCTCCTCAGGAGGGTGTTGAAGCGCCAAAGGTTGGGTCCATTGAACCAAATCATACGCGAGGCAACCAGACCAAAATGGACGCTTGGGCAAATCAGGCAACGCGGCGCCTTCAAACTCGGCATGGGTTGAGAAGGCCTGGAGCTTTTCTAACAAACCGGCAAGTGTTTCGTCAAAAATAGTGGTGGCATGGTACCAACATCCATGTTTCCATTCTTCAATATGCCCAACCAATTGCGAGGTTTGTGAGGTGAGCCGAACGTCGCCCTTACTCGGAGAATGAAGTGCTGAAGGTTGGATTTTTGGTTGACGAATCACCATTCTTCGGCGAGACGGGCCACAAAGCATCGAGGCTTTTGCAAGGTGCGAGGGCGGTCCTCCAGAAACCAGCAACAACTCATCAGGGCCCCCGAACTTGAACGCATTCGGACCGATAAGGCCCACTTCGTTCAAATGATGCAAGAGGGGTATCAAGCGTTCTTCGATTGTCACGCCCCCACATGAGTCCAAGCGTTCTCATTTTGATAATGTTGGGTCAACATTGCTTGGCATTTCTGTGTGAACTCCTGTCCATTTCCGATTGCTTGTCCATCGATGGATGCGATTCGTGAAACACCAACCCCACTGCCGATGGCCAGCATTTCTAACGCCCTGGCCACCACCCGTTCATTCAACCGTCCATAGTGAACTGGAATGCCCGATGCCTCCAACAGCGGCGCGAGGATGTCGGCAGTGATGCTCTGCACTCCCCCTTCCCCTTCAGCTGCAAGCCATGCCGTACCGTCTTCGTCAATGACGAGTGGGGTTGCACGATCCCCGTCAATGATTGCAAATTCATGGACCAGTAAGGCAAGATCTGACCCCTTTGCATCCGCCTGTTTTGTTGCCTCAGCATACGGCTCCCAGTCGCCGTGTTTTGTTCCGTTGATCTTCGGAGACCACCGAGGCGCGGGGACTGTGATTGCGTCATATTCATCGTTTCTAAGAAAAAATTGACGAGGTTGAATTGTAATGTCGCCATCTCTCGAGAGTTCAATTCTGATCAAGCCGTATGGTTGACACTGCGTGGGAGCAGGGCTAGCTTGTGCAATACGCCATGCTGCATCAATCATGGACAGAATGTGGTCAGGCCAAGTAATTCGTAGGCGCTTAGCGTGCTTTTCCATCCGCTCAAGGTGGATTTGAAGGTCAGCAAGATGGTTTCCTCCATCCCAGACAAGGGTGGTGAACACCTTGTCTCGCGGGTTGGCAGGCACCGAGTCAGTCCCCCTTTATCTCAAAGTAGATCATCTAAGAAAGAGGTGTCAATCCCCTTGCTTGGTTGCTTCGGAGCAGGGCCAGCACCTAACTCGTTCAACAACTCATTGTTCTGCACGGGCTGCATAACCGGTTGTGTTGGCTGGTAGGCAGGGCGTCCATAGATGTCTTGCTGAGTTTGTTGAGGCGCATATATATTCGATGCTGGTGCAGCAGCAGGTGCCATTGGTGGTGCTGCAGGCGGTGGGGTGGCAGGTGGTGCATCACCCCATCCTTGGTCGTCTTGAATGCCCCAAGTCGCTTCCTGGAGTTCCCATGACTTGGATCGGCTGCGTTGGTTCCCACGTGTGCGGACAACTGCAATGAAGAGAACAATGGCTGCGAAGAACAGCCCTGCAGCAAGGAGGTTTGGTGTTGTCAACAAGGACGAGAAATCGGCTCCATCGTTGCCTTCTCCCGGTAGGGTGGTGTCTCCGCCGTCACCTTGGATAGGGCCAATTCTTTCGGGATTAATGGCCTGCTTTTCAAACAGATTGTCTTGCACTGTGACGCCGATGTACCACGCACTTGCGTTGGTCAACTCTTCGAAGATTTCGGCGGTGATTAGGAAGGAATTGGACGCCTTCACATCCGCCAACCACGTCGCTTCAAGGGTCGTGTCATACTCTGCCTCAGCAATGTAAATCACGTAATTTTCAATGGTGTCGTCAGAGGATAATGTCCAAGTCACCAAAATATTGGTTTCATCGACCCATGAAAGGGCGACACCCGAAACATCCGGAAGATAGTCGCCCCGTTCATCGACGCCATCGTCAACAGATTGAGAGGAGACCACAACGAGGTCGCTTGTGAGTGCGTTACCGGATGTGTCGCGAACGACAACAACCGCCCAAATTTCCTGTCCAGGAATCACCGGTGTATCGCCCGCAACCAGGTCAATGGTCAGCGGGAGGTCAGGGGATCGTTCAAGGATCGCAATCGGTGTGCTTGGACCTAATGTCCCAGTTCCCACACTTGTGAAGGACCATGTTGCAGCATAGACTTCGTACGAACCGACATCGCTCGCATCGCTCAACTCAAAGTCAAGCAACAAAGCGCTGCCATCGTCAGATGGCCGGTCAACAAGTTCGAGCGACTCCAATCTCGGGGGCGCCTCAGTGTCTTGCTCATTATCGATTGGAGTGACCGTTGCTTCCACGAGGTCCGTGAGATGGACATTTCCAGAAAGGTCATGCACTGTGACGACCACGAACAATTCGATTCCAGGCTGAATCAATTGTGGTGTTGCGGATGATAAATCCATCATGTTGGTTGTCCCGCTGTATAAGGCTGAGGTGAGGGTGATTTCAATTGGATTAAACGCTTCATCGACCCATTGTTTGTTGATTTTCAAACAACCGCAACGATCAGGATCTTGGCCAAACGCAGCCCAGGCTGTCGTAAGGTCAGCGATTGGTTGGTCGGCCGCCCAAACGGTGTAGTGCGAGAAATCATCAGCGTCTGAAATGGACCAAAGCACATCGATTGCAGTCCCATCATCATCTGGATGGTCGAAGGCCTGCACGGTGGAAATGCGATCTGGAATTGTTCCCGTTCCAGCTGTATTTCGCAAAGGTGTCACCTGTACAAGGGTGACATCAACGAGGTTGGCGTTAAGCCAGTCATCGTATGCTACGACGCCTACATAGTAGGTTTGACCGTCTTGGAGTGCGATGCCATCAATGCTTGTGACGATGGCAGATTCCTCGGAGCAATCATCGATGATCTTTGCCTGAGTAAAGCCGTAATCGGTAATCACCTGCATCGAACTTTGGTCAATCGAAGCATCTGCATCATCCCATGTTCGCATGAAGATGGTGTAGAAGGTGCAGTCTTCCGCAGGGTTCGCATCCCATGAAACGGTGATGCGTCCACCCTCGTCATCCGGGGTGTCAATGGCGGCAACATTCTCCATCTTCGGTGGAGGCGTGTTGTCATTGAGCCCACCGGTTGGGACAAACGGACCAACGATGAGAGCGTTCATCAAATCTTCTTGACCAGCCTCGTCGACGCAAGTCAATCCAAGCCAATATGGCTGTCCGGGCGAAAGCGATAATACTGTTGAATTCCCTTCCATCCTCATGACTTCAGCCTCGGGTGTTAAGCCCAAGACATCAGTCATTGCTTGAGTGGATGCATAGATATTGGTTTGNAGAAGGTCAAGACTTGTGCATCGCGACCATTCCACATCAAGGTCGCCGTCCTCTCCACCCTCATGAGGTCCTGCAGTAGCCCAAATGGGTGGAAGCGGAACTTCATCACTTGGTGAGGCTGGTCCGATCACTGGTGATGGAATACCTAGGCGCCCATCGTCATATTCGACCACGACAACGGCATAGTAATCTGTGCCATCAACCAAATCAACACCGTTTGCCGTAGTGACTTCGCTTGAAAGTCGACTGTGAAGTGATATCGCTTTGTCCACGGTTCGAGTGCTGAGATAGTCAGCCGTGACGCCACCTGCATCCCAAACTGCGCCTTCGTTCACGTACACGAGGTAGCGTGCGAAGTCATCATCATGAACAAGGCTCCATTCCGCCGTCAAGGCCCCGCCACCATCGTCGGGACGATCGATTAATTCAGAAAGTGCAATCGGCGTTTCAGTCTTGACATAGTCGTAAATGAGGCGCACGTGCATGGATCCATTGGCTGGTGAACGCAATGCAAGTTGCACGAATTGAGTTCCGTTGACGATGATACCATTGTCGACGGCAAGTTGCATTGTAGTTTCGAAATCTGGGTTGTTGTTGAGTTCGATTGTAGCGTTGTACTTCAGACTCACTGATCGAGCCCATGTTGCTGCATAATTGACGGGTGAAGTGAAGGCCAACGGCACGGTTTGGAACATGATGCCATTGGTCCCTGCAACACCAAACGACGGGTCGAGAGCAACGGGGTTGTCGAGGTCGGCTAACTGGATGGCCATACCGGGATGGGTCATGTCAGTGATGTCCAAGGATTGTAGATTGAAGCCGACGTTCAACGGGTTTGCCTTCCGGAGCGTAAATCGTTCCATCTCGGTGTATTGCGCGTTGTTTTCAAAGCCGAACAAACCAATTTCTCCTGTTGTCAACCACACTGCGTCGGAGGTGATCGTTCCGCCAGTCAAATCGGTTTCTTGGAAGATTTTGAGCGTTGCATGGGTCGGCGTTCGGGCGCTCAGAATCGATGCTCCATTTGCGCCGATGGCCAAGACATGATCTCCATCGCTGACCATCTTCTGAATTGGCCAGCCTGCCACTTGGAAGGACGGCACGCCGTCTTCGAGTTGGTCGCTCTGGCCGTTGTAATGGGTCATCGGGCCCACATCAGTTGCGATGTGGAGGCCCCACCA
Organism: Candidatus Poseidoniales archaeon; assembly: GCA_003602645.1. Lineage (GTDB taxonomy): Archaea > Thermoplasmatota > Poseidoniia > Poseidoniales > Poseidoniaceae > MGIIa-L1. The sequence goes on along the minus strand of QQSI01000004.1, from coordinate 48,175 downwards.
ATCAGAAGCAAGGGCGTCGATCGTGTTGGACGGCAACTGATCGAATTTGTGCCACTGGATTGCTCCGCTCGTGTCTTCGAAGGAGGTCACTCCTGGCCGTTCAGCCGCAGCGCCATCATGGCCGATGAAGAGGGTGGTTACCGTGGTCGTCGTTCCAGTGTTATCGGTGGTGGTCTGCGTTGCAGTGGTGAGGGATTGGGCTGAGGTTGCCATCAAACCTGTTCCACTTGAATAGAGCGTTGTGGCGTTTGTGAGGGTGTCCATTTTGACAACCCCTGCTGCGGTTGCCATCCACACGTCAGTGCCAATGACTTGGATGTCTTCGACAACATTGGTCGGGAGGCCATCGCTTGTTGTGAGCGGGTTCATCCAATCGTTAGCAGCCCAATCCCATCGGCCGACACCTCCATTGGTTGCGATGTAGAGGGTTGAGCTTGTTTCTGCGAAAGCGTTGATGAGGTTTGAAGGGAGTCCTCCGAGTAATTTGCCATTGCCGAAACCTGTTGCAATGTCGTAGACTTGGACACCTGCAGCAGATCCCGAGCTTCCTTGCAGTCCGATGACAAGGGTGTTTCCATTGACGAATAATCCATCCATATTTGAGTGGATGCCACCGTTGAGGCGCATCACCATGCCGTTGAGCGTGTCAAGTTTGTACAGTCCTGTTGGTGTTGTTGTGATGTACAAATCTGTACCAATCAGTTCCATGTCCTTTGCAACACTGTTTGCGGTCATTGTCCAGCCATCTTGCCAGTCGATTGTTCCGTCCGGCTGCCGCTCCCCTTGAAGAAGACCAGCACCAGAGGATGCGCCATTTTGGCCGAAGCCCTGGCTTGCCCCTTCAGTCGCAACCCAGATGTGAGTGGAATTGCCTGCCATTGAGGTGACCTGGCCGCTGACAAGTCCGGGGAAGTCAAGCAAGGTGTTTTGCCCGAGTGAACTGATGGTGTCGACGTGGCTGTATCCTGACGAGCCGCCGGCCTGGCCAACGAGCCATTCGTTGGTGAGCCACTGGAATGAAGTCACAGATGATCCTTGCCCGTTGAAATTCACCTGAGCGGTAGATGATCCAGATGTGGCCACAGCGCTGTAGCCTCCACCGATGACGTTGTCGCCACTGGTGCCGATGCCATGTCCAAGCACGAGCATGCCGTTNGCGTAGTCAATCGCGTCCCACCATACCCTGTCGCTTGGAAGATTGTGGTTCACCGTCGTGATTGGACTCAACCATCCATTGCTGGGGTAGCTGNACTTCTTGATGTCTGCTTCGTCCTCATAGAATGAGACGTAAAGGGTGTCAGTGCCATCGCAAGCAACGCCAGAAACCTCACCGTAGTTCTCATTCCAGTCGCTGGTCGTGAAGGTGCCTAAGAAGGAGTCATTTGCCATGTCAAATCGGGCCACACCGCCGTTATTTGCATAGATGCCAATGTGAAGCAAACCTGCACATTCTGTCATCGTGATTGGATAACCGTTCGGGATGCCGTTTTGACCTGTGGAATAATCGTTCCATGTGGTTCCATCCCAGTGAGAAATGGCGCCATTCGTGAATTGGCCGAACCCATTGACTTCGCCGCCACCAACGACCAAGTTTGTACCATCGGTCCAGAGTTCGTAGATCTGTTCACCTGCGTTGTTTGGAAGGCCAGAACCTTCCTCCCACGTCGCGAGCCATTGGTTTGATGATTCGTTGAACCTCGCAACTCCTCCTTCAGTTGCAAACAAAACCTCGCCATCATATTCGATAATTTCTCGGATTGGGAACTCGAAGTCATCATCGTCCCATTCACCGAGCAGTGTCCCATTAGCGTCCATGTATTGAAGGGTGTTTTCGCCCCACGAAACCCACATGTTTCCAGTTGAGGATTGGTAGGCAGTCACGCGGTCCACTTGCCCAATTGGCAGAATGTTTTCACCCCAAGAACCGTTGCTTGTGTTGAATTGTGCGATGCCACCTGAGCCATCAACTTGCCACCAGTTTTGGGATGCAACACTGATCATAATCATGTCCCCAATGAGGTCCATTCCGTTGACGTCGCCATTGTTCTGGTCAAGCTGCGAACCGGCGTCCAATGAAGAGAGGGAAGTGAAATTTGCGACGTCTATTCTGTACAGATTGTCGCTGCTAGCACGGTCGTTGTAGTACATCACATCGCCCTGAATGATCATGTCATGGGGGTCACCGTTTCCAAGGTAAATTGAATTAGATTTCTCTATATCATACAATTCAACTTCGTTTACTACATCAATTAACTGGAAACCATCTTCTCCGCCAATCCATAATTGTTCAGGGTCTGCGGGACCAAAACCACTACCAGCAAGTCGCCCGTAATCAGCCACCAGTCCTGTTACAAACTGATTTCCGTTGTCTAAGACGTTATCTTCAGTCCATGTAGACAACCACGAATCTGTTGAGATTTCATATCTTGCAACACCAATTCCATCTAGCCCTATGTATGCTATATCGCCGATAACCACGACTGGAGCGTTGTTCGTTTGCTCACCTGCGGTCCATTCACCGATCACGTCGAACGGTGAAATTGTAATGATTCCAACACCAGAATTTGTTCCTCCGAACAGGTAGCTGTTCGAGCCGACTCCGATGGAGTATGTTGCCCAGTTTGGCATACCGTCATACACGTTCAGGCATTCTTCAATATCGAGAGTTCCTGTTGGGAATTCACACACCCCGATGTTGGTCGCGGCGTAGACGTTCGAACCAACAACAACAAAATCAAAGAATTGCTGTGGTCGCTCATCCCAGTTTCTTCCAATTTGGAACGAGTCAGCACTGGAACTCGCTTCATCCCATTCCACGGCGCCAAAGGAGGTGCCGATGTACAAGACGTTTCCATTTGCTTCAAGCGAATAAATCGTGTCTGATGGTAGGATTTCAGTGGAACTTCCGCTGCCAGTGTTGCTTGATTGCGTCAGCGGAAGAAGAATCTCATTGGTGGAAAGGTCTTTGCGCGCTACACCGTAGCCGGGAATTCCAAAGTACAGAATATCGCCAACTACGGCGACAGGGACTTCGTTTGCCCCATTCACACCAGTCGAAATCCATGGTGTAAGCCAAGTATCATTGGCGATGTCATAGCGCAGCAATCCGTCGTTCTGAGTGCCCACATAGGCGACGTTAGCGTGAATCGCTGCATCGGTCACTGAACCGGCATCCAACACGATGCTTTCGAACACAACAGGTTGAGCACCTGTGAGATTGATGGCCAAAAATTCGCTGTAAAACTCGTTGAGCACAATGACGGTCGAGCCGTCTGACTGAACGACGGTGACATCATTGCTTGAGAGGAGGGTGTTTGAGGTGTCCCATGTTTGGAGGACGGTTCCATTGTTGTGCATTTGGTGAGCTCCGTTTTCAGCAGCGATGTACACGTGCGTACCGTCGTTGCTAAGTTTCGTGATGTCAGCTCCAATGAACACGGGCTCGATCCAACGGGATGCTTGAGTGTCGAACCGATTGAGGTATTGATCATCAGTCGCAACAAACAGCACGCCATCGAGTTCGGTCGAATCAACCATTTGTCCTGAAGTCGGTCCGCTCCCTAACAGGAGAACACCCGTGTTGAGCGGCGTGGCTCCGGGGGTTAATTCAACCAGCGCCCCGTAGCCGTCGCTCACGAGAATCAATTCCGAACTGGGCGAGCGTGCTCCTGAGTTTGGCCAAAGGATCAGTTCATCACCAGTGCCTGCAAGACCGAAAGTATCGATGGTTTGGGAGCCAGAAAACACATTGCTTGCTGCGTTGTATGTATGAAGGGCATCGCCGTTGAGAATGTAGAGCGTGGTTCCTGAACGGGCCAAGCCTGTGACATCATTGCTGGAAAGCCAGTTCCCGCTGTTCCATGTTGAGAGCCAGAACCCAGAACTCCAGTCATATCGGGCAAGACCAGCATCGCTCGAAGCCATCAGCAGTTGATTGCCAGAGACAAGCATAGAAGTGATTTCATCAGAATGCAACGAATTTGCGGTCGACCAATCCGAAAGCATAACACCGTTGGTAACGGAGTAGCGCATCACACCATCTCCGTCGGTGGCAATGTAGAGGACGCCATCGACTTCAAGCATGTCAAGAATGGCGGATCCACCTAATGCATCAGTCTCGCTCCAAGCCCCCGAAGTCCAAGAAAACAAGCCACTTTCACCAGCAGCAAAGACACCTCCACTGGTGATGGCAAATTGGTCCATATCGATGAATTCCGGGTCGTCAGAATCAGGTAAGACTACTTGGCTGCTTGAATCTGCGAGGGAAATTGCACTGAAGCCTTCATCGTTCGTCAGGAAATGAATCATGTTGTTTGCCGTGTCGATTTCCATGTCAAGGACATCGCTTTCAAACTCAATCATGTCAATAATTGATGGGTCGTTATTGTAATCTAAAACAAGCACGTCATCGAGGATTGCGAGGTACATTCGTCCGTCATCTGGATGAATGGCTTTAGCACCGATTTCCAATTGAATTGGTTCGAATGAAACGGCAGGATCTACCGGGGCCAATGCTTCAACCACTAAGTCGGTGATTGTCGCATCTGACGGAATGGTCCATGTCGCCCCTGAATCACTGTTTGGTGCGAGCCTTCCGTCATAGGGGTTCGCTCCAGCGAAGCTGTCGGAAGAACCGAAGGAACCAAGCCCTCGCCAATCCATGAGATTAATGCCAATATCATTGGCCAACAACATTGGCTCTTCGATCATCAAGCCATCGCTCCCGTTGACTCGAACTTGGAAGGAAACATTGGAGAGATCAGCGCCGGGAGCAAACTCTAGGGTCCAATCGGCGCTTGCTTGAGCTCCGGTTGTTGGGTCAGCGCCAATGGCGTCCAACTGAACCCAACCGGTGTCGTTGCTGCCAGACTTCGGCCATACCGTGTCATTGGCCGATTCATGGGCTGAAACACCAGGGACCATCATCATCGGGGCGACCGATGAACAGAGCATAATGGCAACCAGCATCAGGGCTCTTTTGCCGGCGCCGCCGGGGAAAAAGTAAGCAATTTGCTGGTTCATGGAATCAAAGGGGCCTTTTGGGGTATTTGAACGCGGCCCTCAATCGTGCAATCCTTGCTCATTTGCCATTGCAGGTGTTTATTGTGGTTGTCGGGTAGCAATCTAGCGTTTGGAGCGCTCCTTAGGGGTGTGTTTTCAGCATCAACAGTCCCGTTGACACACAACACTCAAACACCGAACCACATTCGTTTAGTTCGGTTAGCATGAATCGAGAGAAAAAGGAGCGGCTGCTCAAAAAAGAATCTCTCGACTACCACGAGGTTGAGCCGAGGGGTAAAATCAAGGTTGTTCCAACCAAACCTCACAGCACAGCTCACGAACTCAGTCTTGCGTATTCACCGGGTGTTGCCTACCCTTGTTTGGAGATTGCTGAACGCCCTGAAGATGCCTACCGCTACACTTCAAAAGGGAATTTAGTTGCCGTTATTTCTAACGGTACTGCGGTCTTAGGGTTGGGTAACATTGGTGCTTTAGCAAGCAAACCAGTCATGGAAGGAAAGGGTCTGTTGTTGAAGACATTCGCAGATATCGACGTGTTTGATATTGAAGTGGATACAGAAGATCCAGAAGCCTTCATTGATACGGTTGTCAACATTGCTAAGACCTTTGGAGGAATTAACCTCGAAGACATCAAAGCCCCAGAGTGTTTCGAGATTGAACGACGAATTGCAGAAGCAACCGACATCCCAGTGATGCATGACGATCAACATGGTACTGCGATCATCTCCGCAGCAGCGTTGCTCAATGCCGTTGAGTTGCAAGGAAAGGAACTTTCCGAAATCAAAGTGGTTGTCATCGGGGCGGGAGCGAGTGCGATTGCATGCGCAAACCATTACGTTGCCATTGGGGTTTCGAGATCGAACATTTCAATGGTCGACAGCAAAGGAATCGTCACGAAGGCAAGGTTGGAGGCGGGCGAACTTAACGAGTACAAAGCACCATTCGCTCATGAGCGGGAACCCGGAGAATTGGCTGATGCATTGAAAGACGCAGATGTCATGCTGGGTCTTTCTAGAGGCGGTTTAGTGAGCAAAGAAATGATCAGCACCATGGCGCCAAAACCGATTGTGTTTGCTTTGGCAAACCCAACACCGGAAATCTTGCCTGAGGAAATTCTCGAAGTGCGCACCGATGCAATCATCGCGACAGGTCGCTCAGACTACCCTAATCAGGTCAACAATGTACTCGGTTTCCCGTACATTTTCCGTGGAGCACTTGACGTTCGCGCCAGAGACATCACTCAAGGCATGAAGATGGCGGCGACCCGTGCGCTTGCAGCACTGGCCAAAGAACCGGTCCCCGATTACATCTCTGCTGCATACGATGGCGCAGTGATGCAGTATGGGCCCGACTATATCATTCCAAAACCCTTTGATCGGAGGGTCTTGCTTTGGGAGGCTTCTGCAGTAGCACAAGCGGCTGTTGATGAGGGCATTGCAGGTGTGGATTCGGAAGAGTTTTCCATCAGCGATTACCGAGATGAATTGGAAGCGAGGCTTGGGCAATCTTACTCAATCATGCGGCATGTCATCAATCAAGTACGCGGTCGAGGAAAGCGAATTGTGTTCCCCGAAGGAGATAATGAAAAGGTGATCAGAGCCGCCGCTCAACTGGTCGAGCAGAAAATATGCTATCCAATTTTATTGGGCCCAGAAAAGCGCATACATCGAATGGTCGATGAGTTGAGTTTGACGTTTGATTACGAAGTCTATGACCCAAGAAAGGACGAACGACGGAAGGGTGTGTACTCTCAATCCATGCTTGAGCGCCGAAACCGAAAGGGAATGACGGTCGTCGATGCTGCACGCTTGCTGAAATCCCGGCCTTACTTTGCCAGCCAGATGGTCGCCAATGGTGATGCCGATGGATTCGTAGGAGGTGTGAGCCGGAATTATGCTGATGTGCTTCGTCCTACCCTTGAACTGATTGGGGCAGATGACGATGCTCATTGCATCGTCGGTTGCTACATGATGAATGTAAAGGGACGCACAATCTTCCTTGCAGATGCAACAGTCAACGTGTACCCAGACAGCAGAACACTTGCAGAAATAGCCGTGCAAACTGCCAAAGTCGCTCGCCGATTTGGCGTTGATCCCGTGGTTGCTATGCTTTCGTTTTCCAACTTTGGTAGCAGCCGGGCCCAACGGTCTGAACGAATTGAAGATGCAATTGAGTTTGCCCGTGAACTTGACCCTTCCCTGGTCATCGACGGTCCGATGCAAGCCGATACCGCCCTCAATGGAGATGTACAAGGTGAATACCCATTCATGGCTTTCGAAGGGGCTGCAAATGTCCTCGTTTTACCCAATCTTGCAGCAGCAAACATTGCTTACAAACTGCTTGAAGAACTAGGGGATGCAGAAATGACTGGTCCTATTTTGGAAGGCATGAGCCATCCAGTCCAACTTGTTGCGCGACAGGATGGGGTGCGTCATATTGTCAATATGGCAGCCATTTGTGCTGCCGATGCCATCCGTCAAGAACCATACTGGGAAAACTTAGTTGATCCTGTCAAGGAGTCTTAACTTCCACGTCATCAAAGCCGATGGTTGGCCTACGTGGTCTCCAAAAGGCACCTGTTACGAATCCTGCACAGAGGCCTCCGAATAGGAGGTTGGCCCAACCGGTGAATGCATAATCACCCATGCCTCGAAGAATTGGAATGGCAAATGAAGGAATCACACCAAGCAAGAGCGTGCAGATCAATTCCATGCGGATGTTCGCTGCCATATCTGCCGAGACGGGGACCTTTTTTTCTGGCCCTTCTCGGATTGGTGAGATGACCAATCTTGCAACGACACCTCCAATTGGTCGATCCAGTGGTACGCTTGAAAGAGCAGTAATACCCTCTTTGCTGGGGTGTGTTTCGATGGCAGCCCTGTGGAGTGCCATTGGGCCGATGCCATCGAAACGTCGTGGCCGTCCATCCATCATGGCACCACGGTAATTCGAATTGACAGCGTCGGCGAGGATTTCGATTTGCTTTTTCTCAAGACCGAGTCCGAGTTCGGCTTCGGCACAACGCCATTCTGATTCAGTAGGGTTACGCACCTCCCATCGAATGGTAGAATTCAACCCTTCAATGCCGCGTTCAATCGCAGCATTACCGGCTTTNATAATGCGTTTTAGAGATTCAACATCCACATTGAAGAGTGTTTCAGCGCTCCCACCTTCAGTTCCTGAGAGCAGGGCCACATCGCGTTCGCTCAAGGGGACATTCATGATGTAATAATCCGGTAATCTGACCTCGTGTCGTGGCCTTTGGCTGGAGTAAATCCAACCGCCCTTGTCGGTGCCTAAGAACATCGTTTGAGCTTTCACTGGGTGAAAATCAATTCCTAAGACATTGATNCGTTNCAGGTGAATCCCTCACTGAAGTGTTCCTTCCATGCGCCGATACCAAGCCATTCCTTTCTGGTGGTCTTCGAGCAAGGAAAATTGTGGGAATGGGGAGATTGAGCGTGCATAGCCGAACATCGCAAAGTCAACCAGGTCTGGAGATTCGCCTCCAAAGAAGGCGTGCTCGCCATGTTCATCCGTGAATTCGGTCAAAAGATCATGCCATAATTTCTTCGGGGTTCGTCCATCTTTCTTGACTCGCTTTCGGGCGATAATGCCCCACATAATCGGGAAGCCCGCCCATGCATAGAGTCGCTTAGAAATAAAACCAAATTTTTCTAGTTTTGAAATTCGAGTTGTTGTTTTCAAGGCAGCCCCAAGGGTACCATACAAGATCGGAACCGTTGCCTTAGAGACCTTAGCATCCGCCCATTCGAGCCATTTTTCTTGACGGGCTGCATCGCCTCTGGAGGCCAATTTACCGTCGTTATAGGCGGCATCAATGTGTTTCATAACCGGGGTGGAATTGACAAAATATTCTCCGTTCTCGTCGGTAAAGACCGGCACTTTCCCCCAATCCCCTGCAAAAGAGACTTCTTTCTTGATTTTCATGCCGTTGACGCTGACATAGTCAACCTCCATGCCGAGGTGTTCGATGACTCCACGGACCTTCCAACAGAAGGGGCAGGTGTAGAGCATGTGGAGGGTTGGGGTTTGACCCATGTTGCATCCTGCAGGCGGCCCCTTCTTCAAGCCTCGTTATCTGCTAAAGATGCAGGTTTCCAACCTGTTTTCCAGAAATCGAGGTCATCCAGCCAGTGCATCCATTCATCGTCGGGGCAACTCAGGAGACGGAACGCTCTCGCTTCGAGCCCTTCTCGATTAGCCGGGCTTAAGTGACCCACCTCCATAGCATCGTGCCATTCCACTTGCATGTGGCGGATTCGCCTTCTGGCTTCCTCAGGTTGTTCGAAATTCATTTCGCACACGTCTCGTAGTTCGGAAATCCAAGTCCGAGCATCCTTCAGCAGAGGGTCGTTCACCCGCACCCGCTTGGATGACTTTTTTGAGGTGAACGGCCACCATCCCATGGTCCTGTGACGGGCCAAGAACCCTTAACGCCATCTGTTAAAAATCATATATTAGCCGCTGTGTTGGGTAAAACATGGACTTGGAATTTTGGTTCGAGTTACTTGGCACGGCAGCGATTGAAGGTGTAATCCTGGGGGCAGTGCTCGGTTTGATTTGGGCGATGGCGACAAAAGCCCTGCAGTGGTTTTTGCTCTTGCAATTTATCCTCTTAAAATGGCTGGAATCTCGAGGCATTCTGACTGTCGATTGGGAACGACTCACCATGGGGCTGATGGAAAACAGCGGTCGAGCTGTAGACGAGATCGTATCCGTAATGGAATCCGTCGTGGAACTCGGCATGTTTGGTGCAAGTGTTGCGGTTGGGTTCTTCATTGTCCACAAGCTAAAATCGTGATGCAAGTTCATCAACCATGGCGGACAGCCTCCAACATGGGTCGAGTGGTTCTTCACCTTCATGGAACCATGAAACAAAACGATCTACGGCGTGTTTTCGAAATGTACCATGAACGTCTTCAAAGTCGTGGCGTAAAAGTCCGCATCCATTCAAACAAACTTTCCTGCAAAGCGTACTGTGAAGCGTTAAATCAGGTACCTGGGGCACTCTACCTCATGGATGAGGGAGGCGTACTCGAATCGTCCATTGACTTCTCCAAAAGATACCGAAAATGGAGTGTGGGCAGCGAACCAATCCACCTTGCAATCGGGCCAGCAGAGGGCTGGACAGAGGGGCCAGATCGCCATTTTGAACGGCTTTCTCTCTCGCCGATGACCATGCCGCACGAACTTGCGAGCATTGTTTTGATCGAACAAGTTTACCGCGCAACCGAAATTATCCGTGGTTCGGATTACCACAAGGCCTGACCAAAGGGTCAAGAAGCACCAGAGATTGCGAGAATCGGAGGCCTAGCATGTTGCTCTTGGAAGACGAAAGCCTTCGCTGGATTCTCCTCGGGTTTGAACTCCTCATTGGCACTGTTTTGATTCTTGGCTCACGAAGTCAACCCTTCCCCCTCCCTTCGCGCCGGTTCGGATCGCTGGTGTTGACCACTGGGCTTTTGCTTGCTTTGGGCCAACTCGCACCAAATCCAGTGACTGTTATTGGGCACCTCATTATTTTGACTTTTTTCGGTTCGTTCGGGTTACTTGTTGGCATTCATCACCTTCTGAGAACTCGGAGAGAAGTGCTGATTGCGCCTTTTTCGGGGTTCATGTTTTGCGTTGGTGTCGGTGGACTGATGGTGACCACATGGGACGATTTGAGCACTTTCGAGCAATGGTCGGGCTTCCTTTCGCTGGTCGTGTTGGGCGGGGGCCAAACATGGCTTGTGTTCCGCGGTTTGTTGATTGGACGCCTCCCACTGGCTTGGAGCCAGGCTGGAATGGTGGCTCTTCAACGAGGAATTGTCGATGGCCATGATGGAGCTATTGCTTGTTTCGAAAAGGGGTGGGACGCTGAAGAAGAGCATCTCAACCCGATGGCTTATGTCGCTCTTCATCGCCTTAATTTGTTCATTGGAGATTCGGGAAAAGCGGCTGAATGGTGGGAGGCGTTACAAGATGCCGGGGGCGAAAGAGCAGTTGCTCCCGAGTGGATCAAAGCAATTCACGAAGCGTTGGCACGCATCGACCCAGAAACAGCATCCTTACTCCCCGACCTCGTCGATGAAGAGGAATGATTCCGGTTTTCGATTCTATTCCACATAATCTGCCTGAAAAGAGCACCAAGATGGCGGTGTGATGCAATTAAGCGCACAACTAAACAAAGGACTTAATATCTTGAAAGTTGATTTATCATCATGGAAGAAGTAGAGGCGAAGGCGACAAGCACTACCTTGAGCACCTTTTTGTGGTATGCAATTTTCATCTGGTTCGCCTCCAGTTTGTTTTCCCAATCGTTCTACATGGCGCTCAATGGTGAGCCGTACGATGCCATTACGATGCTGAAAGAACTCGGACCGGTCTACTACATTGTCGTGGTTGTCGAACTGGCGGTATGGATCAGTCTTGGCACCCTTTTGGTTCGAAAAGTTGTCCAGAAAACATGGATTGCATCCAAGATTCAAACCCTACCGGCTTAGTGTTCTTGTCGCTCCACTCGCTCTGACCCCATGAAAGAGGGAATGGGCGAAGTTTGAACCCATCCTCTAAATTTGGCGAAAATCAAATGTTTCTGCCGATGACTTGAAGGTCCGTCAAGTAAAGGAACGCATGTGAGAGAAACAGGTGACGCTCCATTCTTTTCAGGTCGACCTATGGACACATGTTCATTGCGTGACCAAGAGAACGCATTGCGCGTGCTCCCACACGGCGCTCGTATCGTGACCATTGAAGAGGCGAGAGAAAACCTGCCAAAAGTCACCCGCTGGCTCGCTGAACTTCAGGCGATGAGCGATGAAGCGCACGATCTCACAGAAGAATTGGAAGTGCTTCTTGAATCCCTTGAGGCAGAACATGAACACGTCATCGAAGTGGCGGAACATTTAGCCCAACTTGTCACTCACTGGCAACACACAACGGCAAAAATTGAGGCCACAGGAACTCGAATCGCATGCCTAGAACCTGGGCGTTTGGAATGGTACGGTGTGGTGGATGAACATCTCGCGCTTTACTCTTGGAGTTTAGGTGAAGAAGACATTGAGTGGTATCACCCCATTGATGCGAGCTTCATGGCCCGAAAACCCCTCATAGAAGCATGAGTTGGCTTATCTGAGGGAAACACATGGTGCGCATCAATCGAGTTTACACCGGAGGCGGTGACACGGGCGAAACATCGTTAGTAGACGGGTCACGTCGTTCTAAAGCGGATCCACGTTTTGAAGTGGTGGGAACCTGTGACGAACTTAACGCAGTGTTCGGTTTGGTTGCTATGGAAGCAAACCGTATGCCTGCTCATGAAGACGGTGGAAATAGAGCAACCGTACAACGCGTCCAAACCATCCTCTCGATGGTTCTCAAGCGCGTCCAAAACGAACTGTTTGACCTCGGGGCGGAACTAGCATGTGAACCGTCTAAACTCCCGGAATACATGGTCCTAATCAGCGAAGAGCAATCCAATGTCCTCGTTGATGAAATGGATGCCTGGCTTGAACATCTTGAGCCTTTGACAAGTTTCATTTTACCAGCAGGTCATGGCACCGAAGCCATGCTCCATCTTGCCCGAACGGTTGCTCGTAGGTTAGAACGATCCGTTCTACGGCTCAAAGAAACAGAGGGAGATTCAGCCGTTCGCCCCACTGTGCAAGTGTATCTCAATCGTTTGTCCGACTGGTTGTTTGTGCTTGGGCGCTGGGTCACATCCGGGTTAGGCCATGATGAAACCCTCTGGCAACCGCTTGGCAAAAGAGGCCCAGAGACGGGAGTTGGAAAGCGAATTCGTCGCCTCCATGCATCCGATGAGGACTTCGCAGACCTTTGATCATTCAAGGCCCTTTGCGGCCATGTATTGCCTTGCTCCTCGCAAGACAAGCCGTGTTTCTTCATGGGACAACTGTTGTTCAGCCATGTCCCAATCCAACCACATGTACCCTCGATGCTCATGGGAGAGTGTGACTGAGATCTGCTCGGTTTGAGCAAGATACCAAAACACCTGTTTGGTTTTTTTCTTCCCTCGATGTTTGAACGTGTATTCGCTTCGTTCGACAAAACCCTCGACAAACTCGATCGTATCGATACCTGTTTCTTCCGACAATTCCCTTGCAGCGGTCGCATGATGATTGGCATCATCTTCTTCCACATGCCCTTTTGGGAAGTCCCAATGACCTTGTGGATATTGGAGCAAAAGCACCGTCCCATAGTTGACTAACACAACCCCACAAGATGTCTCCATATCTGCGACTGGAAGGGCGCCGGTCAAGTCACTTTTGGCGAATCACAGTTCAGCAAATCTTCTTGAGCACTCAACCTGCGCTAGCGTCCATGGGCGACCGTACGAACGTGCTTCAGGAGGCGGGGTTACCTCATTTCACATCCATTATTGCGGATTCAGATTTGGATGGATTGTGTGCTGCTGCAGTTCTAAAATCGGTTAATCCCGAAGCAACCGTCCACTTCGCTCATGCCGCCCTCGTGCGGTCTGGCTCTCTTGACCACCTCATTGACCGTAACACCGCCATGGTTGACCTTCCATTCCACCCAAACTGCGGATGGTATCTTGATCATCACCAAACAAATCGACCCGATGCGCAGGAAGAAAAAGCATTCATCGCAGAGGGAGGCACGTGTCACTGGGAGGCCACTCCTTCAGCAGCGCGCTTAGCGTACGATGTGCTTAGTCCGTTCATTGATTTGAGCCATCTCGAAGAAATAATGCCCGTCGTCGACGCTCTTGATTCAGGGCAAATCAGCCGAGAGGAGTTTATCGAAGATGGACCAATTCTACAATTATCCCGTTCCCTTTCCATGCGAGAACCTGAACATATGCAGCGCCTTCTTGGGATGCTGGCGGCCGGGACTCGTCTGGCAGATGTGCTTGCCCACTCAGACATAGCACCCCATGTCTTGAGAGCAAAACAAGAACGTAAAGCAGCACAAATGGTGGTCGAGAAGCACACCACGATCATCGACCGATTGGCCGTGTGCCGAATGGATGAGAAAGGCGTTCGCTCAAACGGTTACCTTGTCACCGCATGGGCCGGTGACAAAGCTGATGCCTGCTGCATCGTCCATGGCTACAGCGATGGTTCAATTGATACCCCTGAGCGCCCGGCGCTCTCTGCAAGTTTCTACGCCAATTCTTTCCTTCCTAACGGGCAAGGTAGGTTCGATCTTTCACGGCTTGCTACTGCATTGGACCCCACTGGAGGTGGGCATGCAAACGCATGTGGATGCCGCATTCAACCACCAGGCCTTGATTCAAACCTCGAAGTTTGGCTTGAAATGTGGGCCAATCGAGAAAAAACCCTGTCAATTCTTTGATCAACCCAAGACCGTGAAAAGGTACAGGAATCCAAGAAAGGCATGGATGAACACGAGGGCCATGAGCAGGTCAGCCGCTCGACCGTGTTTCAGAGCGTGATGTCTAAACTTATCCCCTTCGTTCCGGGCAGTCTTTGCTTTGCGCCCCATCTTTGCTAACATAAAGAGCAGAGCAAAGCCAACGGGCCCCATAAATCCGTGAAGTTGTTGTGGCATGAGGTTCGAGAACGCATCTCCATTGTCGAGGTAGCCGTCGATTGCTCGTGCTACGAAGGCGATGACGATGACACCAAGGGTTGACCAAAGAAGGCGTTCCCCCATCTGTTCATGCCGGGAACGAGCTTCTATCCTCGCATCTCCCTTGAGTTCATGGCTTTTTTTACGCCAGGAATACTGCCACCAAAACCACACCAACAAGCCTGTTGCCAGCACCGGGTGCAGGAGCAACACAATTGCGTTTACGATGTCCATGGAACTCGCCTTTGGTAAGGGGCAGGTTTCCCCGCTTCATTGATGTTGCCGGGGCTTGTTCTGGTGTGGAGGGTTTCCAGAGGAGTAGAGCCTGCCGGTGGGTTGAAGATGGGTAGGTTGAGGCATTGGTAGAGGGGCGAGGATTCTGCAGGAGACGTATCTGGCGAATTGTCTCGAAGCCGCGTTCAAATCGAACGCATCAAAGAACCGTCGCCAAGCCCTCGTCGTACGAACTCCTGACTGGACCTTGCTTGAGAAACCTTGGCGCGCCGTCCTCTTGTTAGCCGTGTCTGAAATCGAAATACCAGCCGCAGACGAAGACGATCAACCAAGCCCAATGCGAAAGCCTGCACACATGAGGCGCACCCGCGGCCGTCGTGGCGGCCGTGGCTCCAATGGCCCCCTCGATAACCTTCCAAGCGCTGCTGAGATGGTGCTTCCGAGCGACTATTCAGATGCTTTCCGCTTAGCAGTCCTGCTCGCACATAAACTTCTGAACAAAGACGAATGGGATTCGGCATGGGAATCTTCCGAGAACAGTTTGCGAGAATCATGTCTTGCTGACGGCGTCCATCCAGTCTGGGGCAACCTTGCACAACGAACATCTGTTCTTGGGCAATTCGCAGCATTCCCAGTTGCAAAACCAAAGAAAAAGAAATCCAAAAAGACGGTGGACAGCAGTCTTGCGTACATTGATCCAAGCGTGACCAGCGACTTAGTTATCGCTCTGGAGTCGCTGTCTCAAACGGTTGACACTGCAGAATCTCAAGTGGCGCTACGCACTGTCCTTTCCCAATTGTCGTCTGGTCGAAGCCTCAATCCAGCCCCTCTCTTGCTCGGGCTCGAAGGCCCTGCATGCATCGTTTCAGCCCTGCTCTCGATCGCAATGGGTGAAGATTCAGAAGCGAACTTGGCCAATGTGGAATCTTTTGATTCCCAACTTGCTGAAGAACTCTCAGATTTGGTTCGACTAAAAGCAGGCGAAGTCATGGATTGGAAGAAGAGTTCAACTGCAAAAGACGACCATTCGCTGGCCCGTTCTCGGAAATTTTTGGCGTGGCACCACCCCCCTGAATCCTCTGCTAAACTCAAATCTGATGTTCTTTCTGAAGGGCTCGACCTTCTTCGCTCAGGAAACGCACCTACCCAAGCGATTGAACGGGTGATGTGGTGGCGTCTTTCAGCTCTCCATCGTGAAGGAAAGACCGAGGAAACGGTGGCGACATTAACGGCTTTGAAACTCGATGCCCATGCCGAACTCTCCCATCTTCTCCCTTTGATCTCTGACCTTGAAAACCAAGAGGTTCAGACCTGGTTGGGGCAACAAATTCCTCACCTTGACGACGGTGCATTGGTCGAAATTATTCGTTTCAATGGTTTAGTCACCGAAGTCCAAGCACTAGCAGCAAAGCACCTGAGCGAAGAAAACGGTGAAGCTTGGGAAAGTGTTCTTCCGATTGTGATTGACATCTACACCCGTTCGATGAATTTACGAAGGTTATCGGAAATCATTGTCAAGAATGATTTGGCCCCAATGTCTCACCCCTACGAAACATTGCTCGTTGCCCATTTGCTTGCTGCGGGTAAAGACAATGCGTTGTGGCATGAAGTACGCGAAGCTCGAAGTAAAGCCCTCGACTCCATTCATAGCACAGATGCACCGCCCGCATTTTCCTCAACCAGCGAGGCACTCTTGATGCTCTTTGAGGGTGAAAACGTAGACGATGAACGTCTTAGCACCCTTCTTGACAAGAACGGCCTCCTCGCCTTCGGAGTCATACGACGTGCGCTTCGCGAAGGCGGTACGGGCATCGTCAGCGATAAGGAATTGAACGCCTTAGAGACCAGCATCTCAAACGCCGATTTGTCCGAAATGGAACAGCATTTGTTTGCAGCCGTCATCGATACGCTGCGCCTCAACCGTGTGGCGCTAATGCTCCAACATGGCATGACTGATGACACAACCGTTGACAGCGTCAATACCATCCTCGAAAACGAAAATGTCCCGACGGCAATGATCCACTCGGTTCGCCACCTCGTTCTTGAGCACGACCTTGGCCTTCCTTCGCTGGTTCGCTGGTACCAAACCAATGACCCGTTGTCTCCATGGCATACATTGGCTCGAGCCTCTGTTTCTGCATCCTTGATGGATGAACTCAATGCTGCCCGTGATTACCGCCGCGCAGGCGATCACGAAGGTTTTGATTACGAACATAAAATCGTTCTTTACAGGAAATCACTCATTCATCTTGCCTTTGCAGAACAATGGAAAGAAGCGGTAGAACTGCTTGATTCACAACCAGCTTTGAAGAGTGCGATCACTAAGCGATTCCAACTCTACCTTCGAGTATCACACATGTCGACAAAAGACACCAACGCAGCAACACGCCTGCTGAAGGAGTTTGTTCGTAGCACGAAAACCATCCGTCAAGAAAAAGAAGATGGGACCCTCGAGGATGTCGAGGTGACGTACTTTGCTGAGGATGATTTGGACATGCTCAAAACATATCCNTTGGAGCATCACCGTGTCCTTCCAACCGATCCATTTTGTGGCCGAGTCACTGCAGCAGTCAACGCCCTGCAAAAGAATCGCCGTCGCCAGCGCAATGCCTTTGACACACGATTCACTCAGTTGATGCAAGGTTCCTCGCCATCGCTTGATGAACTGTATGATTTGGCCAGAGATGCTGCTCAGGAAAAGCCAATTGAAGGCCTCATGTTCCTCGAGCGTGCCCAAAATAAGGGCCAATTTAGCGTCCGTGAAATCAAACGAATCGCAGACGCTGAACAAGGATTGTTCTCGTCATATAAAGATCAAATTCCAAACTCATCCCGCCGTTACCTGCGCAATCTTTCCCTCTCACCTCTTGTCATCATCGACACAAACATCCTGATTGACGCCCTCATGGACACCATCAAGCAACGGTTGGAAGTGTTCACAGAAGCCAGCCTCGACATTGTGGGTCATGGCCACTTCCACCATGTTCTCCTAAAGCGAGCTCAAGAAGGTAAAATCCAACTTTGGCTCCCCTCAATTGTTAAGCAAGAATTGTCCGGTATCGCCAGCGATCTTGATTTCCTTCGGAGCCGTTTTAGTGGACTTTTGGTCCCTCCAACGATGCTTGATACCGTGTTTAGAAAGGACGTCATTTCGGAACTCGTGGACCAAGTGCTGAATGATTACAGCACATGGCGCCCAATGGATTTGCAACTTGAGGCAGAAGCCAATGATGAAGAGTACAAAACGCAGGTTGTGAGCTTCCTTACAGATTACACGGAAATCTATGAAGAAATCACTGCTATGAAGCGGACACGTGGAGAGCCTGCGCGAACCGTAGTTGATGGGCTGGATGTTTACCCCGAAACACCAGATCGTACCTTAATGCACATCGCCATCCATCTTGCTAAGCAATCTCTTGGGAACCTTGGAACCATCCTCATCGCAACACGGGACAGTGATTTCACATTGGTCTCTCGGGCCTTCGAAGAAAGGTTTGGGTTCGGCGTTGCCAAGAACAGCCGCGCCCTCAACAGTTTCCTTCACGGATGAAGCAATCTCACATGTGTGAGATCATTGCGTCGCCGAACTCACTGCATGAGAGCAGTGTCGCGTTATCCATCAAACGCTCAAAGTCGTATGTGACAGTTTGAGCAGAGATCGCTCCTTCCATTCCTTTGACAATAAGGTCTGCAGCTTCCGTCCAGCCCATGTGCCGCAACATCATCTCGGCAGAGAGGATGAGGGAGCCTGGGTTGACTTTGTTTTGACCAGCGTATTTTGGAGCGGTTCCGTGAGTGGCTTCAAAAATTGAGATTCCTGTGTCATAATTGATGTTCGCTCCGGGTGCAATACCAATGCCACCAACCTGAGCAGCAAGAGCATCGGAGATGTAATCGCCGTTGAGGTTCATCGTGGCAAGCACGGAATACTCGGCTGGTCGGGTGATGATTTGTTGAAGCATGGCGTCCGCAATGACGTCTTTGATCAAAATCGAACGACCAGTGTTTGGGTTTTCAAGCGTGCACCAAGGTCCTCCATCAAGTTCCACAGCACCAAATTCATCCTTAGCAATGGCGTAACCCCAATCACGGAATCCACCTTCTGTGAATTTCATGATGTTTCCTTTGTGCACCAAGGTAAGGCTTTCTTTGTCGTTCTCTAACGCGTAGGTGATTGCAGCGCGAACAATTCTTGCGGTTCCTTCTTGCGAGATTGGCTTGATTCCAATCCCAGAGGTGTTTGGGAATCGGATTTTGTCAACTCCCATTTCATTCTGCAGGAAATCAATCACTTTCTTGACGCCTTCAGATCCAGCTTCCCACTCAATACCCGCATACACGTCTTCGCTGTTTTCGCGGAAGATGATCATGTCAACATCACCGGGGGCTTTGACCGGTGAAGGGGTCCCATCGTACCAACGAACAGGGCGGACGCATGCAAAGAGGTCGAGTTTTTGTCGAAGTGCTACGTTGAGCGAGCGAATTCCACCACCAACTGGTGTGGTGAGCGGGCCTTTGATTGAGACAAGTCCGGTTCGCATAGCATTCAAAGTGGCCTCTGGAAGCCATTCACCTGTCGCGTTGAACGCTTTTTCTCCAGCCAATACTTCGGACCAAACAATGCCGCGAGAACCGCCGTACGCTTTGCTGACCGATGCATCAACGACCTTGATCATCACAGGGGTGATATCAACGCCAATTCCATCGCCTTCGATGTAGTGAATCACCGGATCATTTGGGATGTTGAGTCTGCCATTTTCCATAGTAACTGGGGTTCCTGTCATTGCAATCGGTCCTACGCAGATGCGTCCCCTTCAAGAATGAACCGCCCATGGGAGTTCCATGTACGGGCGCATAGATTGGACTGGTGGCGACACTGTTGCGTGCACAAATGAACGAGGCGATCGCATTGATCTTGATTGGGAAGAAGGTCCAACACCAATGCAGGTTGCCTTGCAGGTGATCGGTGCTTGTTCAACTGCCGATGTCGTCCTTGGTTTGAAAGATCGTTCATTCAGCGAAGTGTGGGTTGAGCTTGATGCAACCCGTGCCGAAACGCGCCCCAAGGTCTTCACAAAAATCCACATGGTGTATCATGTCCGTGGTGAAGTCCCACTCAAATTGCTCGAGCGCCTTGTGGCAAAGAGCCATGAGAAGTACTGCACGGTTTCACAGATGTTCGTCAATGTTGAGATGACGCATGCCTGCGAAGTTCATCAGTGATGATCAGTTTGCGACGACTTTGATTGCGGTGAGCGAGTTCATTGCATTGAGCAACAATTCCCTTAGCGCATTGTACAAAGGATGCCATGATTGTGGGATTTGCGGTGGAGGAGCAACCGGTAGGGTTCCTTCAGTGGTGGATAGAACGGTAGCAAAGGGCCGTACTTCCCCAGTTCCGACCATGTCAATAATCAGGGAAAGGTGGTATGCCTGTTGATCCTTGATGACTTTTGCCGTTTCGATTTTGGCAATCGCTTCTGCGGGCAAATCACTCAACCAATCATCTCCACGCTCGACACGAGAGTGAAGTTCCTTTTTGACAAGAATTTCCAACAGTTCAGTGACCACTTCATGAGATACAGGTGTTGACGAAGAGGGCTCTGGTTGCGCTGCGACTTCTTGCATGGTTGCCAAATCCATGGTTTCAGATGCTTGTTCATTCAAACTAAACGTCGACTCACCTGCCAGCATTGATGGCGCGTCATCGTCTTCCATGAACACGGCAAGAGGGTCCGAGGTGTTCAGTGTGGGAACAGATTGTTGCGCAGCCACGGGTTGTGCCTCAACCGGGCGCATTGCACCTAATTCGGCAAAAATATCGATTTCTTCTTCTTCCACCTGAGGTGGTGCTGTTTCCCATGGTCCCATCATGTTATCAGGGCGTATTTTCACATCATAGTACATGAAAGGATGTTTTTTTGAGAAAAAAAACCTTGAACCATAAACTGCACAAAGCACCGATAGATTATCAACAAACAAGTGCATCTAACGGCCCAAGTGTCAAAGGGGCGGGCAGCGTCGGTTTGTATGAGACACATGGGGGGCCAAAGGCAGCGTTCGGTGGTTTTTGGCACCGCATTGTTGTTTCTGATCCTCGGAGCACCCAGTTTCTCGAGTATGCCCGCTGGTGTTGGGGAGTTGGGCGATGATGGGTGTACATGCCACGGAGGTGATTCAGCATCGGTCTCGATCTATGTGTTGGGCTTACCTGATGTGTACGCTTCAAACATGTCTTACAACCTCTCAATTGTGATTGACGGCCCACCCCAAGCCGATGCTAACCGTCACCAGGGCGGCTTCCGCCTCACGGTAACAAGCGGTTTGGTGGTGTTCGAAAACTTGACCAACACTCAATCGCTCGAGGATGGGTGGACGCATCAATTTTCAGGAACCTACCAACGGATATGGAATTTCACATGGACTTCATCCAATGATTCACTTGACCCGGTGGATTTCATCGTCCATGGCAATGCTGTGAATGGTAATGGGCAATCAAGTGGCGATGCTTGGAACAGTTTTGGTGCGGCCATAGCCCACCAAGACGCCCCACAAGATTTGCAACAACCAGTCTTCGACCGAGACATAGGTGCTCTAGATTGGACCGTGTTCGCAGCAGGCCTTACGGCCCTGTTGTTCTTCTTGGTTCGAACAGTCAGATGAACTCAATTGACGAATTCGATTTGTCTGTTTTGCAGCGCTCGTAATTGACGGTTCTCGCTCGCTCCATGGATTTGTTCGCTCTTCACTCCCGTGAGGACCAACATCACTCGGAGTTCATCACCCAATTCTTCACGCACAGCAGCTCCCCAAATCACTTGGGCATGTGGGGAAATTTGGTCGGTGATCAGTTTAGCACACTGCTCTGCTTCACCAAGTGTGAGGCTTGGCCCACCAACAACGTTGATGAGTGCGCCACGGGCATCAGACGAATCGATATCGAGCAATGGAGAATGCATGGCTTCCTCTGTTGCGGCTTCCACCCGGCCTGGGCCACTTGCTTCGCCAAGGCCAATCATGGCAACCCCGCTACCAAATTGGATGACGGATCTCAAATCTTCAAAGTCGAGATTGACCATACCATCTGTGGTTAACATTTCAGCTACGCCGGTGATGGAACGGACAAGCAGTTCGTCTCCAACCCTGAAGGCATCACCGATGGGGAGGTCCTTCACGCCTTCAATTTCCAGGAGGCGTTCATTTGGGATGACAAGAATTGTATCGCAATGCTCGCGCAGTTTTTCCAAACCCCACTCGGCGTTTTGTTTTCGCAGAGCCCCTTCAGAATTGAACGGATAGGTGACGACGGCGATGGTCATTGCACCTTGCTGTTTGGCCAGGCGTGCGATGTGTCCTGCTGCCCCAGTTCCCGATCCGCCACCCATTCCTGCGGTGATGATAGCCAGTTGAGTATCGTTGGTGATGCGTCGCAAGGCGATTTCTGATTCGAGAGCTGCCGCCTCCCCCTTGGTCGGGTCTCCCCCAGCGCCTCGACCTCTTGCGGTCCTTCCGATGAGCACTTTTTCTTCTAGTGGAGACATCAGTAACGCTTGAGCATCGGTGTTGATGGCGTATCCCGTAACATAGGAGTTCTTGAACAGCCTTTCTTCGAACAATCGATTGACTGCGTTACATCCTGCTCCACCGACACCATACACACGGATCCGCGGTTGAAGCGATTCGAGCAAGGCTTGAAGTTCAACTTCTGAATTTTCATTCATCGGTGGGGATACTGCATCAGCCGCTGCTTGTTCGGCATCAGTGAGCTCTAGAACGCGTTCAACGAGGTGTCGCATGCTGCTTTGCTCGTTGATGTGACCTTGAATGTGCCGCACCAAAAAAGACCCAAAACGGGCTTTTTGAAGGTGATCTTCAATCACGAAGGCCTTCTTGTGTCACTTGATACACGCATTCACCATCAGGAAGGTTTGGAGAATCCACGAGCCGAGCGATGCGTCGTCCTGCCTTAGCTTTGCGTAGGTAGAGTCGGAATGTCGAGGCGTGAGCAAGCACGTGACCTCCGATTGGCTTTGTTGGGTCGCCCCACATTGCATCTGGCTTGGAATGAACTTGGTTGGTCACAAGTACAAGGGCGTTGTTCACGTCAGCCAACTGCTTCAAATCCTTGAGATGCCGGTTGAGTTTCTGTTGGCGGTTTGCCAGCATGCCACGGCCGATGTATTCAGCGCGGAAGTGGCTGGTGAGCGAATCGACGATGATCATCTTCACGTTCAATCCCTTGCTCATCCTCTTGATTTCATCAACAAGGAGCATTTGGTGAGCAGAGTTGTACGCTCGTGCTACGTGAATTCGTGCAAGAACTGCTTCGGGGTCCAACCCATGTCCGCGAGCCATCTGTGTGATTCGCTCAGGTCGGAATGTGTCTTCAGTGTCGATGTAAAACACGTCGCCATCAAATCCGCCTTCATCCATTGGGAGGGTGCAGTTGACTGCCAGTTGGTGGCCAATCTGTGTTTTTCCACTTCCGAATGCACCGTACACTTCCACAAGTGCTTGAGTTTCGAACCCGCCACCCAGGAGATCATCAATTGATTGAACCTTTGAGGACAATTTCAGAACTTCACGTCGGCGCTCTAAGAGTGCGTCACCAGAAACGAACCCGCCAATGTTTGCCATCTTTTTGGCAGCGCCAATGATCTTGGTTGCTACAGCTTCACCGAGTTCTGCTTGGTCAGCAAGGTCGCCTGGGGACATAACGGCCAGTGCGAGAAGGTCATCGAAGCCAGCTTCNCGAAGTTTTTCTGCTGTTGCTGGGCCGACGCCAGGCAAGTCTTCGATTTTGACCTCGGGGGCCTCTTCNTCTTCCGGCATCACTTTGACTGCCTTGTCTTGAAGGTCTTCATTGTTTTCAATCTCTATCTTCGCTTTCTTTTTCGATTTGGTCGCCATTTCTGTTCACTTCCAACTCCTGCTGGTTGGGCCAGGGTATATCAAAGAGAGAAGGGCGGCGCGTAATTGATTGCGATGAGAATTCGTTTTTTGCGAACAGACATCGGCCTCCAGTGGGCCTTTTGGTTCACTTTAAGTTCAGATTTTAAAATGATGAAAGTGAAGAATCAATCTTCATCTTCTTCATTTTCTGGAGTCTGCTCTTCGGTTGGGAATGGGTTTGTGGTGCTTTCATCAGCGGCATAGGCAATGATGATTGTTTGGCTTACATCGACGTTTTCTTGTTCTTGGTTTAGACCGATTTCGAGGGTCCAAACACCTGTAATGATCGCAAACTCATTGTGTTTCCAGTTGGCATTCTGTCCGTCTGCAATTTGTTCAGGTGGTGATTCAACGACAGCCTCACCTGCGCTATTGTTGAGGTACCATGTCACGGTCACTGGAGAACCAAAGGCCAAGTTCTCACCGTTCGTCACGGTTGAATCAATTTTGATTTGCTCAGGAAGAGGGCATTCACAGTCAGGGGTCACATCAATGTTCATGGTTCGAGGGCTCGTCGTGCTGCTTTCGCTCCAGGTGATTTGCTTTTCGATGCGAATTGTGACGTTTTCTGAATATTCGTTCTCCTGGTCATCGATCGCGCCAATACCTGCAGCAAAGATACCATGAGTGAGGTAGGTGTAGGAAATCTCTCCAGTTTCCTCTGCGTTCACCATCACAGGAGTTGATCCATCACCTGCGTCAAACCAAAATGTGGAAATGCTCCCAGCACTGGATTTTGTGTAAGAGAAATCAAACACGACATCAACGCCCTCTTCGGAGACCTGTTGATTGTTCTGGATTGACTCTGTAATGGTGCCAGATGTTGTTTCATAGTAGACGATGAAGTCGATTGGACCGTCATATTCCTCGTCCTCATCTCCGCCCAAACAACCGGACAGACTTGCGCTCAACACCACGATGCCCAAGAGCACAGAAGCGAGCATTTGTTGGCGCATGCTTCTCACAAGAGGTTCTCCTTCATGAAATCAACACCTGTGATGAAAGTAAGATTTTTCACTCAAACAGGCTGTTTGACCCATCGCCTTTCATCGGTGGTTTCAAAACGGGGGAGGTCGGCCGTTTGGTTAACGAGGTGGGGTAGTCTGGATATCCCGTCGGGCTCATAACCCGGAGATCGGTGGTTCAAATCCATCCCTCGTTACCATACAACGAATCAGCCGTATTCGTAATAATCGTGTTTTGGCTTCATTGCATCGAGTGCGCTTTGTAATTCTGCATTGGCTGCGGCTTCACCCGAAAGGATTGCATCCATTTCATTCTTGATTCGTTCTGCCTCCGATGCGCATAAATCAGCATTGCCAATTCCATGAGGGACCGCCCCAAGCAAGGCCTGTCGAACCTGCTCCGCATCGACTTGTTTGGATGCAGTCGGTCTAAGGGTGAAGGTTGAATTTGCGTAAATCACGTGGCCCGAGGAAGCACTTGTTGATGCCAATCGTTCGATGAGTTTCGCTTCATACCCAATATGGCGACAAGCATCCAATGCGCTCGCAAGATTTCCGGGTGCTAATTTTTCTGCCTTGGCGTAGGCTTTGCGCGCCGCTCGTGTTTTTCCTCCAGATGCGTAGGCATTGGCTGCACGGTGCACATCTTCAGCTTCTGGTGTGATTTGCTCAAGCAGGTGAGGAGCTCCAATACGAAGGGTCTTGACGAGTTTTTTCCGCTCTTTAAGCAGAAGACCAACGCTTCCTACGGCCCTGTCGGCTTTCCCCCGAGCGAGCAACACATCACAAAGAATCCGTAGGCCTTTCACGAGCATAATTTGCTCATCTGCAGTTCTTTTTTTCCGCAAGAGGAACATTTCTGTGAATTGCGTAGCCATCACTTCGGACATTTCCATTCGACCATCCAAAACATACCGCTCAAGTTGAATGAGCGTTTGAGCGGGGTCGTCCATTCCAAACATGTGAGCAAGAGGCGCTGCACCTCCCACCTATTGATGCCTTGGTTTTCCAGTTTGGTTTTGTTTCATGGTGGTGAAATTCACTTCGTTCATCAGGTGGTTGTATTAACTCTGGCCACCTGGCATACCCATGGAGTTGCCCCGCCTCATCGCAATTACGGGAACGCCCGGCTGTGGAAAGACCACATTGTGCGACGAATTGATGGCTCACGGGTATGCCATTCGAACCGTTCTCGACCTTGCTCGAGAGCACGACTGTCTTGGCGATCAGGATCCTGCTGATGGAGCAGCCCCAATCGATGTTCACAAACTCGCTGAGGCATGGCATGAGGAGCCTGATGGACTGATGTTCATCGATGGCCACCTTTCTCATTTGCTCGAAATTGATGCCGTCATTCTTTTGCGTTGCCATCCCGATCAGTTGCGTCTTCGTCTCGAACACCGAGGGTACACTGAGGCAAAAGTACGCGCCAATGTGGAATGGGAGATGCTGGCTGGAACATGGTCTGAGATGCTTGAATTCGAACTCGAAGCACCGATCTTGGAACTTGATACAACAGGACAAAACACCTCTCTTCTTTTCAAAGAAGTCATGAATTGGATTGAAGGTGGTTGCCCTTCCGATGGCGTAGAAGAATTGGCAAGAGAAGCCGTTGATTGGTTGGCTTGACCACCCAAAAAACAAACACCCCCCTCCGTGGCATCCAGCCTGATAGGTATGGCACTGGAGAGGTTTCGAAGCACATGGGAAAGCATTGTTAATCCGGTTGTAGATTCTCTCTCAACTTGGAAACCTTCGACACTGACCTGGATTGCAATGCCTCTTGGTGTGCTTGGTGGCTTGGCTGTTTTGATGGCGCCAAACACTCCCTATGGCGCCAACATGCTCTTCGGGGGTATGATTTTGATCACCTTTGCCATCACGCTGGATGCCTTGGACGGTCCTTTAGCACGCCGTACTGGACAGGTGACAAGATGGGGTGATTACCTTGATCACACCTTTGACAGGTTGTTGGATGCAGTGTGGATCGTGTGTATGGCAGGCTCCGTGTTTGTGGGTGATTTTACCCTTGGTCTTGCAGCAGCATGGCTCATCTTATTGGGCTCATACATGGGCACTCAGGCACAAGCAGTAGCAGGGAGCCGAAATTATCGGGGCTTCGGACGTGCGGATCGGACCATTCTAACCATTCTTTCAATTGCACTGATGGGCATCTTCATCCATCTCGAAATCGGAGATTTTGGCAGTTATCCCGGCATGCTTGATCACATTCCAATAAACCCAATCAGCATCGTGGTTTTGGTCTCTGCATTTGGCGGCTTGTGGACGTTCCTCATTCGGTTTGTCCAAGCTCAACATGAAATTCAAAACATAGACCGAGAAGACCCCCTTCCTCAACCAAACGCCCCGAAAGAATCTGAATGATTCGGCACCCCTACGGGGTGGACCTAACTGCCCGATTGGCTGTTGTTAAAGCGGCATACTCATAACGGTAGCATGCTACAAGAGCATTGATGACAGACCAAAAGTTCGTTCATGGCACGGAAAGGAAAGCCCTTCTCCTCGTGTGTTGTATGGTATTGGCCATCGTACCACTCACCCATGCAGCCGCCGAAGACGTCGGGGATCCAAGCAATCTCCAAGCGCAAGACATCAACGCAATGTTCGACCCGACAAGCGAGACCACAACCATCACATGGCGCAACATTGACTACGATGGTTCTGTGCTCCAAGGGTTGTTCTCGGCAACCTACAATGTGTACAGGTCCGCCGACCCGATTACCTCCGCCTCGATCAGCGGTTTGACACCGTTTACCACCGGCATCATTGCTTGTTCTTCTGTTGAAGTGCTGAATGATGCGTTCAAGTGCAGAGGGATCAATGGGACTGTCGATTACCACACCGCATCTTTCTTGGTCGCTCCAGGTGTGAACAATTCGTACTACTACGCTGTGACGACAACCCTTGGAGACGGGACTGAGTTGTTTGATTTGGACATCGGGGCCTCGGTCGTTGAATTCCCTGTCCAAGAAATCACAACGCCCATTCGAACACCCTACAACCTCGCGGCTGATTTCGACCCTGAGGCTAGCGAAACCACCCTAACCTGGGTGAATTATAACGACATCTTCCCAATCTTGCCAGAGACGGGCGACGATGCTTATCAAATTCAAATTTGGCGAACAAATTACCAAATCACACGTGAGAACGGAGCGGATATGCTCACCACCACCTCACCGATCCTCACCTTGCCTGCAGGCACATCAAGCACGGTCCTCACCATTCCATCGAGCACCGACCGTGATGCGTATTACGCCGTCACTTACCTTCTGCCGAATTGGACCGCACCTGGTGAAGATTACCAAGATGTACGCTTCCTCTCCAATAACGCACTGACGAATGCACTGATTGAGGATAACATGCCACCTTCACAAGTCGGCATTATGTACGCTGAATTCGTTCCAAACCCGAATTCTGGAGGCGGTACGACGACCATTTCATGGACCGATGTCTCTGGCGAAACTGGCGAGTCCTATCGAATCTACATGTCGGGGATTCCTTTCAATTCGATCGTAAGTTCGGATGTTCAGCTTATTGCGACCGTCTCAGAAGGCGTTGGTTCGTTCAACTATGATGTGCCAATCGGCCGCCTTGGCTACGCAAACTACTGCATCATCACTGTTGACTTATACGGCGTTTACAGTCCAAACACCACCGTGAACTCCTGCGCCGGACCAGTCTACGAAGATGCGTTTAGCCCATGGATTGCAGAACCCACACAAGTTCATGCAGAATTCATCGGTGACCGCATCACCCGCGTCACTTGGCAAGATCAACTTGGCGTCGAAGGTGAACGATACCATATTTGGCATTCAAACTTCAGGGTCACTGGTGCAGAATTCGTTGCCAACCAATCAATGAACTGGCTCGGTTCAGTGAGCGATGGAGTTGGTACATTCGATGTGCTTCTGGACACGGACATCCTCCGGGACAATGCGCACTACTACGTCACAACAGAGGCACTCTACGGCCACATCAACGGGACTTACATGGACACTCGGTTGAACCAAAATCACTTCGGCCCAATCTCGGAAGACACCAAGTCACCAAATCCAGCTCGAATCAAAGAGGCAACCCCACTCGGCGCTCAGAAGCTCATCACACTCGAATGGTTCAACGAAGACGACATCAATGAAGGGTATGAAATTTGGAGGCATTATGGTGCTCCGTTTGGTGAGAATGAAGATCAAATCGGTACTCTTGGTGATTCAGGATGGGAATTCGTCCTTGGCGACATCACTCCTGGCACAGGTGTTCAAAGCACCATTGTTCGTCAACTGCCAATCCCTGATGGCGTCGACCGCGAGGTGTGGTATGCAGTGATTATCGAAGATCAATGGGGCAATCAAAACCCTGAGATGTTCAATGGCATTGGTGGCAACGCTGTAAAAATCAATGAAGATACAAAATTCCCAGAAGCCTCAATGCTTCTCCTCGATGAAGATGGGTCCGCCTTCCAAAGTCCATCTTTGGTTTCTGGAACGTACACCCTCCAGGTTGAAATCGACGAATACCTCCAAGGCAACCCTACAGTGAACATCACTACCGTTGCCGGTGGAGAAATTTCAGGTGGCGACATCGAAATGAACATGATTGCGGATAACAATAACAATCCAGAACGTGGTCCAGTGTACGCCTTTGAATTCTTCATCAGCCAAAACACAATTGCCGGTGATATGGTGATTGAATTGATCATGGAAGACGAGTCTGGCAATGAAGTCAGTCAAAGTTGGACCGACCGCGCAGTCGATGCGAAGCGTCCAACGGTGACCATTTATTCGCCTTCATCTGGAAACGACGGTTCAAAGTACCTCTATGGCAATTCCATTCAAGTCCTTGCTGGAGCAACAGATGATGTCATGGTGACCTCATTCCAATACAAGTTCACCTACAATTACGGAACCGGAAATTCTCAATCCACACCATGGTCTGAAGCGACCTCGGTAACAGACCTTGATGGTGATAACCGCTCAATGGTGTTTGATATGGAGTTCTCGGCAGGAAACTTCGAGCCTGGCCAACACGCTGTGTATGTCCGTGCAATTGACTCCGCAGGCAATGAAGTCTCGAAGAATGTCATTTTCGTTGTCGATCAGTGCCGCCATCGGCTCGATGGAACCACCTCTTGTAATTACGTTGAAGCCCTTCAACCAGAGCCTGAACCGATCGTCATCACACCTTCAATGTCCGACCCTCCCTATGTGTTGGTTTGGGTGCTCCTGGGTGTCTTTGTGGTCTCACTGATTGTGATGGCATTGATCATTCAAACGAGCATGTCTGGTCCAAAGAAGAAGAAATCAAAGGGCGATGACGATGAAGAAGACGATGATTGGATGACTGAATTCATCGGCACTTCACAAGAACTCGATATGGGCGCGGTCACCGACACAACAGGCGGCGACAAGAAAGAAGAGGAGAAGAAGGAAGCCGCACCCCCAGAAGAGGACGATGAAGAGGATCCTTTCGCAGTGAATGTCGTTCAACGAAAGACACGCAATAAGAAGGAAGTTGTCAATGACGATGACGACGACGACGATGACGACGATGACATGTTCAATTGGAACGACGATGAAGAGGAGGAGGAAGAAACTCCACCTCCGGTCAAAAAGCGCTCGGTTGGCCGCCGTGCAGCCCCTCGTAAAGCACCCACTCGCCGAAAGGTTGGTCGAAAGAAAAGCGATGATTGAGGTCCCGCTTGAAGCGGTGGACTCAAGTTCTGCATTGGCTTGCATTCGCTCATGGACGATGCAGCAGCAACAAAAAGCGAGTCGAACCCCGATGTCGTGAATGAAATCGAAGAGGCGTTTGACAATCTCTTCGATGTTGCAAACCCAATGAAAAACAAATTGAATTGGCTGTTGCTTGCTTTCCCCATTGCCCTATGGTCGAACATGGGCCACCAGCAAGAACTCGCGTTCATCTTCTCGATGATTGCCATTATGCCTCTAGCGTTCCTTATGGGGAAGGCCACTGAAGAAATCGCATTGCGAACAGGCGAAACGGTTGGTGGCCTGCTTAATGCTACATTTGGAAATGCAGTTGAAATGATCATTGCCGGCCTCGCGCTTTACACTGCGTCACAATCAGTGGACCCGGATACAATTTCCACCATGATCACAGTGACGCAAGCGTCCCTTATCGGTTCAATTCTCGGGAACCTCTTGCTCGTGCTTGGCCTCGCGATGGTGTGGGGCGGAATCAATCACAAGGTCCAACACTTCAATCATGAATCTGGGCAGATGAATGGATCTTTATTGCTCCTAGCCATTGTTGCGTTCATTATTCCAAGCGCCCTTGATTATGCGGGGGGGGATGCATCCGCTGTGAGGGAACTGTCCCATTACACCGCCATCATCATGTTGATCATTTACGCTCTAGCCCTCCTGTTTCAGCTCAAAACACACGTTGATGTCTTTGCAACAGAAGGCGGCCACGGCACACACGAACACCCAACGATGGACATCAAAGACGCATGGATCTTGCTGGTTGCATCCACAGCCTTGGTTGGTTGGATGGCTCACGTGCTTGTCCATAACCTCGAATCTGCAGTGCATGACCTCGGCGTCCCAGAACTGTTCATCGGTGTCATCCTCTTGCCTTTCTTCGGCAACGCTGCAGAACATTTTGCTGCTGTGATTGTTGCAGGAAAAGACAAGATGGATTTGTCCATCGCTATTGCCATCGGTTCAAGTGTTCAAATTGCTTTATTTGTTGCTCCTGTGATGGTGATTCTTGGTTGGATGCTTGGTGTACCATTGACCCTTGAGTTTGGTCTTCTGGAAACATCAGCCACCTTCATTTCAGTGCTTGTTGCGAATTCAATTCTTTCAGACGGTAAGACGAATTGGCTTGAAGGTGCGATGCTGCTTGGAAGTTACATCATCTTAGGTGCTGCGTTTTTGCTGTTTTGAATCGAGGTGTTGAACGATGAGAAAAATTGGAATTATCCTTGTTGCACTGTTCTCGCTCCTTCTCCTTGGTGGGAGCGTTGGTTACACTATGGAAGGCACCGTTGACGATGTTCCGACTCCAAATGTGCAGGGCCTTGTCTTCTTTGCCGAAGATCCATTGCCTCCAAATGCAGCATCGCTTGTGCTCAACGCGGACACAACCATCACGTGGGATCGAGATGATATCTTCCTCGTCATCGCAGATGATGGAAAGAAAAAGCAATGCGATGACATTGCCAATGGTGGTAGTCTGAGTGGGTTTGACACCACAAGTAAAACCTGCACATACGCCGATGAAGGCTATGTGGCAAAGGGTGACAACGGAGCCAATGGCGTCGATTGGCGCGTTCAATCCGGCGAATTCTATGCTGGAATTGGTACCAAGGAAGGTGTGCTTCCAGCGGGCACAGAACTCAACCTGATGTACTCGATTGATTTGACACTAAGCGCTGCAGGGTACTTGTTCCTGATGCTCGGTGAAGCAGCAGGTTTGATGTTAATGCGTCAGAAGTGAGTGTTACTCAATCCCATCGTAGTACGTGTGGACTGCCATATCCAGGTCCAACCAAGATTGGCGCTCGTCAAGGGTTCGTGTGGTGCCATCGAAGCGCACTGCATCGCCACCAACCCACAAATCAAGGCAAGTTGCACCGTTGAACAGCAAGTTGGTGATGTGTCGGTTGTTTGAACGGCCTGTTGGTCTCATGCGTATATCGTCAATGTCCCATACTGCCCAATCCTGGCTGCCTTTGGTTGCCATGGCAAAAGCATCCTTGGCGGTCATCAGGGTCGGGTCCCAATGATCATGGCGCTGAACGAGCGCAGCGAGTCGCGCTTCGGCAAGGAGATTCAATCCACTCCCGGATGAAGCCGCACCGTCCGTTCCAATCCGCACATCGACTCCAGCTTCATTGAACGCTGGAAGCGAAAGGGTCCCTCCACAGGCCAGTTTCATGTTGGAAGACGGACAGTGAACTGCTGTTGCTTTGTGACGTGCAAGCATCCGAATCTCGTTTTTCTTCACCCAAGAGGCGTGAGCACAAATTGTCCCCGGCTTGAAAAAATCAATGCTGTCGAGGTACTCGACGGGGTAGAGTCCATTTTTTTCATGGCATTCAGCGACTTCCTTTCTGGTTTCACTGACGTGGATATGCAGGCGAGCATCTCGCTTTTCAGCAAGTTCCGACGCTCGCAGAAGGGTTTCTTCACTGCAGAGGTAAACCGAATGTGTGGCTATTGCATACTGTACCTTATCGAGTGGCGATTGATGCTTGAGCATCGAATCCAGTTCATCAAGCGCGGATTGTGCGTCTTCATGGGAAGGCAGTGCAGCGTCACTTACTGGGCCACCAATCAACCCTCGTAACCCTGCTTTTTCGAGCACTTCACCTGTGATGGCGGGATAGAAGTACATGTCAGCGGCGAATGATGTGCCGGTCTTGATCAGTTCGGCAGCCGCGGCCTGAGCTCCAACTTTGACAAATTCCGGTGTGATTTTTGCCTCGGTTGGAAAGATGGCCTCATCGAGCCAGCGATGCAATGGAAAACCATCGCTGAAGTCCCGTGCGTTCAATTGCATTGCAAGATGCGTGTGCCAATTTTGTAGGCTTCGAGTGATGAGCCTGTTCGAGCCGTCGACATCCTGTTTGACGTCTTCATCTCCATTCGAGGACGACCAAGATCCATCTTGGTGGAGTAAAACATCGCCAACATGCTTGTTGCCAGTCTCATCATAGAGCACCGCGTTGCGGTATCGCACCGAATCGCCCTCGCCCATGGAGGCTGCTGGACCCCTCCCCTCATCAACGCTGGGTTTCTGACCGTGTGGCTTATGTCCATCAGTCGCTGCCCATGGCTCGCGCCACTGTGGCTTAGCTGGTATAGCACCTGATTCGTAATCAGGAGGTCGGGAGTTCGAACCTCCCCAGTGGCTCCTCTTCACTTGTTCTGGATCGAGAATTCAGTTTCCATCGAAAAGGCACGTGCGCTGGCTTCGAGGCTTGCAACCGCTGGAAGGCTTCTCCCTGAGATGTAATCCAAACATGCTCCTCCGCCGGTTGAGACATGGCCCATCTTTGAGGCAAGGTTACGTTTCATGATGAGGGTCGCAGTGTGTCCACCGCCAACAACTACGTAAGCATTCGACTCTGCACATGCATTGAGCATTTCGATGGTGCCCAGGGCGAAATCTGGAAGCTCAAAGACGCCTGCTGGGCCATTGAGGTGAACGGTTCCAGCCTTCTTGATGGCCATTGAAAGGTTCCGAATGGATTGAATGCCCAAGTCGAAGATGGGGGCGGAAACGGGAAGTTGATCAAGCGATAGGTCGACCCGGTTGTCTTCGACATTAGCCGCAACATCCACAGGAAGTCGAATGTTGTCCTTGAAATCGGTCAGCAGTGATTTTGCTTTCTCAACGGTCGGGTACCATTGTTTGCCTAATTCTCCAACAAGGAAGTCATGGTTCACAAGGCCAATATCATGACCAGCAAGTTCGAGCATCAGGTTCGCAACACCACCAGTCACCCATACTTCGTCACAGATTTGGTTTCGAAGCATGTTTTCTGCAACAGCGATCGAATCATCGACCTTGACGCCTCCAAGGACGGCTATGCATGGGCGAGCAGGACGTTCAAGAGCCAAATCTAATTTGCGAATTTCATTCGCCATCAATTCACCTGCCACACATGGAATGAGGTCGGTGAAGCCAACACCGGACGGTGTTGCACGGTGGGCGCAAGCAAACGCATCATAGACATACAAGTCGGCAACGCTGGCCAATTTTTGTACCATTTGAGTTTCGGCCATGGCCTCAAAATTACCTTTGGTTTTGATTTCCTCATCGTACATCCGAACATTGTTGAGCATGAGAATGTCTCCATCTTGTAACGCTTCGATGGCGCTCATTGCTTTGTCTCCAGCAAGGTCTTCGACCCATTTGATTGGCCGTCCAAGAATTCGACCAAGTTCCCTCGAATGACCGAGCGTGGTGGTGAAGTCGTCTTTCCCTGGTCGTGATTGGTGGGCGAGGAGAACCACTTTCGCCTTAGAAAGTCGATTGAGGGTAGGAACAATCGCCTTGATTCTGGTGTCATCCAAGAACAGATTGCTGCCAGGGGTCATAGGCGAATTGATATCGACGCGAACGATGACCGTCCGGCCTTCAACATTGACATTGTCGAGGGTGAGAACACTCGCCATTGAAACCTCCAGTCGGTGCGGGTTTTTGATTCAAACGGGTCCAAAACTCCCTGCGCGGGCCTGCTCGTTCACCTCGTAACCGCGCGTGTGGAGGTGCTCGCCGGGCCGAAAGGTGATATAGCCGCGAACACCGCTTTGAAGCGATGGCGCGCGGAGGCTCCGAAAGGGACACATCGCTGGATGGTGCTCGCCGTCGCGCCAGCACCAGCACTTCTTCCTTTGGCGTTTCAAGAAGGGAAGGGCACGATGCCTCAACCTACTATGGCAGCAGGCTGAATGAAGGACTTGTTTCAATCCGAGAGGTCGGAGAGGAACAACAATTGCCACCAACCATGGCCAACACCGTGATTTCCGGCGATTCGAGAAACCTCGACCTTCCAGATAATTGCGTCCATCTTGTTGTCACCTCGCCACCATACAATGCCAGTAAGGATTACGACGAGGACCTCACCCTCGCCGAATACCTTGATCTGCTCCACGGCGTATTCGCAGAGTGCTACAGGGTTCTTGCTCCCGGTGGCAGGATGGTCATTAACGTCGCCAACCTCGGTCGTAAACCCTACATCCCACTCTCAAGTCATATCAACCTCATCATGTCAGAAATTGGATTTTTGATGCGAGGAGAAATCATTTGGGACAAATCAGCAAGTGCCGGTTCATCTTGTGCGTGGGGTTCTTTCCAAAGCGCCAGTAACCCTTGCTTGCGTGATGTTCACGAATACCTTCTCGTGTTCTCAAAAGGTGATTACAAATTGAAGCGAGATAAGCAGCAACGCGCAGAAGGTCGCATCGACACCATCCCTCGTGACGACTTTATCAAGCACACCAAATCCATCTGGTCGTTCGCCACTGAGCGAGCATCCAGAGTGAACCATCCCGCTCCCTTCCCAGTGGAATTACCAAAACGCTGCATCGAAATGTACAGTTTTGTAGGCGATGTCGTGCTTGATCCGTTCAACGGGTCTGGGACCACATGTGTCGCGGCGAAATCGACAGGACGCGTGTACATTGGAGTCGACCTTTCACAAGAATACTGTACGATCGCTGAGACTCGGCTTGAGTCTGTCGAACCCTGGGCTGCCCCAGAAGCGACCGTCTGATCCTCATTGAGGGGGCTGAACGTTGTCCCAAGGGCTTTGAGCAGGTTGAGTCGGCTGTTGCGTCAACGGAGGCGTGATTGGCGTAAGCGGCACCGCTGTAGGTTCTATGGATTGGCCAACAGGTGCTTGGATCACTTGTTGTCCGACAGGCGCTTGAGGCATGGTTTGAACCATTGGTGCTGGGTAGGATGCTTGTCCCATTGGCATGTGCCCCGTTGGCATAATGACGTTTTTCTGTGGTTCATCCAGTACCAGCGCTAGGATGATACCGAGAATGATAAGGGGAATGGAGCAGCAGATACCGAGTCCACCGCCAAGGGCAGCCATTCCTCCGCCGATGGCATTTCCAAGACATTCTTCGTCACAATATTCGCCTTCAATTAATACTTCAACGTTGGATTCAACAGTGTATTCCATTCCAGCTGTATTATGATTGATGTAACCATACATTTCGAAAGTTCCATCTGCATACCCTTCCTCTCCAAATTCATCCTCGCCATAGAGGTAACAATCAGAAATAACGCTCTCTCCGTTTCTGTCGGTAATGCTCAGTTCGAGGGTGTCGCAATCGACAGGATGCTTGACAAACACAGTGACGCTCCATGATTCATTCCCATCAACCGTGAACAAACCGTCCTTCTGGTCGGCAAAGTACGTCTCGCGTTCTGCTGCATCGATTGCTGTTCCAATTCCCCCAACCAATCCAATTCCGCTTGCTATGAGCATGAGGACGCCAAGAATCATGGTGACTTTACTCGCAATGTGCATGAATGAGGGTGGAAACGCTTCTCTATCAAACTGCCTCTCCTTGACTTTTGGTTGTTTTCACATCATCCGATAGGAGTGATTTTGAACGGATGGCATCCACCTTGAGGCGATGACAGGTTGGGATGTGGCCGATTTAACCGGCCCTGACGGTGAAGATTGGAGGGTTCCAGTCTCTGAGCTCGCCGCTCGTCAGCAGCAACTCGCTGAACGCATGCGGGATCAAGGCCAACCGGGGGTTTTGATTCAACATCCAGTGGATTTGTATTATTTTGCAGGCGGACGACAAAATGCCTCAATGTTCATTCCGGCAGCCGAAGCAGGAGGAAGTCGCCAGGCTGGTGGTAACGGTCCTGTTCTGTTCGTTCGCCGCTCATTGCAGAGGGCATTGCATGAGGGGGGAGGAAACGATTGCCCTCATGACGTCGAATCGTTTCCACGCATGAAGCAATTTGCCGAGGTTCTAAGCGCCCGTGGCGTTGTGCATGCCCCCTCTCTTCAATTCGGTGAAGTTCCAAAGTCTTACTCTGATAGGTTCGTATCCGCCCTTTCACCTTTGGGCGATTGCAAGGACGCCACCACAATCATTCATGCTCAGCGTGAAGTAAAATCTCGCTGGGAACAAGAGCAACTGAACGCTGCTGCCGATGTGCAACTAAGGATGTTTGAAGCGGTTAAGGCGGTTGGCGGCGAAGGTGTTACCGAATTGGAATTGGTGGCAGCAGCAGAAGCCGTAAGCCGATCGGAGGGCTTTGGTGGCCAAGTCTACATGCGTCGTTTCCCGCTTCAATGTGACCGAGGTGTGATTGTAGCTGGTCGGGCTGGAGGGATTCCTTCTTTCTTTGATTCAGCTGTTGGAGGTACCGGAGCCCACCCGCTGAATGGCATGGGGTCCGGGTTTACTCGAATCAAAGCGAATGAACCGGTTTTGGTAGATCTGGTCCATGCCCACCGCGGGTACATCGTCGACATGACGAGG
Organism: Candidatus Poseidoniales archaeon; assembly: GCA_003602645.1. Classification (GTDB taxonomy): domain Archaea; phylum Thermoplasmatota; class Poseidoniia; order Poseidoniales; family Poseidoniaceae; genus MGIIa-L1. The sequence continues at coordinate 10,404 of QQSI01000004.1, read as the reverse complement.
ATGTTCGTTGCAGGTTCACTTGACACGGCTTGGGTTTCTCGTTTAGAGGACATGGTAGCGGTCAAAGACACGGTTGTCGATGTGCTGGATCGTGGGGGGCTATGCAGTGAGGCTTGGAACGAAGGATTTGCTTTGGCTGAAGAACTTGGTCACGCCGAACATCTCATGGGAATGGCTCCAGACCAAAGCCGCTTTCTCGGTCACTCAGTTGGTCTTCAACTTGACGAATCGCCTGTCGTCGCGCAAGGATTCGATCGTCCGCTCCCCATTGGCGCAACGATGGCAATTGAGCCAAAGGTGGTGCATTCGGAGGGAAGCATTGGAACAGAGGACACCTGGATTCGAGATGACGATGGTATGCGGCCAATCTCAGCAGATGGCCTATGGCCTGCAATAACGGAGTGGTAATGATGACAGAACAGGAACACGCTGAATCAGATGTATGTGAAAAACTTGAAGGGTGGACCCACGAAGATGTAGGGAAGCGAATTCCAAAGCGCAGCACTCCGAACGGGACGTATTACAATGAGCCAATAGTTGCGGTTTTTTGCCAATTTTGTGGCACTGAATTCATCGGACCCAGCCGCGAAGCGGGTGGGTTCCTTGGTGGCCATGAATGCCTTCATGCTTGGGAGATTTCCCAAGCGATGAGTCGAGAAGACGGCCTAACCGAGTGAAGCCGCCATTCAAAGCGACCATAGTGTTCAATATGCTTCATCGCTGAGTGTAGGGTATGGCCAAACCATATTCGCCCGGACACATCGGTGCTGTTGCCTCAAATTTCACTGAAATGAGGCTGGCAGGTGCCGTCAAGCAACGCTTGGTTGAATTGGTCTGTGAAGAAATCGAACGACTCGTTCCAGACATGGAACAAGCGACACTCGCGCAGGATGCCGAGCGAAAAACCCTCGATGATCCTCATCGCACCCGCCTGAATTACAACCGCACCCGGGAACTTATGATCGACCAAATCAATGCTGTTGATTCGGTTGGCTCCGCTGCTGTACAAGGTGGAATTGAGCACATCGAACGGCATCTAGCAACGCTTGTGAAGCATGCAGAGGCTGCAGCAGAAAAGGATAGGGTGGCAACCATCAAGCCACGCCATCTTGAAGTTGCCATTCAAGGAATGGGACTCGAAGGTGGCGATGAGGAAGATCAGGTGGTCGAGGCGGTACAAACCGAAGATTTTGTCGTGAGCCAAGGTGGCGGTGTTCTCACAGAATCGTCTTTGCTCTCTTTGGCGCGAACTCATGCTAAAATGCCAGTGACCAAGGACGCCGTTGAGGAGTTACTCGAAACATATTACATGGTCGTCGAGCAACTTGAATCGGATATCCGTAAACACGCTCAACTTGGTGGAAATCCCGTGCAGTTCATCGAAGCCATTGGGCGCATGAAGACCCTGATGTCGCTTGGGTGGATGCGAGCAATGCTCAGTAAAGCTGCAGAATCCGCCAGGGAACGAGGCTACAAGCGAATCGATGTTGAGCAGATTGTCAATATTGATCCGTTTGAGACAAACTGAACTCGCTTCAAAGCGATGCAGCAAAAGCGACAATTGCGCTGTAATCCGGTTCAACGCCTGGGTTTTCAGCGACCCATCGGTGTTGGACTGTGCCTTCTTTATCGATGACAATTACGACTCGATTGGCACAAACGTATCCTTCGATGCCACCAAGACCAACAAAGGTTGCATCATAGGCATGGGCCACTTCTCTGTCCAGGTCGGAAAGAAGAGCGAATTCAAGATTGTATTTTTTTGCAAATTCAGCGTTGGCCCATGGCGAGTCGACGCTGATGCCAAGAACGACAGCGTTGGCTTCGTTCAACGAGGCAAGGTTGTCTTGAAAGGCGCACATCTCCTTGTCACAGACGCCAGTGAAAGCACCTGGGTAGAAGGCTAGGATGACATTTTGACCTTGGAAGTCTGCGAGACTGACGTCACTTTTGTCGGTGGTTTTCAAGGTAAAGGCGGGGGCTGTGTCTCCAATATTGACCATGCTAAAGCCAACAACCGCTGGCGTATATCCGTTTCGATGAGCCAAACAGAACCATCAAGCGACGTCGAATCGATCAGCGTTCATGACTTTGTTCCATGCACTGATGAAATCTTGGACGAACTTGTCCTTGTTGTCGTCTTGGGCATAGACTTCAGCAATTGCACGCAATTGAGAGTTGCTGCCAAACACGAGATCGTATCGGGTTGCTCGGCGAACGAGTTCTCCAGTAGAGCGGTCGTGCGCTTCGTAGGAGTTGCTGCCGGTTGCCTTCCATTGCACGTTCATGTCTAGAAGTGTGGTGAAGAAGTCAGTGGACAATGTATTGCCATCATTGAAGATTCCACGATCGTCTGAGCTGACGCCCATCGAGCGCAGGCCACCAACGAGCACGGTCATCTCTGGTGCAGATAATCCAAGTAACTGTGCTTTGTCGAGCATCATTTCTTCAGGACTGACACTGTAGTTCTTGAGGAGGAAGTTTCGGAATCCATCCGACACTGGTTCAAGCACTGCGAAGGAATCCACATCTGTCTGTGCATCGCTTGCGTCACCACGGCCGGGTGTGAAGGCGACTTCAACACCAGATGCCATTTCAATACCTGCGTTTCCAGCAAGAACGATTGTATCAGCAACGCTTGCTCCATGCGCCTCAGCGAGCGGGGTAAGAACAGCGAGCACCTTAGCGAGTTGTTCCGGCTTGTTCGCAGCCCAGTCCTTCTGAGGAGAAAGTCGGATGCGAGCGCCGTTTGCACCACCGCGCATGTCAGAGCCTCGGAATGTGGAAGCGCTGGCCCAAGCGGTTTCGACCATTTCAGCGATTGATAGTCCTGAGTCCTTGATGGCTGCCTTTAGTCCGGCAACATCGTAGGATGTGCTTCCTGCAGGAACCGGGTCTTGCCAAATGAGGTCTTCATCAGGGACGTCTGGGCCAAGGTAGCGTGCCTTTGGACCCATGTCTCGGTGAAGCAATTTGAACCATGCACGTGCAAACGCATCAGCGAAAACATCAGGGTTCTCGTGGAAGTGCTTCGATATCTTTCGGTATTCAGGATCTCGAATCATGGCCATGTCAGCCGTAGTCATCATTGTTGGAACCTTGATCGATGCATCTTCAGCATCTGGTGCGAGGTCTTCTGGGTCTGGGTTAGCAGGTGTCCATTGGTTTGCGCCAGCAGGGCTCTTGACGAGTGTCCAAGAATCCTCATGCTTGAAGAGCAGGTCAAAGTAACCATTGTCCCATTGGGTTGGGTTTGCAGTCCATGCGCCTTCGATACCGCTTGTGATCGTATCACGGCCCTTTCCAGATCCGTGAGTGTTTGCCCAGCCAAAGCCTTGCTCTTCAATCGATGAACCCTCTGGTTCTGAACCAACATGACTCGCATCCCCGGCCCCGTGTGCCTTTCCAAAGGTGTGCCCACCTGCGGTGAGCGCCACAGTTTCTGCGTCATCCATGGCCATGCGTGCGAACGTCTCTCGAATGTCTTGGGCGCTCAACAACGGGTCAGGATTCGAGTTTGGCCCTTCAGGGTTGACGTAAATCAATCCCATTTGAACAGCAGCGAGCGGGTTTTCAAGGTCTTGACGGGTGTCTCCGTAACGGTTGTCTCCAAGCCACTCATCCTCTGCTCCCCAGTAGATGTCTTCCTCAGGGTGCCAAATGTCAGGTCGGCCACCGCCGAAACCAAACACTGGTCCGCCCATTGATTCGATCGCCACAATTCCGGTCAAAACCAAGAGGTCAGCCCAACTGATTTTGTTTCCGTACTTTTGCTTGATCGGCCAAAGCAAGCGGCGTGCTTTGTCGAGATTACCATTGTCTGGCCAGCTGTTGAGGGGTGCGAATCGTTGTGCACCGGTACCTGCTCCACCGCGCCCATCGCCGATTCGGTAGGTTCCAGCTGCGTGCCAGGTCATACGAATGAAAAACGGACCATAGTGCCCGTAATCCGCAGGCCACCAGTCTTGGCTGTCGGTCATCAATGCGTGAAGATCCTTCTTCATTGCCGCGTAATCCATGCTGTTGAATGCATCTTTGTAGACAAAATTTTGACCCATTGGGTTCGATTTCTTGTCATGTTGATGTAGAATGGCTAAATTGAGTTGATTTGGCCACCAATCATTGTTCTTCATTCCAGTGCTTGGTGCACTGATTGCTCCATGCATAACTGGACACTTTGCATCTGAATTTTCTTCACCCATTCCTTTCATATTACGGCCTCAAATTCCGCAAACTCTCTTGACATATCAAATTGTAGTTTTCCCGTTCCTCCAAATTTTCTGCTGGAAGTATACCGGTGGTAGGATTGATGTGCTCGCTCTCCCGCCCAAACACATGTGCAGGGGTCAAATTGATGGTTGAAATTGAGCGCCTCACCCCACACACTTGGAAGAACTTCCTCGATGCCCCCGCTGCTTTGTTGGTGCTTGGGAAGGAAGATTGCGAGCCTTGCATGACATGGATACAGACGCTCACCATTGATCAGGATCAGCGCTTCACCGCTCTTGAGGTCCGAATTGGATACATTGCCCTTGATGCATCGGGTTTTGCTCAATTCAAAATCGCCCACCCTTGGGTTTCATTGGTGGACATGCTCCCCTTCAACGCCCTGTTCATCAACGGTGAACGTGCTGCAGAATGGGCTGGCGGAAGCATTGACCGCTTGTTGGAAGAACTGAAAGGGCGTGTGTGATTTTGCTTGCATCTTCTGTTTTTTTGTCTGCCTTCTTAGCTGGGTTGGTTGCTACTGGAGTCACCCTTGCCATTGAACGATGGGGGGGCCTTGTCGGGGGGGTGCTTGGGACCGTCCCATCCACAATTGTTCCAGCAGCCGCAGGGATGCACCTGTCAGGTGGTGAAGATGAGTTGCTGCAAAGCATGGCCATCGTTCCATTGGGGATGCTTCTCAATGCCCTGTTTCTCGGCGTGTGGGTCATGTTACCATCTCGCTTGGGGGAGCGTCGCCCATTGTTGGTCACCACCCTTGTCTCGTTGATCGTTTGGGCCTGTGCGGGCGTTGTTCTACTGATGATTATTAGCAAAGCTGCGAGCCTTGGGGCCTCGCACTGGACCATTGGCTTCGGAGGCTTGTTTCTCCTCATCGGCTTGGCTGTTCGTTTCAACCTCGAGACTCGACCAACTCCAAAGGGCGCCCATCAGGTCCATTGGCCGGTGCTTATTGGCAGAGGGAGTGCTGCAGCGGTTGCCATAGGTTGTGCAGTTTGGCTTTCAAGCCAAGGCCTCCCCTTGCTTGCCGGCTTAGCTGCCGTGTTCCCGGCGATTTTCTTGACAAGCATGGTTGCATTATGGCTCGCTCAAGGCGAAACAGTTCCACAGGGTGCTGCAGGACCAATGATGCTGGGCGGAGTAAGCGTGGCTGTGTATGCGCTTGTGATCATGTGGTCTTTACCAACATTGGGCCCGTTCTTTGGCTCGCTTCTTGCATGGCTGGCTGCCGTTGGCGGGTGGTCTTGTCCAGTCTACCTGATATTGCGCAGAAGGGACCTCATCCATTCACTTCGCGAGTCCAGCGCTCTGCAGCCGGAACCCCTTCAATCGTGATTTCAACGCCACTCACACCCTTAAGGGTTGAAATTTTACGGTGCAAGTCACGAAGGTCCAACAGGCAGCAAGGGCAATGTGGGCGATGCGGTGTGATGGACATCGCAATGATGCCCGTTTCCCCAATCTCAATGGTTTGCATGGCTTTTGTTTTGGTGTAAGGTAGATCTGTGTGTGGATCCTTCCATCCATTCAACAATCGAATCACCCGCAGGCTCAGGGCTTTGTGATGTCGAGGTTTCATGTTAACGGACTCCTGTGTTCAATCCGAGGTCTGTGCATCTTGTGCTTGAAGTTCTTGTTCAAGGTCTTCCAATCGAAGTTCGTTTAAACGACCTTCAGCTGACATCAATTCTTGTTGACATATTTTGAGTAAGGCCGCTCCTTCCTCGTAAAGTTTCAAAGTTTCATCAAGCCCCATACCGCCGCGCTCAAGGGCGGCTACTATGGCTTCCAATCGTTGTGCTGCTTCATTATAGGTTGGTTCTTTATCTGACATCCTCATTCCTCAGTGGTGTGAATCTCGGTCACCGTTGTTTGAGCGGTACCATCGACAAAGTGGAGGCTGTAGTGCTGGCCTACTTCAAGCATCTTGACATTGGTCACTACATCGCCTTGTTCGGTTTGTGTCATCGCATATCCTCGTTCGAGAACGCGTTGAGGATGAATGGATTCGAGCGCCGCTTCCAACCCCGCAATACGGGTCCGTTCGCGGGCAAATGTAGCCTCAACAGCACGATCAAGCCTCGAACGGAGCGTTAACATCGACCGTTTCCCGGCGTTAATGCCCGCAAGTGGAGCAACTTTCAATCTGGCATGTAAGTTGATCAATCGTTGTCTTGCGTCACCAAAAGTTCTGATCATGGCATGGTTCAACCGTTCATTCAATTCATCCTGCCATTGTTCCAGTTCTGCTTTGACGGGCACACACCGTTCAATTGCGTTTGACGGCGTTGATGCTCTTACATCCGCAACCAAATCTGAAACAAGTAAATCTGATTCATGCCCTACTGCAGACACAACTGGGATTGGACTGGCGAGGATTGCCCTTACGACGGGCTCGAGGTTGAAAGCCCAGAGGTCTTCGGGAGCCCCACCCCCTCTACCCACAATGACCAGGTCAACGGGAGGCTCCCCACGTTGTGCTGAACATTCAGGTGTTGCCAACCTTCTCGATAACGCAAGACCCCGTACAATTTCTTCAGTTGCGCGTTCACCTTGAACCAACACCTCGATGACAGTTCTTCGCAGCCCAGGCCAACGGTTTTCAATCAAGCGATGCATATCCGCAAGCGCCGCAGACCCCGCTCCTGTGATGATGAGAATGTGCTTTGGCGCAAACGGAGGACGTTTGCGAGGGCGGTCGAGTTCGCCCTCACCACGAAGCCGTTCGATCAATTGCCGTCGAGCTTCCTCCATGGCACCAAGGGTGTTGGCTGGTTCAATGCGCTCAACATTGAGTTGGATGTTGCCCCTTTTGACGTATAAGTCCAAAGTCGCCGTGACCACGACTACGCTTCCCTCTTTGATGGTCGGTTGGATGGTGCAGCGTCCTTTCCAAATGACTGCACTGATTTGCCCCTCGTGATCTCGGAGCGTGAAGTAGGTGTGTCCGGAGGGGTACTGTTTCCACTGAGATACTTCACCTTTGATGGTTTGGCGTTGGAACAATGGCTCCTGAACAAGCGTCCGCTTGACCATTGAAACGAACTGCCCAACCGCTAGGGGCCCGGTTGTGACTTCACCTCGCCCCGTCATGGTTGTTGAGGGGCGTCTACGGTTCTTGAACCATCTGCGTGGCGAAGGCCTTCTTTTGCAAGGTCATTCTTTGTTGGAGTCCTTGGCGTCTTCAGCGTTCTTTTTTCGTTGCACAAGATGATGGCGTTGCCTCGCCTCAACCTCATCCAATTTATGTTGGATTCGCTTTTTCAGAAATCGATAGACAATGTACAAGGCAAGGACATCAACGACCAGAATCAGCCATTCGATTCGCCCCCATTCTTCAAACATGCCGAACCTTCCTCATAACGGTGGACGTATGTCAATGTCAACATCGCCGGTGGGCAATCCAATGCAACCAAGCCTTGCTCCTTCTTCAACAAGGAAATCATCCAAACCAGGTGGGAGTGGATTCGGTAATGGGACTTCACCGAGCATCAATGTCACCATGCAGGCACCACAGGTACCTGATGTGCAATTTGTAGGGATTTCAACGCCGGCTTCAAACGCATGTTCAACCAGTGTCTTTCCGGCGACAAAGGGTGTTTGGCCGAGCAAATGAGGGCCTTGCAAAAACCGAACAACGGGACGCGTGTCGTCGCTTGTTGGTGAAATTTCAAGGATCGCTTCAACCGCGTTTGCGGACATAAACGTCACCTCATCGCATGTCTTTGTGTCGAGTCCAGCGTCCAGTTTGCTTGTTGAAATACAATCCGGCCTTCTTCATCCACTTGTTGAACTTGGTTGCTCCAGCACCCGTTCGGAGGATGAAATCCTCTCGGTCTTCTTGGGCCTGAATGTATTCCTTGGCAGCCAAGGTTTGATCGATCCAATCATTGATGTCCATCAGTCCGCCGGTGAGTCCACCTTCTTCGACAACCTTGGTCATCTCGTCAGCGGTAGCTCCAGTTTCTTCGAGGTCCTTGCGAATCAATTCATTGACGCTGCTGTAATCCATCGATGCTGGCTTTGGAGGCACAGGGTTTCGAGGAGGCTTGTCTTCATCGATGACAATTCGAGTGCCGTTGGCCATGCGCCCTTCGACGAGGTCAGCCAGTCCGGATGTGAAACTGGTTTCACATTCCCAGCACATGAAGGCCCAATCCTCTGGTCGGTCCTGGTCTCGTGCTTGACGCGGATCCATTTCATCGCCACAGTGAGGGCATGCATGGAAGATGAGAGCAGGGACATGCTTTCTTCGGAAATCAACAATGTCTTGAGGTGTTCCTTCGAGTTCTAACATCTCATGGTCACGAGCTGCTTCAAGGCCACGTGTCTCGAGTTGGTCGCGAATTTTGACCTTCTGGTCGTCCTTTCCTTCATCGTGGAGGTTGTTTTCAAGTTTCACGATGAGTTCGACTGTTTTCCCGAGGCGATTCATGACCAACTTCTGGGCACGGAATGCTTCGACCTTTGCGATCTTGAGCCGTTCCTTTTGCTCAGCAAGTTCGGTGAGCACGTCCTTTTGCTTGCGCTGGAATTTGATTTCTTCAATCTTTGATTCTTGCTTTTTCTCTGGTGCGAGAACCTTCGACAAATAGCGCTCTTTTCCGTGGCTTTGTGGGCCAGCAGCGATGATTGAGATGACACCATCAGCGATGTCTGCCTTGAGGCCGTAATTTTCGATCAACATGTCCTTGTCGATTTTCTTCAAATCGCCAATTTTCAGGCCAGAATCGGCCAACTGCTGAGCGGTAGTGTCGTCGATTCCTCGACGTAGTAAAGCGAGATAGGTGTCCTTCTTTGCCATAGCATCCCCTCCGACAATCCCATGCGAGGAGGCACCACTAAGAAAAGGCTCTCCCGAATACGCGTCTTGTAAATACAGATTTCGACGGTATTTAACTCAGGTTTCGATTGAAGTTTTCGTGAATGATTCTGCGAGGGAAATCCAGTCGTCCAATTCCATTTCCTCAGGTCGAGCTTCAAGACGTTCGTCTTCAGCATGGGTGGCATAGGCATTTTTCCATCGAGCATGATGCCATCCTGCGACTCGATTGATTCGCTTCGGTGAACGCTTGAGGGTGGTTCGAAGTTTTTTGCGACGCTCTGCGAATGCCTGATGGATCATTTGACGCACCAACCGTACATCACAAGGCCACTCTTCGTGATGAGCCTCCATGGTTACATAGCGAGAATTTACCTTGGGATTCGGACTAAAATGATGGGGCGCTACTTTGTCTTCAAGTTCGCAATCCCAATCCAAGGCTGCGGTCATGCCAAGCGAGCCAACATCGCTTTCGTATTCCATCACCAAGCGTTCACCAAACTCTTCCTGAACGAGCAATACGACTCGTTCGATGTTCTCTGTACGTGGGTTGCGCAGGTAACGCGTCAAATGTTCAACAAGCGGTGATGAGATTTGGTACGGTATATTGGCCACGGCTTTGGTCAGGTCACTCGGCCATTGCACATTGAGTGCATCCCCTTCGAGTAGGTTCAGCCGCCCCTCTTCGATTTCAGGAGCAAAAGCACCACGTAGGTGTTCACAAGCGATCGAATCGATTTCAATCGCCGTGACGTTGCAACCAGCCTCGAGCAAAGCTTCTGTGAGAACACCGGGCCCCGGACCAATTTCTAAAACATGGTCGTCTGGATGTACTTCACCTAAAGCAACAGCGCGTTCAATAATGCTGTCACTCACAAGAAAATGTTGGCCGAGTGATTTGTCAAAGGGCAATTTTGCCCTTAGGCTATCGACCAACCAACGGGCGCCCCTCATGCCTTCACCGGAAGGAGCAGGTCAATCAACCGTGGTTGGATATTTCGGTCATCCAATTCTGTATGGAACCGTTTTGCCAGCAAGTCAGCAGCATCAATGCCGCATGCTTCGTTGAGAGCAGCGAGGTTTTCGAACCCGCTCGATCCGCGTGCTTCGACCATTTGCATGGCTTTCTTGTTTCCTACACCGGGCAGAAGTTCGAACGCGTGTTGCTTCAATGAGAGGTTGCCTGCTCGATTGAAGAACATGTCAATGAAATGCTTCTGATTCTCTTCGATGAAAATTTGAATCACAAGCGGCAAATCCGCTTTCACATGGTTCGCCACTCGGCTAAGATTGGTCATGCCGAGGACACGGCCAATGTGCGTTCGTTGGGCAGCATCGGTACCGATGTAGACACG
>QQSI01000039.1 GCA_003602645.1 Candidatus Poseidoniales archaeon | reverse complement strand
CTCAAGGTTCGCTCAATGCGCCATTTTGGCCAAAACTTCCCATTTTGATCTCGCCACTTGCGAATTACACGGTAACGATTATCGCCGCGAGAGAACAATCTGAATTTCCGATGGATATTGGTCAAGGGTTCTTCGCCGTTGTCCATAATGAACAATGCATCACCTGACCAGTGGTTGGTCTTAATGACGCAACGATCAGGAAGGTTATCCCAATCAATGGCTACATCTTCCGACCAATGGTAAAGCTTGGTCAAATGGCCAACGCCTTTTGACTCAACAAGTGCTCTTGACCGGTACTTGTCCTCCATCAAAACAAGCAAGGGGTTTCTGTCCTCCAGGCATCGCTTAAGGAGAAGTTGGCTGTAATGGCCGGCCTTGCTGTCATCAAAGACGTGCCAGGGGTGAGTGCCCCCTGGAAGCAAATCGGCCATACCGCGGCTAAGGTGACATTGACTTTAGCCTTAGCACCACGATGGAAATCTAACGGAATCTTCGATGGGCGCCAATCGCGCCTGATTCACTCAGGTCCGGCGCTCATGTGCCAACTGTATAATCGTCGAGGTAGGCAAGTTGTGCATCTGTGAGCACGTCAATGCTCATACCAAGCGTCTCGAGTTTAGTGGTTGCGAGATCTTGGTCCTGTTCAGTTGTGATGTCGTAGACTTGATTGCCCATTGAGCTACCCTCTTTCGCCAGTCGAACAAGCGATAGGAATTGGTTGGCGAAGGACATGTCCATGACTTCGGATGGGTGGCCTTCAGCAGCTGCCAGGTTCACCAAGCGTCCACGTGCGAGCAGGAAGATCCGGCGACCATCAGGCATGAGGAATTCCTCATTGTCTGGGCGAATTGTACGAACTGAGTCGGAGAGTTCTTCGAGGTCTGTGATTTTAATTTCACAATCATAGTGACCTGTGTTCGAGATAATGGCTCCGTCTTTCATCGATGAGAAGTGACGGCCGACGATGATGTCTTCCATTCCAGTAGCGGTGCAGAAAATGTCGCCAATTTTTGCCGCCTCGTCCATGGTCATGACTCTGTAGCCTTCCATCACAGCACGGAGTGCTGGAAGTGGATCAACTTCAGTGATGACGACATTGGCACCCATGCCGCGGGCTCGCATTGCTAGACCGCTCCCACAATGGCCAAATCCGGCAACAACGAACGTTTTGCCAGCAAGGAGAACAGATGTCGCTCGTAGAATTCCGTCGATGGTTGATTGTCCCGTGCCGTATACATTGTCAAAGTCCCACTTTGTCACCGCATCATTCACAGCAATCACCGGGTAAAGCAAGTCGCCAGCAGCGCCCATTGCCCGCAATCGGTGAACACCAGTGGTTGTTTCTTCCGTCCCACCAATGACACCTTCTGCATATTCAGACTTGTCACCGTGAACACGAACGATCAAGTCAGCACCGTCGTCGAGGGTGAGGGTTGGCTTGAATTCGAGGGTGCGATCGATGCACCAGTAAAAATCGTCTTTTGATTGACCGTGCCAAGCGTGGACCGAGTAGCCTTCCCGGGCTAACCATGCAGCGACACCATCATGGGTTGAAAGTGGGTTGCAACCTGACCACGAGATTTCTGCTCCAGCTGCACTGAGGGCTTCAATCAGCACTGCGGTTTCTTTGGTGACGTGGAGGCAACCAGCCACGCGCATGCCAGCAAGTGGCTTGGTTTGTTCTGCTTCTGCTTTCAACTTAGCAAGCACCGGCATTCGGGCTCGAGCCCAATCGACCAATAGAGCACCTTCGTCTGCAAGTCCAATGTCACGAACGGTGTACTTGTCACCCTTGTCCAAATCATCCATGGGCTTGCGACTTACCCGCCCCTCTTGAACTCTACTGTAAAACCCGCATGAGAGATTTCACGAGCGAACCAGTTCGATCCGTTCAATGGGACGATTCATCGACTCAAAGACGGTTGTTGGAAGAAGTACCTGTGGTCACGTTTCCATCGTTGTCGATGATGATTGGTGTGCCTTCTTCCCAGCCTGGGCAGTTTGTAGAAACCCAGTTGCGTGTGGCCCACTCGCAGATGTCGTAGCCCCCGGAAAGAATTCCTGAACGCTTGATGTATCCGACTTTGACGATGTCTTTGTCCTTGGAAAGCACGTTACCGAGTTGTTGACTGGTGGTGCCGTGTCGCATGGTGCTGTTGATGTGTTCGAGGATCTCGGCCGTATTACGGGGTCGGTCGCCTAAGAATTTCTTGATTTTCTCTCTGATTCTGGTTGTTTTCATGCGTATTTCCTCCTGTCACGAGGCCCTTTCCCGTCAAGGGTTGGGGCCACTGCTACAGATGAACGAGGCCGCTCATATAACCATTGCTCCGAACAGAGGTTGTTGGTTACCGTTGATGACCATTCTATGCGCTAAAACCCGATTCCTCGGTCTGCAATGTAAGTAAAAAGTCACCACTCCAATGGAAATATATAACTAAATGTAACTAACTAAATGCATCAATTGAAAGATTTATCAAGTCTATCCAACAGGAATAGAACAAGGTGACTCTTGGTGTCGAAGGGGCGGATACGGAGCAGATACCAACGCCGGGTCCTGAACTGGTTGTTGGATGGCGAAGGGACTGTCTCCAGTATTGCGGACGCACTTCAATTGCAAATGCCGCACGCCTCCCTGGCCTTGCGCCAATTACGAGAACGGGGCGATGTGACCAGGGAAGATCAGTCGGGTATTCGAGGTGCACCTCATTTTATCACCGAACTTGGACGACAGCGTTTGGAGCAGGACGCGCTTTCCCGATTGAGAGGCAATCACCTTCAGCCCCCAATGAACGCAGATGGGATTGTGCTCGGACACGACGGGCAATATGTGCTGCTTGGTTATGTCAAACCCCTCGTTTCTGAGCTCATTCGACTGCCAGAATACGCATTGGAGGACAGTCCATTACCACCCATTGACTCCAGCGGAAACAGAGGGGGGTGTTGGGCGGTGGTCCGCACAGAGTCGATGCGATGGTATGATCTAGAATCATTGGCGCCGACCCACCCCCCGCTCCCATCAGAGCAAGGCACACTGACGGATTGGTCGATGCGGATACCTTCGATTTGTGTCGTCCATGCACGCCTTATCGATCCAACCAAACAGTGGACAATGGCTCCCGGCTCTTGGTTTACGGCACCAGATTTAGTAAAAAGCGGCCACTCAACGCTCGAATTTGGCAATCATGCCATAGGCTATACCGAAGGAGATTCTGTCACCATCCATCCACCAATGGCACTTCATGGCCACCTCGCATCCCCAGTTGGACGACGTTTGGCAATGGATGCTATGAGCGATGAAGCGTTGGTGTTTGAGGATCATCGCCAGCTCAACCAGCCGCGCACACTCCCGCTTGAATCCTTGTGGTATTGGCTCAAGCGCCGCCACCCAAGACTCAGTGCTCCCAAATTAGAATCGAAATTCACTGAGTTGTGCAATCACTTCGTCGGCAACGATGCACCTGCCCCATCAATAGCAGTTCAACGCGCACTGTTGGTGGACTTCGGGAAAGCAAATTGGACGCTCGGCGAAGTCTTGTCAAGGATCAATTTTGCCGGTACCACAAGTGAGGGTGCTACAGCCCTGCTCGAGTGGTACCTTTCAGACACCGTTGCCGAGTGCATCGTGGAGTGGCCTCATTCAGTGGACGCAAACCGAGCCTTGCTTGAAAATCTGTTAGGGTCCTTACGTTGCCGACTCCTCCTCACCTCAAACGGAGAGCCGGTGGTCTTTGCAAACTCATCTGCAGTGATTCAACCAATTGGAAAACTTGGCCATGTTCGACTCAGCCTAGGTAGAGGCCTTGCCTTTACCATTCGATTATCAGAGGAAGTCAAGAAACCAAGGCCTGCAGCAGTGTTTGAGCGAACCCCTGCCACAGCCCGAGAAATGATCAACGGTTACGATGGAACTCACCATTCCCCAGAAGGTTTCTCGCTGCTTGAGGCATCCCTTGAGCATAGAACATCAATCTGGCACGCTCTCTCACTCTACCCTGAAGGCGATGAAGAATGGGCGAACCGTAACGAAGGAACTGCCCCATTGGCATCCTGGATTGCAACCCCCAACCAAGACCGAAGCAGTCGATGGATTCGTATTCGAAATGTGATCCCATCGGGTTGGGCTGACCTTCTTCCCATCGATTCATGCGAAACTGCAACGTTGTTGCAAGCCATGCCAGATGGTTCACCAACCTGGACCCGATCTGCGTTGGAGAAAGTTCGTCAGCGATTCACCCACAATGTGGAATCAATTCCTCGATACCTGCACTACCTTGAGGATCACGAATGCCGTGCATGGATGGCCTCCGCACTCCTGTTGTCCTCGCAATACCTCCCCGAAGAATTCCATCCAAAAATAGAGCATGCATGCACTGTTTGGCTAGAGAAACCACACCACACCATCAGCGTGTTAGAGGGACTGTTCCCTCTTGGAAATCCTCTCAATGAGGCGAATCAAGCCTGCCTCGCACTATGTTTAGGTGCTGGCGCGTCCCATGCAAAGGGGTCCGTGCTGAACATTTGGGCTCGAGCGTTTTCTATGCTTGAGATCAATGAACCCATTCAAGCAGAGTTCCTACGACTCTTGATGAGCACTTTACCATGCAGTTGGTGGACTGTCTGGGCGGCCGACTGGCTCAAAATCCAACTCTCCTCATCCTCAGGGCGACGATGGTTGGCAACCCAACCGTTTTCTTGGCCAGCATTGGTGGCAAGGCCCCCCGGTGAACGAGGCGGTATGCCGGGCATGCCAACGGCACATTTAGAGCGCCGTCTCGCCCTTGAAGATGTGCTTCAAATCCATCTTGTTCAAGATGGTGAATCAAAAAAAGCGTTGCTGGATGTCCATGACATGCTGGCTACTTCGGAACGGAATGAGCCAGTTCACCATGGACGGCTTCATCCATTGGTCGGATGGTTAGCAAGGCCAGTCGACTCTTGGCCACGGATTGGCCTTGAGGCTCTCAATTCTGGAGACGAACAGATAGGAGCGCTGCTCTATGCCAGAAGTTTTGCCAACAGGCTTGAATAATCAACTTTCACGATGTATTCAAAAGGGGTTGGCCGGTGGTTGCGATTGCCGTACCAGCAACATCAGGCAGAGCTACTGTGAAATTGCTGTGAAGTCTGATACCAAGTGTACGGTGCGCAATCGAAGACTGGGATGACCCTTCGGGGGATGATTCCCGGTGCAAACGCGCTTAAACCAACCGGTAGGTTATGGGTCCTCGTGCGACGACAGAATGAACACGAGACAACCACCCTTCCGGACAGAAACACCCTGGCGCTGGGTCAGGCCCTCGAGCTTTGCGATGAAATGGGCCGTTACGCGCCGGGGTACAGTTTCTTCTCCTTTCGGCAAACTCATTGTTTACCTTCGGTGGAAGCGATGCAATCAAAGGGCTGCTGCGTCCACCCAGATTCATGACCAATGAGCAACGCTTCCGCTGTTGCCTCGTTGGCGGCACCTTTGACCGACTCCATGCAGGCCATCGGTTACTGCTCGAAGCAGCATGTAAACGCGCTGAGGCGGTCGAAGTTCACATCACGACCGATGCTATGGCTGAACACAAATCCATGTTTGTCCTTGATTTTGAACAACGGCGAGCTGATCTGCTTGATTGGGCTGCTACAAAGGACACTTCAATCACCGTCCATGTCCTTGAGGATGCGTTCGGTCCTGCACCCCACCATGTAACCGCTGATGCAATTGTGGCAACACCCGAAACGGTTGGCATGTGTGAATCGATCAATGACCAACGTGCGGGAAATGGTCTTCCTGCGCTCCACATTATTGAGGTCGCTCATCTAAGAGGCATCGAAGGTGGAATCATCTCCTCATCCTCGATTCGCAATGGTTCTATGGATTTGGAAGGCCATCCTTGGATGAGAAAGCAGTTACGAAATTCCACCTTGAAGATGGCTCCGGCATTGGACAGTGAACTGAAAACCCCTATGGGTACGCTCTTCGAAGGACCTGAAGACGATCCAGAAGTGGCCATGGCAGCCGCCCTTGACGATTTGCCTGCTCATGTCCACCTTCTCGTTGCGGTCGGTGATGTGACAACCAAAACTCTGCTTGAAATGGGCGTAACGCCCGGGCTGGCGCTCATTGACGGGATGACAAAACGCTCCGCTCTTGCACCAGAGGACCTCGTAGAGACCAGTGCATTTGATCACCATTTAACGGCGACGAATCCTGCCGGACTTCTGACGCCTTCATTATGTCAAAATTTACAACGCGCCCTGGGTGCAGTTGATTCCGTTCTGTTGGAGGTGAAGGGTGAGGAAGACCTCGCTCCGCTTGTGATTCATTGCCTTGCCCCAATTGGTACAGTGGTGCTGTACGGTCAGCCCAGAACTGGTGTTGTGATGCAGATCACAAGCCTGGAAGTGAAACAACGATGCAGGAATCTGCTGAATTTGTTTGAGGTGATTGAATGACAACACCACCCTTGGTGTCTGCGACCGTCTGCGTTCGGGATGGCGTTGCATGGGTTGACGACTGCATCCAAGCTCTTCTCGAACAATCCTACCGCCCGCTCGAGATCATTGCTATTGATGATGGTTCCACAGATGGCTCTAAGGAAAAATTGCTGTCATGGCATGATGAAACTTCTGAAGTTCCAATCAGAGTGTTCACCCAGGAAGCGAAAGGCCTGTCCGCTGGCAGACAATTTGCCGTGGATGCTGCCAACGGAGAATGGGTCGCCATCACTGACATCGATGTGCGGCCTGAACCAGATTGGATCGAGACCATGGTCTCAGAAATCCAACCACTGGATGAGACTGAAACGGTTGTTGCTGTCACAGGAAGAACCGTTTTCGGCCATGCTGGAGATGTCGTCAGTCGCGTTCGTTCGGTTGAAATCGCGAGGAAATACCGTGCTCGACCACGAAAAACGAGTTTAGCAAATGGTCCATGCTCCATGTTCCATCGTCAAGCTTTGTTGGACATAGGCGGCTTCAATCCAGAATGGTACCATGCCGAGGACATGGAAGTGAGCCTCCGACTTATTGGAAATGGAGGTTCAATCGTGTATGCTCCATCAGCAGTGGTAGCGCATGTTCCTGAAAAAGAACGAAGACGATTCCTCGCAAAACGCAGACGGGATGCGAGAGCGCATGTCCGAATCATGCGTCACTTCCCAAGAAGAAAACGAATCGGACCTGGGCTGGACTTCATCGGCAGTTCAACGCTTGTGTTGACCGTACTCCCCCTGTGGATTTCGGCATTGACCTCTGGATTGCCATTCATTTACAAAGCCATCACCATGGATGCTTGGGATTGGGATTCAGCTCAAGATTGGTGGCAAACGAAAATACTCTTGAGCACGCTCCTGCTAATGTTACTGCATGAATTCGTCCTCTGGCGTGGCCCTCTTGGAGAAGTGAACCGGGGAGCGTTAAGGGAAGGAAAAACCACGCTGAGAGCCGTGTTGAGCATTCGAAGTCTTACGTTTCGGTGGAGCGTTGCCCTATGGCAAGGATTGCTGCTTGGCATGTATGATGCATTGATGGCAAAAAACGGACATCAACCGTTCTTCAAACGATGAACAAACGTGTTCAGGACAAATTTTCGTCGCCTTCTGGTGCATTGCTTGATGCTTTGAGGGCAAAACCAAATGCAAGGAGAGCGATGGTCACTGAGTAAACACCAGGATCTGTCCAACCCATGTGCACAAGGCCGTAGTAAGCATAGCAAGCGAAGCCAAGGAGAAGGCACCATGCTGCTGCGAACATTGACCAGCCTTTGTGGCCAGGGTCTGCAAGGGCAGGCCACGTGTCATTGACAATCAAGCTCTTTCCAAAAGCGCCAAGACCGCCTTCTTCGGATGCAATGGTTTTCAATCCGAGGCCGGTTAATGCCCCACAGATACCCATGAACACGAAATCTGAAGCGACGATTTGAATCCCTTCTGATTTTGGCTCAAACGCCAAGTTGGTGGTTTCAAAGGTGAGAATACCGCCCCATGACCAGTGATAGGTCGGATGTGCTTGGCCAAAAATGTTGAGAATTGCGAGGAGAAGACCCCATGCTCCGATTGCGATGAACCACAAGGAAACACCATGTGAAGGGTTGAGAATTGCCGTCATGAGGCTGTTCGAACCGTCGTTCTCATCTTTGCTCATAGGATGCGCCACCTGCCTTTTGGATATAAGCACACCGAATCAATAAACGAAAGAGTGATGCGCTTGGAGTGTGGATTCAGAGGCGGGATTGATGCCGATAAGGGCGCTCGAAAACCTCTTTCATTTGTGCTTCGGATTCAACCATGATGCCCTCTGCGTCAATGTTTTGTGGAATGCATGAATTGATTTCCTTGGTACGCCCATAGCGCCCTCGGGACACGGTTCGGGCGGTGATCAAACCAAGCATGTCGAGGTTTGAGATCAAACCAGAAACTCGACGTTGGGTGAGAGGGTTTTGGCGCACATAGCGGCAGGCTTGGGCATAGACATCGTAGACTTCACCGGTCTGAATGTTCCGCAATCCATTTCGCTCATTGAGCAGAATTGAAGCAAGAACAAGTTTTTGTTGGCTCGGAAGAGAGGAGAGCACAGGATGCATCTGATCTGCTTCCAATTGGTGTTGGGCCATGCGCACATGGGCTTGAGTTACACATTCATCACCAGATTGTTCAGCTTTCTCAGTGGACACACGCAGCAGGTCCAAAGCGCAACGAGCGTCTCCGTGCTCTTGTGCTGCGATTGCGGCACAAAGAGCGATGACACTGTCATCTAAAGCGCCCTCGATTAAAGCCCCTTGAGCTCTTTGTCGAAGGATATTCTGGAGTTGCATGGCGTCATACGGATTAAACACCACGTCAGATTGACCAAGCCGAGAGCGGACCCTTGGATCAAGGAAGTCGGTGAATTTGAGGTCGTTGGAAATGCCGATGACACATGCACGAGCACTCTTCAATGAAGCATTGATGCTGGTAAGGTTGTAGAGCAGATCATCGCCTGCTTTGCGTACGAGATGATCAATCTCGTCGAGGATGATCACAAACACGCCACCTCGCTTGTCCATCCGACGAACCAACTCTCCAAACACTCGGTCTGTTGGCCAACCGGTGAATGGGATTTCATCAATCTCATGAGATTCCAAGAGTGAATTGCCCAAATGGCTGAGCACTCGATACTGCGTGTCGATTTGACGGCAATTCACCATGATGCTTTGCACTGGGCGGTTGATCTCCCTTCCCTTAGCTTCGAGTTCATCGCAAACATAGGAAGTCACTGCTGTTTTTCCAGCACCGGTCACGCCGTACAATGTCATGTTGGATGGAATGTGTCCATTCAGAGCCTCGACAAGGTTGAAGGTCAACTTCTCGATTTCATTTTGCCGATGAGGGAGATTTTTTGGCCGGAAGTCGTGGCGAAGGACTTCTTTGTCTACGAACAGAGTTTTCCGTGAAAGGAAGTCATCAAAGATGTTTCCGCTCATGGTGATTCCTCTCTCTTCCTGCCTTGACGAGCAAAGGTCGGATGGACCGATGCGCGATATTATGCGTGAGTCCGAGTCCCCCTCATAAGTATGTCCTATACTTCAATTCACAAATCTGAATTTGGATTGTAAACCCTCGATGATTTAGAGGATATAAGGGCGGGTCTAAAATCGAGAAAAATAACGAAAAATAACGAAAAAAAATCGGCAAATTGACCTTATTCCGGAAAAAATAAATCGCGGAGTTCAATCAACAATATTCCATTTCAAACCGTCCCAAATCAGGCGAAGTTCGTCGCGGGCATGAACCACATTGGATGGATGCTGAGGAAACGTGTCGGTGACGGTCGGCGTTCGGTGTTCTTGTGGCTCATCGATGAAGGTGTGAGTGATGATCATCGGAAGTTTAGGTAATTGTTTCGCGATTTTTTCAACATCTGATGGTTTGTGGTGATGATCTGATTCAACCCACTCTGGCAGGCCCATCTCCAAGATCGCCAGGCTGGTCTGAGCCATTTCATCATACAATGAATCACAAGGGCCTGAGTCTCCGCTATGGATGAAACTGGCCTCTTTACCTGGATTGAAATGGTAGCCGTATGGATCCACCGATTCATCGTGGTGAACCCTAAACCGTCGCCAACTTAGTCCACACTCGAGTTCACCCTCAGGATCTTCACGCCATTTGACTTTGGAAAAAACCTCATCGAGGCTTCCTGGGTAGGCCAAAGCACACAACTGCTGCAAGCGTTGCTTCACGCCCGGTGCTGCAACGATGGTCAGGGGCCTGTTTGAATCTCGATCTGAAATGTACCGTCGTTCAAGCAAAAAGAAGGGAAAACCAAACACATGATCGCCGTGCACGTGAGTGATGAAGATGGTCTCGATATCGCTGAGAGGTACTTGGGCGCGTCGAAAACTGGCGAGCGCAGTTGGTGGGCAATCCACCACGTGTTTGCCGTCGATCATGACAAAGGAGTGATAACGACCATAGGGAAGGAACGCATTTCCCGTCCCTAACATCACAATCTCCTGCGCCATAAGGTACCCTAGAAGCGCTTGCTCTTTTCTTCATCGGTCGAACGAAACACATCTTGATAGGCAAAAGGGCAGATTTCCTGCTATGCCAGAAGGCCCTGAGATTCGAAGGGCTGCCGACCGGATTGGCAAAGCTCTTGTTGGCCGACGCATCGAAAAGGCCTCACTCCCGTATTCCACCTTCGTTGGAAGAGAACACCTCATTGAAGGCCAGACCGTTGTTGATGTGACCAGCGTGGCTAAAGCNATGTTAATTCGATTTCAGAACGGCTGGACGATGTACAGCCACAATCAATTGTACGGTCGATGGACCGTGAACCTCAAAACGACAGAGAACAAAATACGACGTTCTCTCCGNGCGGAATTCCAAACCGAAAAACACGCAGTACGCTTGTGGTCTGCCACAGACATCGATTTGATTCCAACTGCAGAAGAGCATCTGCACTCGTTTCTCTCCACATTAGGGCCGGATGTTCTTGAATCAACAGTTGATGAGGAAACATTGTACGCGCAATTGTGTTCAAAGCGGTGCTTTAGAAAGAAAGCGGCAACGTTGATGCTCGACCAACGAAGTTTTGCTGGATTAGGAAATTACCTGCGTTCAGAAATTCTGTTCAGCGCCAACATCCACCCAGATGATCGGCCTTGTGATTTACCTGAAGAACGATTGCGAGCGTGGGCGAGTGCCATCAAAAGCGTCACTTGGCAAGCCTACCAAAAAGGTGGTGTCACGGTTCCCGAAGCCGTTGCAAAAGCAGGAAAGGCAAGGGGAGAACCGAGACGGACTTGGCGTCACTATGCCTTTTGCCGCAACGAGCGCCCCTGCCTAAAGTGTGCGACACTAATCGTTCGCCTCAGATATGGAGGAAGACGGCTTGACCACTGCCCGACATGTCAGCAAGCTCATCGCTGAGTCACTGGTCGTTTGGGTGAAGGGTTTCCCCGTTGGTCAATGCTTGCTGGACCCGAAGGTAGGTTTGGTGGTCGATGCGCTGTTGCTCTTCGCTGCGCCTGCTTAGATTACGCATCGGCATTGACAGCCGGTGATTGCCCGAAAACGCATCTTGATGCCGAGCGAGGTAAGCCCAGTATAGACGAGATATTGGACAGGTTTTCTTTGGATGGAATTCACATGTTGAGCAATGGTCACTCATCCTGTTGATGTATGCGGATCCTGCAACATACGGTTTTGTCATCATCGCTGAGCCGGTGGCAAAGGTTCCCATCCCCAAGACATTTGGTTCCACAACCCAATCAAATGCATCGATAAAGGCAAAATGAAACCAATCTGTAAGTTGTCTTGGTTCTACATCGAGCAAGTGGGCAATGTTACTGAGCACCATCAACCGTGGAATGTGGTGCGTCCAAGCATCTTCCATGACCGAACTCACCGATCGGTCAAGGCAACTTAAACCACTTTTTTCACCCCAGTAAGCTGCTGGTAACTGCTGACGCTGACCCAAGTGGTTGGGGTGAGATTCTAAACCAAGAGGTGACTCTTGGTACCAATTTGCATCCCTTCGGGAAGTGGTCCGAGCAACTTCGAGGGTACGAAAACCATCCGTGATCACATGGATATGGTGCACATATTCCCGCCAAATCAGTTGCCTGACAAAGCCTTCGACGTTGTTGAGGGCTTCCCCGCTTGACAGTGCCAACTCAATGGCTTGTGCTGGCATCACGCGATGCAGATTAATCAATGGAGCAAGACGCGTATGAAACAGCCCTTTGTTGGTCGCCGACATTGCATCTTCATAGGTCCCAAAATGAGGCATGCACTCCGATGCAAACACTAACGCTTTTTCCACATCGAGTTGTGATGTGGGGACTGTGGACAGATTCGCAGTGCCGGGGTGGTCTGGGAAAAAGCGGTTGACAAGAAGGGTGACTTCTTCGTCAATATGATCGAATGTAAATTGTGGTGCAGAGGGGGGTATCGGATCACCTTTCCATGGTTTCCTATTCTCACCATCGTGACTAAATTGCCCGCCAATGGGTTTTCCCTCATGCATCAGCCAACCGGTTTTCCGCCTCACATTGCGGTAGAATGCATCCATTCGGAAAGGGGGTTGATTGCCAACGCTATCAGTGAACAAGGCTTCTGTTGTGAGCCATCCACTGTGCGGAAGGAGGAGAAGGAGTCCGTCGTCAACAAGAGGTTGAACTTCAAGCCGAGTCGATCGTTCAGCGTGTTCGATGGCGTGAATTTGCCCAAGGGTTGAGTGGAGGTGGCGTAGGGCATCGTGGTAGGATTGCTCTGTGATGATGTACTGCACCTCATAGCCTTGGTTGACCGCCTCAACTGCGAAATGGCGCATGTTTGAAAGCAGAAAGGCGAGTTTTTGTTTGTGGTAGGGATGGGATTTTCCCTTGATGCTTGACTCAATGAGGATGAGTCCTGTGTTGGAAGGTTGACTGGACACACCTCGGAGCAGTTCAAGGTTCAGTTGATCATAGCAAAGCCAAACCCACGAGTCCATGTTTCGTGCAGATGTCTTCTCTGCAGTTGAAGTGAAGGAGCCTTTTCCGCTACCGGGGTTATGAATGCACAACATCGGCTCACTTCCTAAGATAAGCCTCAATCTTTTGGGCGGTTTCCTCTGCGGATGAGAGCGCCCCTTCAACGCTTCCATGCACCGTATGATCTCCGCATTCAAATCCACTCGAACGAGGTGTTGTGCCCAAATTGATTTCTTTTCCAATCTCTGGTAAGGCGTGAGGGATATGTTGCACCGCAAGAAGACGCCAAGCCTTGCTGACCTCGGGGTACCAAGAAGAAAGTTCGCCTCGAACGGCTTCTTCAACTGCGGAAGCATCACTTAATCCTCTGGCGTCTGCTCGCTCCCCTACAACCGTGATGGTGATCAGTGAACGGCCCTCAGGTGCATAGCTTGGCTGGACATCAGAAGGCACAGCCAGGTGCGCAATCAATCCGTTTGAGGCTTTGACGCCTGCATTCAAGAGAATGTGATTGGTCTTGAGCGGGGAGGATTCAGCATCGAAATGAAGCGTCCAAACATGTCGTTTACCTTTCTTGATTGCAGGATTGAAGGCTTTGACAATCACATCAAAGGCACGCTCTTCACCATTGACCACCATTTCGGTGTCACTGCGTATCTCGACTTTTGAATTCAAATGAATCCGGTTCTGGCCCAGCCGTTGAGCCAGTTGATTTGGTGCAGCGGCAATCCCGTGCTTTGGCAGCACCATTTGGCCCTCAGACATCATTCGGAAGACAAAGCGAAACATGCGCTCATTGGTTCGTAAATCGTCTTCGAGGAAGATTCCTGAAAACAATGGATGAAAGAAACGCTCGATCATTTTTTGCGAGAACCCTTGCTGTACTAGATACTGCAAAGAAGTGTCGTCTTCTCCATTAAAGACGCGACTTACCTTTCCTCTGCGAACCGCAAATCGGAGGCGTGCTACTCGAAGCAGGTCAAGGGGGGAAGCAAATCTGTTGAGGCCACTCAAAAGGCCCTGTAGCGGACGTCGAAATGGATCGGCCATGGTCCAAAATTTGGTGCTGTTGTTCTTTTGCTCTACAACAATCGCTCCCGGTTCAAACGCCTTTGCTTCCATAGTTTGGAAATTAAAAGCACGTTGTGAGGCAGGGTAACCAGTTTGCATCACATGGAAACCGTGATCGAGCAAAAAACCGTCAACTACGTCAGTTTGCATGCGACCACCGATCTGTTTTGACCGTTCGAAAACCTGCACATCGTGGCCAGAAGCTTGCAGCAGTGTCGCGCACCTGAGTCCCGATAAACCTGCACCGACAACCGCAATCGAAGCCATTATTCCACCCTCAGATGTTGAGTTTTGTTTGGAATTCTTCCAAGAAAGGACCCATCGATTGGATGAGCAAGGCATCTGGATGGGTACGAATTACCAGTCCGTCAAGGTACATTAGCGCGCGAATAATCGGGAATGCTTCTTCTCCGAATGTGGCGCCGGCATGCTCCACAGCCGCCTTTACCGTCCCCATCATGATTCGAGTGAGGCTTTGTTCTCCAACGGGTTTCTTTTCAAAATCTGTGTAAATCTCCGTCATCGTGCTGTAATACTTGGCTAACCTCTTGGGATTGGGTTTCATTTCGGTCATTGTCAAGAGAGCGTCAAATGCTTCTTGCATTTCTTGGCGAGAGAGATGGTCAAAGAAATGGAAGAGTGCATGAGCGACTTTTTGGGGGGCATGGCAGATAGCGCCGTTGTCAATGAATACGAATTTCCCATCATCATCAACGATGCAGTTTCCGGGGTGGAGGTCACCGTGGAAGGTGCCAATACCAAACAAGTAAGCACCGTGAATCCTAAAGAATTGCAACAAGAAATCCCAAGTGAGCGCTTTTTCTTCGATGCCCTCCTCGAGTGACATACCCTGGATGAATTCTGAAACAAGAATGTCTGAATTTGATAACTCTGGATAGTAAATCGGGAATCGCAGAAGGTCCATACTGAAATCGTCTTTCAAGGAGTCTTTGATTCCGGCCAGTTCCCTTGCCCCCTTGATCTCATTTCGCAGGTCAAGTTCCCTCAAGGTGTAGTCTGCGACGTGGTTGATCAATGCCATCGGATTGCCTACCTTGCGGAGTTTTGGAGCAAAAATGAGGAAAATTCGTAGCCACCGTCGCATACGAACGACTTCTTTTTTGAATTCCACAGCGTTAGTCTGTTTGATGAATTTGATGACCACTTCTTCTCCAGTCTTGAGTTTTCCACGGTGGACTTGGCCGACTGATGCCGCTGCAAGTGGCTCATCGTCGATTGACTCGAAGGCGTCCATGAATCCTTTTGGTGCTTTTTTGGCGATGGTTTCGTGAAGGTTTTCAGAAGCAATCGATGCGGCATGTTGGTACAGCTGTTGCAATTGTCTGGCCTTCTCAACCCCCAATAAATCTGGCCGGAGGGCAAAAATCTGCGCCAATTTCACGGCGATGAGGCCTTGTCGTTGAATCCAATCAAG